>JBAXAD010000060.1:0-17175 GCA_037142715.1 Paludibacter sp. | reverse complement strand
GTCAGTATTCCAGCGGAATAAATCCCATTCCCACAAGGCTTGAGTTGTTGCTCCTGGCTCTGTCATACCACCTTTCAGCAATTCTGTAACCAACCACGCATCTTCGTAAGGAATAACACGAATCTGATCAGTTTTTGGCTGATATACTACGTTACCATCTTTGTCTTCAATGCGTGTAACAAGAATTGGATCGTGGTATACACCTTCATTAACAACAGTGCCATAAGAATTCACCAATTCCAACAGCGAAACATCCGAAGAACCCAAACAAAGTGACGGTTGCTCTTCAAGTGGGGTTCTAATACCCAGCAAATGAGCGTATTTCACAATTTCTTTAATCCCTACCTCTTGTGCCAACTGAACGGCTACAGAATTGATAGAACGACCAAATGCATGTTTTAAGCTGATGGTGCGACCTGAAAAATTGCCGTTTGCATTGTGCGGACTCCACGATTTAGGTGACCCTTTTTCATCGTAATTCCACGTTACAGGTTTGTCGGTCAGCATATCGCAAGGCGATTTACCATTCATAATGGCAGCTGTGTACACAAAGAGTTTAAATGTAGAACCAGGCTGACGTTTTGCCTGTGCAACTTTGTCATATTGCCAAAATTTGAAATCTATATCGCCTACCCAAGCTTTTACCTGTCCTGTTTCTGGCTCCATGGCCACAAAGCTACTGTGTAGAAAGTGATTCATGTAGCGTATGGAATCCATAATACTCAAGGTAGTATCTTTTTCACCATGCTGATAATCAAACACTTTGGTTCTGTGTGGCTTATTCAAATACTTGTTGATAGAATCAGCATTGTTATCAAACTTTAATTTTAAAGCAGCATATCCCTTTGTCTTTTTTGCTTTATCCTCTATAAAATTAACTATATCTTTATGCTGTTCGTCTTGCCAAGGATTTTGTCCACGCCAGTGTTCAAAAAATCGACGTTGTACCGATCTCATTTGTTTGTTTAATGACTCTTCTGCATACTTTTGCATACGCGAATCGATGGTTACAAATATCTTTAATCCATCGGAATAAATATCAAAGCCTGTTTCCTCTTGCCAATCTTTCAGGTATTTATCCAAATATGCCCGAAAATGTAGTGCATCGCCATCATACGATTGTTCTACGCTGTAATTCAGCTCAATTGGAATTTTCTTTAGCGAATCACATTCATGTCGGGTAATAATTTTATGTGTAAACAGGTTTTCAAGCACTACATTTCTGCGTTCCTTCGACCGTTTAGGATGCGCTGTAGGACTATAGGAAGTAGTGGCCTTGAGCAATCCAACCAAAGTGGCTGATTGTTCGTAGTTTAACTTGGCAGGAGTAGTTTTGAAAAAAGTTTTGGCAGCAGTATGTATTCCAAAAGAATTACTTCCAAAATCCACAGTATTGAAATACATGGTCAAGATTTCCTTCTTTGTGTAGAATATTTCAATTTTCACCGCCGTAGTCCATTCCTTGGTTTTCATAATCACTATTTTCAAACCAGGAATATAACCAAACAATCCAGTAGAATACATGTTACGTGTTTTGTACATGTTTTTCACCAGTTGCTGGGTGATGGTACTTGCACCACGACTTCTACCTTTGGTCATGTCTTTAATGGCCGCAAAAACTCCCTGAAAATCAATGCCGAAGTGCTGGTAAAAACGTTCGTCTTCAGTACATATTAACGTTTTAATTAGCTTTGGTGATATTTCATCGTAAGTTACCGGTGTGCGGTTTTCGTGGAAATACTTACCCAAAACTTTACCATCGGAAGTGTAAATAATGGAAGCTTCACTTTGGCTGGGATTGCTAATGCTTTTTATACCAGGTGATTTACCAAACAACCACAAAAAGTTGATGTCCACCAAGAATAAAAAAATCAAAAACAAAACAATGGAAGTAATGAAAACATTGGCTATCTTTTTATACCAAACCAATCCGCGAAAACGAAACAGTCGGGCTTTGCGCCAAATAATAAATTTCTCCCACCAAACCTTAATAAACTCCCATGCTATAGAAAGCTGACCCATGATTTTTTCCCACATAATTTTCCGATTTTAAATGCAAAGTTAAAGCAAAAGATGGAATTATTTATCGTTTTACAGTTTTATAGGAAATCTTTTTTAGAACTAAGATGGTTTTGAAATAATATGCAACACAGAACATCTAAATAATTATTTATTTGAATCGAAAAAACAAGTAACAATATTGTCACCTATATATTTGCAAATCAATTCTCAAAATCTTTCTATTTCTTATCCAATTGTCCAAAACTCTTTTCAGCAAGGCACTTACACGTGCCACTGGGTCAACACGAATGGCTTTTTCCTCAGCTGCCACTTTTACGAAAAGTGCATCCAATGCTTTCTCGGTCACGTAATTCTCCAAACTCACATTCACCGTTTTTAATCCTGCAATCATTCCCACAGGCGTTTTGGCTACCGAATTATAGCCGGAACTAAGCGTATTCCAAGTATCATTTGTCGAGACATTGGCTACCAAAGGTTTGCCCAATGACGCTTTTACTTTGGGTGCAAAAGCGGCTTTCAATTGCGAATAGGTGTTTTGACGCAAATACTCAGTGGCTGCATTGTTTTTTCCAAATAATACTCCCACAGCATCAGTAAAACTCATATTGGCAATGGCAGTTTTGAATATCGGAGTTGCCTCTTTCACAGCATCTTCGGCTGACCGATTGAGCGATAGCACAGCTTTATTTACCAATTCGGTACCTCCTGGAATCAATTTGATATTGTCGATAATCGGCTTCGCTTCGGGTGGAAGTAGCAATTTTAAAGCAGCATCTTTGAAAAATCCATTTTCTGTACCAAGATTGCTCACAGCTTGTTCAATCCCAATATTTAGCGAGCTTTTTAAGCCTGAAATATTTTCGGCATTTGTTACTGGCAAAGCAGTAGATGTACCATATTGATTTGCAACTTGCAGTAGTTCAGCACAAGATGCAAATAAAAGACAGCTTAGACCTAGATATAATATTTTTCTCATACAATTAGTTTTATAAATGTGACAGCGAATAAAAAACAAAAGTAACCTTTTTTTCTTGGTTTTGTTTCTCAAAAAAACAGGAATGACCGAACAATTTATCTGTTAGCGTGTTAATACCCATAGAAAACCAAGATTAAACTATTAAATATAAAATAGAAGTAAACATGAGTAAAATTGAAAAAATTGTTGCCCGCGAAATTCTTGATTCGCGTGGAAACCCTACTGTAGAAGTAGATGTGTATTTAGAATCAGGTGTTTTAGGACGTGCTGCAGTTCCATCTGGAGCTTCAACAGGCGAAAACGAAGCCATCGAATTGCGTGATGGTGACAAAGGTCGCTATTTGGGCAAAGGCGTTCAAAAAGCTGTCGACAATGTGAATAACGTTATTGCGCCTGCATTAATTGGTATCAGCACATTGCAACAACGTGCTATCGATAAACTTATGATTCAGTTAGATGGTACAAAAACAAAATCAAAACTTGGTGCAAACGCCATTCTAGGTGTTTCATTGGCAGTGGCCAGAGCAGCAGCTAGTTATTTGGACATGCCTTTGTACCGTTATATTGGTGGCGTAAATGCTTTCGTATTGCCTGTGCCAATGATGAACATTATCAACGGTGGTTCTCACTCCGATGCTCCTATCGCATTCCAGGAATTTATGATTCGTCCAGTTGGTGCTACTTCTTTCAAAGAAGGTTTGCGCATGGGTGCCGAGGTTTTCCATTCATTGAAAAAAGTATTGCACGACCGTAATTTGAGTACTGCAGTAGGCGACGAAGGTGGTTTTGCACCTGCATTAAACGGAACTGAAGACGCGTTAGAATCTATCATTATTGCCATCGAAAAAGCGGGTTACAAAGCCGGAAAAGATGTAACCATCGGATTGGATTGTGCTGCTTCTGAATTCTTTAAAGACGGCATTTACGATTATTCTAAATTTGAAGGACCAAACGGCGCAAAACGTAACTCAGCTCAACAAGTTGAATTCTTGGCTGGTTTGGTTGCCAATTACCCAATCGATTCTATCGAAGACGGTATGAACGAAAGCGACTGGGATGGTTGGAAATTATTGACTGAAAAATTGGGCGACAAAGTACAATTAGTTGGTGACGACTTATTTGTAACAAATGTTGAATACCTGAAAAAAGGAATTGACATGGGCTGTGCCAACTCTATTTTGATTAAAGTAAACCAAATTGGAACTTTGTCGGAAACCTTGGATGCTATCGAAATGGCGCACCGTGCTGGTTATACTTCAGTTACTTCGCACCGTTCGGGCGAAACCGAAGATGCTACCATTGCCGATATTGCAGTGGCTACCAACTCTGGTCAAATCAAAACTGGTTCATTGAGCCGTTCTGACCGTATGGCAAAATACAATCAATTGCTTCGTATCGAAGAAGAATTGGGTGATTTGGCCGTTTATGGATTTAAAAAATAAGTAATACTGACAGGTCGATTTGTTTTCGGCTGACATATTTACCCCCGAAAAATGAAAGCCACCTGTCAAAAAGGTGGCTTTTTTTGTACATTTTTTTCAAAGTTATTAACAGCTAATTATTATCTCGTTAATGCTCGTTAAGCACAAAAAACCCATTCTTAAAACTTTTTAAAACTGCTACTAACATTGACTTTAGGGCATGAGTTTTGTTTATTTTCGCAGCGTAAATCATCAATTTTTTAATTGTAATTATTTTATCAAACCAATTATAAATTTTAAAACAATGAAAACAATGAGTTTATCAAAAAGAATGCAGACGCTCGGCTTTTTTGTTTTGGTAGTAGCAATTAGCGTGGCAACAAATTTAACTACTAACCAAATCGAAAAACGACAAGAGGAAAAAAACGCAGCACTTGGAATGAATACTCCCGCTGCTTATGCCCGGTTTTCAAATGCCTCCCGTGCCATGGAAACCGATTTTACCGTGGCTGCCGAACTATCTGTACATGCGGTGGTTCACGTAAAAACCAAAACTCCAATGGCACAACAACAGCAATTTGGAATGATGCCAAACGATCCATTTTTTGAGTATTTCTTTGGTCGTCCACAAAATCCAAATCAACCAAAAGAAACGCCCATGCAAGAAGCTGCAGGTTCAGGTGTAATTATCACCAACGACGGTTATATTGTTACCAATAATCATGTGGTTGACAAATCTGCCGAAATTGAAGTGACATTAAATGACAAACGTACATTTAAAGCCAAATTAATTGGTGCCGATCCAAGTACCGACATTGCATTAATAAAAATCGAAGCCGAAAAACTCCCCGTCATCCTATTTGGTAATTCCGATTCTCTAAAAGTGGGTGAATGGGTATTGGCAGTGGGAAATCCTTTTAACCTTACGTCAACCGTTACGGCCGGTATTGTGAGTGCCAAAGCCCGCAATATCAATATTATCAACTCACAAATGAAAATTGAATCATTCATTCAAACCGATGCGGCCGTGAATCCTGGCAACAGTGGTGGTGCATTGGTAAACACCCATGGCGAGCTAGTTGGAATAAATACAGCCATTGCTTCACAAACAGGCTCTTATGCAGGATATTCGTTCGCGGTACCGGTGAGTATTGTTAGCAAAGTGGTTTCGGACATTCGTCAATATGGTGTTGTACAACGTGCCGTTTTGGGTGTTGAAATTGGTGATATTAACGACCAATTGGCAAAGGAAAAAAAGCTAAAAACAATGAGTGGTGCTTATGTAGGTAAAGTTGGCGAAGAAAGCGCAGCCAAAAAAGCGGGCGTAAAAGAAGGAGATATTATCAATAATGTGAATGGAGTGGCAGTAAAATCAGTGGCCGAATTGCAAGAACAAATTGGTCGTTACAGACCTGGCGATAATATCAGCATCGTTGTTGTTAGAAATAATGAAGAGTTAAAACTAAAAGTAGAACTTAGAAACAGACAAGGAAATACTGGAGTTGTTTCTTCGCAATCAAATACAACAGCCGCATTGGGTGCAACTTTTGAAGCGTTGAAAGATAAAGAACGAGAAAAACTTCAATTGGAATATGGTGTTGAAATTAAAACACTTACCAAAGGTAAATTGGCCGAAATTGGTATTAAACCTGGATTTATCATTCTAAAAATCAATAACCAAATAATCAAAACACCCGATGATGTGCAAAAGGCAGTGGATGATGCCATGAATAACGGATTACAGGAAAAAGTTCTTTTTATTGCAGGTGTGTACCCTAATGGAAAAGTAACTTATTATGCTGTAAATCTCGCTGAATAAGCAACATAGATAATTAAACAATTATTATTCTCGAGGACAAACCCAACTTAATAAGGGTTTGTCCTCATTTATTATAAACAATAGAAAACATTTTCAATTATTCAGCGTTTAATTGTCAGAATAATACCAAATAAGGGTTTTAGATTACAAAATATAAATATAATTACATCATAACATAAAACTTTCGTTTAGTGAAGAAAGCATATGTAGAAATTATACAGTTTCAAAATGTAAAAAAATAGATTATCAATAATACCATTTATTGTATTATTTCAATAAACTATGATTTTTTTGTAAACATACTCTTTATTATATTGTTAGGATATATAGAAACACAGCAATTCTTTATGTATTTTTCGTTTTGCCATGTCGAAAAAAACAACTACTTTTGCAAGCTAATTTTGATTCATTAAATGAGACAATTAAAAATTACCAAATCAATCACGAATCGTGAAAGTGCATCTCTTGACAAATACTTGCAAGAGATTGGACGCGAAGACCTTATCACCGTAGAAGAAGAAGTCGAATTGGCTCAAAGGATACGGAGTGGTGATAGAGTGGCGTTGGAAAAACTTACACGCGCAAACCTACGTTTCGTTGTTTCGGTAGCTAAACAGTACCAAAATCAAGGCCTCAGTCTACCCGACTTAATCAATGAAGGCAACCTTGGACTGATAAAAGCAGCAGAGAAATTTGACGAAACACGTGGATTTAAGTTTATTTCTTACGCTGTTTGGTGGATTCGTCAATCTATTTTGCAGGCTTTGGCCGAACAATCACGTATCGTGCGCTTACCTTTGAATCAGGTTGGATCATTGAACAAAATAAACAAAGCATTCTCTAAATTCGAGCAAGAAAACGAACGTCGCCCTTCACCAGAAGAGTTGGCTGAAGTGCTGGACATTCCAGTTGACAAAATTGCCGATACAATGAAGGTTTCAGGTCGCCATATTTCGGTGGATGCGCCTTTTGTTGAAGGAGAAGACAACAGTTTGTTGGACGTAATGATCAATGATGATTCTCCGAACGCTGACCGTGCATTGATTAACGAATCGCTTTCAAAAGAAATTGAACGCGTATTGATTTTCACTTTGTCGGACAGAGAACGCGATATCGTTAAGAAATTCTTTGGTCTTGGTGTTCCTGAAATGACGCTGGAAGAAATTGGAGATGAATTTGGCTTGACACGTGAACGCGTACGTCAAATCAAGGAAAAAGCCATTCGCAAACTCAGACCAAACGCCAAAAGTAAATTATTAAAAAGCTTTTTAGGATAACCCGAAAGATAGTAAGGTGTATCGTAAATGATATTAAAAGGAGTAACTTCAAGTAAGTTGCTCCTTTTTCTATTTAATTCAATTTTTATTCCATCTTTGCAAGAAATAAGTTCAAAAACACTTCACCCATTTTTGAAATTATTACAGATATAATTATTGTATTAAATAATTGTTATATCTTTATACCCGATTAACAAATGTGCTAAAACAAGCATATATTCTCAATCACTCTCCTTTTTCGAATTGTTTCCTTAATTCTCTAATAGTAATTTAATTCATTAAAACAATGAAAAACTATTTCAAGTTCAATTTGACAGGCAAACAACTTTTGCCTATTTGGTTAGCATTTATGGCATTGGTTGTAATACCTTATGCCTATGTAATTTACAACATGGTAACCACGACTGCGCATAAATTAAATGCAGCACCAGGTTCAATTGCTGATGCCGTTAAACTCATGCTTGGTACAATGCTTGTGATTGTAATTATTGGATTTGCAATTTATTTTTTTATTACCAAAATGTCAATTGAAAACACTGAATTCAAAGAGGAGAGTTTACTTTTTGATGGTAAATTTGGACAGTTTCTTGGAATGTTTTTAAAAGGAATTGTACTTAGTATTATTACAATAGGTATTTATATTCCTTGGTTCACCGAAAACATCTATGATTTTTTTGCCGAGAAAACATCCTATAAATCAGAACGCTTCCAATTTTTGGGCAAAGGTGGACAGTTATTAAAGATTGCTTTGTTATATTATATTCTGCCGTTGATAATTGCCTCAATAGTAATAGGTATATTCTTGGGACGTGGCTCAGAACATGCTTTACTTAAAAATACAGTTACACAAATAACAACACTATTTATTGCAATTCCTTTCATATATCTCCGTTACAAATGGACGGTAAATATAAAATACAAGGAATATCTTATTCAATGGGATACAGATTTTTGGAGCTCGTGTAAAACAATTTTATTGCAAGTTTTTCTAACTGTAATCACCATTGGAATTTATTACCCACTTGCATTGGTCAAATTGTATAAATATTTTGCAGAAAGAACGGTTGCTTATTCCGATACACATACCAAGAAATTTGGCTATGACATTGAAAACCAAGAAGATTTTTTATTCATTTGGGGACAGCTTCTGTTAACTATCATTACATTGGGCATTTATTATCCGTGGGGATTCTGTAAAATTGCAGACAGGATATTGAGCAAAACCTACATTGAGGAAGTGGCTGTAACAGAATAATGAAGAAAATATTATTCTTTCAATTGGAAGTAATCGGAAGTGTAATTCTGACAGAGTTCTTGACCTCCATGTAAAGTTTAGGCAGTTAAACAGTTGTATTTTAAAGATTTAAAAAATTATTAGGCTTAAAACATATATTATTTGATTTGAAATAAACACTTTACTAAATTGAGTGAATTTTCAAATAAAAGCAGTATATTTGTCAATCAAATCAAAGAATTTTCATTTTGAAAATAATCAAAACTTTACAACATCATGGAACCCCAAGACAACCAATTAAACATTGAACTTTCTGAAGAAATTGCTGAAGGTATTTATTCTAATTTGGCAATTATTTCACATTCCACTTCCGAATTTGTGGTCGATTTTGTACGTATCATGCCTGGCACGCCCAAAGCACACGTAAAATCGCGCATCATACTAACTCCCGAACATGCAAAACGCTTGCTTTTTGCGATGCAGGAAAATATCACCAAATACGAACAACAAAACGGCAAAATAAAAATAGCCGATAATACTTTTGTGCCTCCAGTACCCATGGGATTTGGTGGTGGTGATGCTTAATAGATTGATTCACGTAATAAATGACGAGGCGAATTTGTAATTACAAATTCGCCTCGTCATTTATTACGTGAATAATTCAAATGAATTATTCTACTGCAATTTTTGAACTATTTCTTTTCTGTATTCAATAGTTTTATTGGGGGTGTCGTATATTTCCATAATTGGTCCTTTTTCGCTAAGTCCATTTTGCTCAATATATTTGCTCATTGCAGGATACACTTTCATGATGCCAAACATGATAGATAACATGTTCTTGTGCGGGAAGTTAGTCGTTAAATAGTTTGTTCTAGGACATATTTTCACTTTATATCTCTTCTTCAAATCAGCGATTTTTAGGCTATCAATTCCATCGACAATACACCCCACTTCAGATTTCAACTTGCTTTTTTCCACTTTTTTTGGATCATCATAATAGATACCAAATCCCTTGGTACTTTTGATTTTTTCTTTGCTCAACAAGGAGTTAAAAACCCTGTCCATTGCCTCGCCACTTTTGCTATAATCGCCCGTAAGGTCTTCATAAACAAGAATTTCACCACCCTCTAATGACGTTTTAAATGTAATTGTCTTGAATCCTCCATAGTAGGCCACAAACAATAATGCCACCACTATTAAACCGATAATTGTAATTGAAAGTGCTTTCATAATTTTCATTTTTTAGTTTTAGTAAATTGAATCAGTATTTACGCGCCAAAACTAATGCAAATTTTCATGTTGTTAAGTAGTGTAAACCCTGAAAACAACTGGTGTAAATACTCAAAAAAAAATTACATTGTATTTCATGTAGAGACGTGGCATGCCGCGTCTCTACAGGGATGGTAATCACTGATTAAATATCAAACCATTCTCATTGGCATCCACCACAATTGTTTCTTCGTTATGCACATTGCCAGCAATCAGTTGCTTGGACAAATCATTGAGCAAGTATTTTTGAATGGTTCGTTTCACTGGACGAGCTCCAAATTGTGGATCGTAACTTAAATCGGCTATAAAACGCAGCGCTTTTTCCTTCATTTCTAAGCGAATACCATTTTGTTCCAAATTATGTTGAACCCCCATAATTTGCATACGCACAATTTCTTCAATTTGTACAAGATTGAGCGGTGCAAACATTACCAATTCATCAATTCTGTTCAAGAACTCTGGTCGAATGGTTTGTTTCAGCAATTCAAAAACCTGCTTTTTGGTTTTCTCAACTATCTCATCTTGATTTTTAGCCGTCAGATTCTCAAAATTATCCCGAATCAATGTAGAACCGATATTGGAAGTCATGATGATAATGGTATTTTTGAAATTCACCAGTCTACCTTTATTGTCAGTCAATCGGCCATCGTCAAGCACTTGTAGCAACACATTGAAAACATCTGGATGCGCTTTTTCAATTTCGTCAAAAAGTACTACCGAATATGGTTTCCGGCGAATGGCCTCTGTCAGTTGGCCGCCTTCATCATAGCCCACATATCCAGGAGGTGAGCCGATTAAACGCGTTACCGAAAATTTCTCCTGGTATTCGCTCATATCAATTCGCGTCATCATATTTTCGTCGTCAAACAGAAATTCTGCCAAAGCCTTGGCCAATTCAGTTTTACCAACGCCAGTTGTTCCCAAAAAGATAAAGGAACCTATCGGGCGTTTTGGATCCTGCAATCCCGCCCTACTCCGCCTCACCGCATTCGAAACTGCTTGAATGGCTTCATCTTGCCCCACCACACGCAGATGCAATTCATCCTCCAAATTCAGCAATTTATCCTTTTCGCTTTGCAGCATTTTGTTTACTGGAATTCCAGTCCAGCGACTTACAATATCTGCAATATCCTCACTGTCCACCTCTTCTTTTATCAAGGCATGAATTCCTTGCATGTTGGCAAGTTTGGTTTGAAAATCAGAAATTTGCTGTTCGGCAACTTTAATTTTACCGTAACGTATCTCAGCCACAAGTCCATAATCGCCTTCGCGTTCTGCTTTGTCGGCTTGAAATTTCAAATCTTCTATCTCTATTTTAGTTTGTTGAATGCTGTCAATCAGTTGTTTTTCCGATGACCATTTCGCCCGCATTTCTTTGCTGTCTTCTTTCAAATTGGCAATTTCTTCATTCAACTGTTCCAATTTCCGTGTATCATTTTCACGTTTTATGGCTTCACGTTCAATTTCTAGTTGCTTGATATTACGGTCTATTATGTCCAATTCTTCGGGTACGGAATCCACTTCCAATCGTAATTTGGCAGCAGCTTCATCCATCAGGTCAATGGCCTTGTCAGGCAAAAAGCGGTTGGTAATGTATCGGCTCGAAAGTTCCACGGCGGCTATAATGGCATCGTCTTTGATCCGCACTTTGTGGTGGTTTTCGTAGCGTTCTTTCAATCCACGCAAAATGGAAATGGTACTCGGAATATCGGGTTCTTCCACCTGCACAATCTGGAATCGCCGTTCCAATGCCTTGTCCTTCTCAAAATATTTTTGGTATTCGTCCAAAGTGGTTGCTCCTATTGCACGCAGTTCGCCTCGTGCCAATGCAGGTTTTAGAATGTTGGCAGCATCCATTGCGCCCTCACTTTTTCCAGCACCCACCAGCGTGTGAATTTCGTCGATAAACAAAATTACTTCACCTTCGGCCTTGATAACTTCATTCACCACCGATTTAAGCCGCTCCTCAAATTCGCCTTTGTATTTTGCACCAGCTATCAACGCGCCCATATCCAACGAAAATATCTGTTTCGATTTCAAGTTTTCGGGCACATCTCCTCGCACAATTCTATGCGCCAAACCTTCGGCAATGGCTGTTTTTCCAGTGCCGGGCTCGCCAATCAAAATGGGATTGTTTTTGGTACGCCGACTCAATATCTGCAAAACGCGGCGTATTTCTTCATCACGCCCAATTACGGGATCGAGTTTTCCAGCCCACGCCTGTTCGTTCAAATTGATAGCGTATTTATTCAAAGCATTGTAGCTCTCCTCGGCAGAGGCAGAATCGGCTTTTGCTCCTTTACGCAACTCTAAAATAGCCAATTGCAATTCATTTTCGGAAATACCTGCATCTTTGAGCACCTTCGACATGCTGTTTTTTTCGACTACCAATGCCAATATCATGTATTCCAATGATACAAATTGATCGCCAGCTTTGGAAGATAGTTCGGTGGCTTTTTGCAATACAGCATTGGTTTCACGTGCCAAATAAGGTTCACCACCCGAAACACGAGGATAATTTGCAATCAAACTATCAGTTACGGATTGTAAAACCGAGATGTTTACCCCCAGTTTTCCAAACAAAAAATGTGTTAAGTCTTCCCCTTTCAGCAACAAAGCTTTGAACAAATGGGGTGTTTCCACACCCTGTTGTCCATTCGATTGTACCAAATCAATGGCCTGCTGAATGGCTTCTTGCGATTTAATGGTAAAATTATTAAAGTTCATAAGTATATGGTTTTGATATTTATTTCTTGTTAATGAATTGTCAAGTATTAATTTTCAACTTTACTATTATAACAAATTCCTAACCAAAAGTACTTTCCTGCAATTTTGTCTTATTGAACACCTAATTATTTGTAAAAGAAGACATTATTGCAGTCAATTTAGATTTACATCCTTGTTTTATAAAATTTAACCGACAATTCTAACACACTTCTTGATGCTTAATATCCCAGACATAAAACAATTACTATTGACAGGCGTTATTTTGACAATACATTTCTTATTCAACCCCAAAAAAAAATACTACAATATATGGAAGATACCATTCTAAATTTTCATCAATACTCGTCTACATTGGCTTCGGGAGGTCAACCAACAGAAAAAAACATTGAAACCCTAAAAAATGCGGGTTTTGAAGCCATATTAAATATATCATTGTTCACCACAGCAAATGCTATTGCCAAAGAGCCATTAATGGTGGAATATGCAGATATGCAATACATACATTTCCCTATTGACGACTCCAACCTACATGCTTTTCATTACCTCACCTTCAAAGGAATTTTGAATGGGCTGGGAGATAAAAAGGTGTTTGTTCACTGTGGAATGAATATCAAATCATCCAATCTTATTCACATGTACAATGTTCTCGAAAATGATGTTGAGGAAGAGGAATCACTACTAGAACTAAAGAAAATTCAACGTCCAGATTTTAAATGGGTAGAGTATTTCGTACAAATGGGAATGACTGGATTGCGTTAATTTTCAATAGCTGTAGCATCACTACATAAGAAAACACATATAACATGGGAAAAGTAATTATTTTTGGAGTCCTGAGTTTGTTGATAACTGCAGCTTCATGGCGCTCATTGTTTAGCACCAAAAATCATGGATTCTATCGGTTTTTCAGTTGGGAATGCATGGCTTGGTTGTTGGCTGCCAACTACAAATACTGGTTTGTGAATCCATTTAGTATGGCACAAATTCTTTCATGGATTTTGCTGTGTTACGCTGGTTACCTGGCCATTATGGGATTGATATTAATGATAAGAAAAGGAAAACCCCGAAGTACAAGAGATGAGAAAACCTTGTTTCAGTTTGAGAAAACAACACAATTAATTGATACAGGAGTTTTTAAATACACAAGACATCCACTTTATGCCTCTTTGATTTTTGTTACTTGGGGCATTTATTTGAAAAATCCAACTGTAATTCTATTTGTATTTGCTTTGATATCAACTGTTTTCTTGTACTTTACTTCGTTATTCGACGAAAAGGAATGTAGCAAGTATTTTGGAGATGAATATATTGACTATATGAAACGAAGCAAGATGTTTATCCCTTTCGTATTTTAACCAAGACTTTTCTGAATCTAAACAGTTGAAATTCAACTCTAATTTTCACTCCCTGATACTAACCACCAGGGAGTTTTTTGTTTCATTTAATTCATTATTGACCCTAATATTTGCCATATTCACCATAGTTTTCATTATTTTATTCATCTTCATTAAACCTTTTGTACTTTTGTAGGTCTAAAAAAACTAAAAACTATATATTATATTTTTTCAGATAAGAATATCACTGAAACACATTAAAATTCAAATAATTACAACAACCACATGAAACAATTTAGCTTGTCCATTGCCTTTTCACTTTTAATTAGTTTCTCAACTTTTGCGCAGCACAGCATTCAATCGAATGTTTTTGACTCTAAAAACGGTCAACCAATTGAAATGGCAACCATACGTTTGCTAAATCCCGCCGATTCTTCTTTGGTACAAGGTTGCAGAGCTGATATAAATGGGAATTTTGTACTAAATAAAATAAATACCGGAAATTACATTCTGTCTGTAACTTCAATTGGATATCTTGATTATCTACAAAAAATAATTGTTGCAAATAAAGATATCATTTTAAAGAACATTCAATTAAAAGAAAATGCACAGCTGCTGGGTGAAGTAAAAGTTACTGGAACTGCTGCGCAAATGGTGGTGAAAGGCGATACCATGGAATATAATGCTACGGCTTTCAAAACAACCCAAAATGCGGTGGTGGAAGATTTGTTGAAGCGGTTGCCGGGAGTGGAAGTAAGTAGCGAAGGAAAAATAACAGTAAACGGCGAAGAAGTAAAAAAAATACGAGTAAACGGTAAGAAATTCTTTGGCGACGATGTGGAAATGGCTACTAAAAACATTCCTGCAGAATTGATTGACAAGGTGCAAGTATTGGAACAAAAATCAGACATGGCTATATTAACTGGGTTTGAAGACAATGACACTGAACGCATTATCAACTTAACATTTAAACCCAACCGCAAAAAAGGCACTTTTGGAAATGTGACTGGTGGTGCTGGAATGGATACAAATGAAAAGTTTCGTTACGATGGCAATATGTTTTTGAACATGATAGACGGAGAAACTCAAACAACCATTACTGGTGGGGGAAACAATGTGAATACAAGCCGTAGCACCAGAGGTAGAGGTGGTTATGGAAATAACAGTGGTATTACAAGTACACAAAATTTGGGCGTAAACAATAATTCCATGATCAATCCAAATTTAAAGATTGGTGGTGATGCTTCTTTTAATCACACTTACAATGAAACAGTAACCAATAGTAATAGAGAGAGTTACCTCAAAGGTTCGAGATATAACAACAATGATTCAACGGTTGCAAACAGCGAAAATTATTCTGCTAATATGCGATTGGAAGTGGAATGGAAATTAGACAGTGTGAACACCCTCGTTTTTCAACCTACAATTGGGTACAACCGGAGCTTTTCGGACAGCGAGAAAAAATACACTTACCTTACGGATGGAAAAGATACCAGTTGGGGTAATACCAATAATTCTGGAAATGGAACTTCGATAGATGCGGGATTAAACTTGATCTATAGTCATAAATTCATGTCCAAAAAAGGACGAACATTCACGTCAAATCTTCAAACTGGAATTTCACAAAGCGACAATATTAGTTTTAACTTCTCTGACAAACATACAACTCTAAAAGATACCGTTGTAGACCAGCGAACTACAAACCATTCCGACAAATACAACGTTAGTTTGCGTATGTCATTTGTAGAGCCACTTTGGAATTTGAAGAATTATTTGGAAACCTCTATTTCATTAAAAAACACAAACAATGAAGCTGAGAAATTACAATACAACAGGGACATAAACAACAATAACGATTACACGAAAAAGGACAGTGTTTATAGCAACAACTTCACGAATAAGTTTTACAGCGAAACATTGGAATTAAATTATCGCTATGTTTCAAAGGATTACAATATTATGTTGGGGATGAAAGGGGAACCTTCTCAAACTTACAGCTATAGATTATATGGCAATCAAACAGAGCGATATACACCCAATGAAGTGGTCAATTTTGCTCCTACTGGTAGACTTCAATATAATTTCGGAAAGAAGAAATTTGCACGACTCGATTATCGCGGTCAAACAGACCAACCAAGCATTAATCAAATGCAACCTGTAAAAAACAATTCGAATTTGATGAATGAAACGGTTGGTAATCCAACATTAAATCCTGCATTTACGCACAGATTGCGAATGATGTTCACCACTTTCAACGACAGTACATTTTCATCGTTCAGTACTTTCTTAAGTGCACAAGCTACCAAAGACGCCCTTATTTCCAACAGCATTTACGATTTCACAGGTAAACAATACAATCAAACCGTCAACGGAAATGCAGCAGCCATACCGATTAGCATCAATGGGAATGTGATGTTCAACATACCCTTAATCCAAAAACGATTACATTTCAGTACCAGTACTTCGGGTGGTTTTGACAAACGCTACGGATATTCTGCCAAAGGATTAGACTCAATTAATACCGCAAACTTAATTTTGGGTGATTTGAGCAGCACCCGCAGTTATAGTGCGGGCGAACAAATTTCATTGACTTACACGCAAGATGTTTTTGAGATTGGAACAAAATGTGGTGTTCGATACACAAACACTCTGAACAATTTGAATCCCAATTTAGCAATCACCACTGATTGGTCGGCTGCAGGAAACGTGGTGCTTCATTTGCCCTACAAATTCAATATTAGTACAGATTTGAACTACACCACCCGAAAAGGATATACTAATTTCGACCAGAATCAGTTGCTGTGGAATGCCACTATGGATAAAACTGTGCTTAATGGCAAAGGTGTTGTGTCGCTCAAACTGAATGACATCTTACGTCAACAACTGAATATCCGTCAAACCATTGGCGATAATTACATACAATACAGCAGTTACAATACGCTTACCTCCTACTTCTTATTGAGCTTTACGTATAAGATTAATAAATTTAAGGGAGCAAAAAACAACCCTGCCGAAACAAATCCTTTTGAAAGATTTGGACCTGGTAACCACACACCAAGAGGTGACGGTGGTGGCAGAGGCGGTGACCACGGTGGATAC
>JBAXAD010000059.1:0-17268 GCA_037142715.1 Paludibacter sp. | reverse complement strand
ACTTTTGCAAAGTAAACAAACAGATAAATTTTTCATAGTTAAGGTTTAGGTTAAAATGTGCAATGGGTGGCTGTGAAGTTGCCCATTGTTTTTTGTATCAACGATAAATTTATTCAATTTGCAGTATTGATCAAAATATAGAATGTATTTTTTATAATGCAGTATTTAAATCCACTTAATCCATTTTTTCTACAAAGTAAAAAGGAGAGGTAATTTTGAACTTGAATTATCTGAATTGTTTTCAGCATGACTAATAATTAAATTGATAAAATGCTTTTAAATACAAATCTATTGGCTTTCAACTGAAAAAAAGCGAGTATATTTGCAACATAAATAAAAAAAACAAAGACTTAGAATGAGAGTTCCGGCCATTATTGTCGGAATTCTTTTTTGTTATATATATCAAAAAACAGGAACCTAAAATAAGGAGAAATTGTTATGGCAACAAATTATATGACCGCCGAAGGCTACAAAAAATTGGTAGATGAATTAAATGAACTTGAAAGAGTACAACGTCCTTCTATTTCAAAACAAATTGGTGAGGCACGAGACAAAGGTGATTTGTCGGAAAATGCAGAATATGATGCCGCTAAAGAGGCGCAAGGGCTGTTGGAAATGAGAATTTCGAATTTGAAAGGTATGGTTACATCTGCACGTATGATAGACCAATCAAAAATTAACACCAAAGAAGTTCAGATTCTGACACGTGTTAAAATTAAAAATACCAAGACCAATCAAATAATGACTTATATGATAGTGTCCGAAAGTGAAGCTAACTTTAAAGAAGGAAAACTATCAGTTACAACTCCCATTGCAAAAGGTTTACTTGGAAAAAAAGTAGGGCAAAAAGCGACAGTTACAGTACCTTCAGGCATAATGGAGTTTGAAGTGATGGAAATTTCTCTCTGATGTTTTTCTACACTACTAATTTGTAGATTTTAATATTGTTTCCAATTGATACTGGAAGTGACTTAATGAAAATAAACGCTTAAATTATGGCAACTATCTTTAGTCGTATCATTGCTGGTGAAATTCCTTGTTACAAAATTGCTGAGGACGAACAATTCTTTGCATTTCTTGATATAAATCCCTTGTCAAAGGGGCACACATTAGTAGTTCCAAAACAGGAAGTGGATTATATTTTTAATTTAGATGATGCAACGATTGGAGATTTGATGATTTTTGCCAAAAAGGTGGCATTAGCATTGGAAAAAACCATTGAATGTAAACGCATAGGACTTACTGTGATTGGTCTTGAAGTGCCACACGCTCATATTCATCTTATTCCAATTGATGAAGAAAATGACATGAATTTTCAACGCACCAAGTTGAAGCTCAATTCTGATGAATTTAAAAGAATTTCCGAAGCTGTAAGTGCGATTTTTTTGTCATTACAGCTATAATAGTTATTTTTTTTGCGGTATTTAGTTTAGGAGTTTCCCGAAAACATCATGAAAACTTAAATGAAGAATTGAACCTGCCAAATGATTTGGCAGGTTTTTTTTGTGTCATAATTTAAGAATATTCTTTAGTAGAATCATAGTTTTTTCGATGTACAGAACGAATACATCAACATAGCTCATGTACTTTCGTTGAATCTAATTTGCGGATTGTCTGATTATTTTGAAATTTGATATGTGCAATCATTTACTGTTTTCACATTTAATCAATACGACCGACAAGTATTCATATTTAGAAATTGTTTAATGGTTTACACTGTCAATAAATAGTATTTATACTATTCTTTATTGTTGGCAATTGGGTTTACTTTGCATTATAATAACTCGAAGTATAATCATGCTTCTCAACTGAGACGAGATTTTACATCCTAGTAAAAACAATTCAAAATTTCCAACATTATGAAAACGAAAAACTTATTATTAGCTGCATTAATGGTTTCATTTCAATTTTTAAATGCCCAAACCAAAGAAAAGCCCATTTCTCTAAGTTTGAATCTTGGAAAAAATGAGTACAACGGTGAATATGGCAATGGTATTTTCGATTTCAAAAAACCTGCATATTTGTTTGGTGGGCTTACTATTACGGCTTTTGTAAGTAATTCGTTCGATGCAGGTTTAGAAGGTAATTATGGTCATTATGGTTATGAAAAAGATGCAACAAATCGGTTTATTGGCGATAAATACGATGCCTACATGTTTATTAATTATAAACTAAACAATGGCTATTTGCTGAGTAAAACCTCAAAATTATCTCCATTTTTGACGGCTGGAATTGGTTTGGCAGGGTATGAAAAAATTGGCGAAACAACTTATCGAACCAATCCATCTCCAACCGATTTATTGGTGCCAATTGGAGCTGGTTTAAAATATCATATTTCTGATAATGTGGCATTGCAATACAAATTTGTATATGGTATTACCAACCATGACATGCACGACAACTTTAAATTGGACGATAAAAACGAGGTGTTTGCTGAGCATATTTTAAGCATTGCATTTTCATTTGGAGCTCCAAAAGATGCAGATAAAGACGGTATACCTGATAAGTTGGACAAATGCCCTGATACGCCAGCGAAGGTTAAAGTAAATATGTATGGGTGTCCAATAGATAGTGACAACGATGGAGTGCCAGATTATTTGGACAAATGCCCTAATGAAGCAGGTTTAGCCAAGTTTGACGGTTGCCCCGATACGGATAACGATGGTGTGCCAGATAGCAAAGACAATTGCCCGAATACTCCAGCAAATGTAAAAGTGGATGCCAATGGCTGCCCGATAGATTCCGACAAAGATGGTGTGCCTGATTATTTGGACAAATGTCCGAAAGTATTTGGGTTAAGCAAATTTGATGGTTGCCCTGATACTGACAATGATGGCGTACCCGATTATTTGGATAAATGTCCAACCTTAGCTGGTTTGGTCAAGTTTGACGGTTGCCCAGACAGAGACAATGACGGCGTGCCCGATTATTTGGACAAATGCCCAGATGTGCCGGGAATTGCTGCAAATAAAGGTTGCCCAGAAGTAAAAGCGGCGACTTTGAAGATATTTACTCAAGCGTTGCAGGGCATTCAATTTGAATCGGGAAAAGATGTAATCAAGAAATCGTCGAATGGGATATTGGATCAAGTAGTAAAAGTGATGAAGGAGAATCCATCCTATAATCTGGAAATAAATGGGCATACAGATAATGTAGGAGATAATGCTAAGAATCTTGAATTGTCGCAAAAGCGTGCTGATGCCGTAAAAAAATATTTGACCGACAAAGGAATCAGTGCTTCAAGGTTAATGTCAAAAGGTTATGGCGAAACAGTGCCGGTGTCTGACAACAAAACTGCCGAAGGAAAGGCAAAAAACAGACGTGTGGAGTTTAAAGTAAACTTTTAAATGATGTATTTGAACACATTCTATTCACCCTAAATTATAAAGTCCCATAATTCCAATGTGAATTTATGGGGCTTTTTATGTGTAAAAAAATCTACATATATTGTCTTTCATTGTTGTAGGTCAAATTACATTGAAAAAGAAACTTTTATTTCAATAAGAATCGTCGTATCTTTGTACCGTTCAAGATAAAGTTTGATTCATGAAAACAAACAAGTTTGAATTGAATTATTACTTATTAATTGTAAATTATTAATTGTATAAATGGGTATCGAAAAGGGTATTTTCCAACGCACAGAATTATTGATTGGGAAAAGTAAAATGGACAAAGTACGCGAAAAGCGTGTTATTATATTTGGAATTGGTGGCGTAGGAAGTTGGTGTGCGGAGAGTTTAATACGCTCGGGCATACTGCATTTGACCATTGTAGATTCTGACCGAGTGTGTGTTACCAACATTAACCGACAGATACTTGCCACGACCAAAACAGTGGGAAAAGTAAAAACAGAAGTGCTAAAAGAACGCTTGCTAGAGATTAATCCAAAGGCAAATATCAATGCTTTGCAAATGATATATAGCAAAGAAACGCATGATAGTTTTGGGCTCGACGATTATGATTTCATAGTGGATGCCATTGATAGTTTCTCCAACAAAATCCATTTGATTCACATGGCTACGCAAACCAAAGCCGTACTGTTTTCGTCGATGGGTGCAGCGCTTAAAATGGATCCAACCCGCATAAAAGTAGCTGAATTTTGGAATGTGGATGGTTGCCCTTTGGGAGCTGCATTGCGTAAGCGAATTCGTCAAAGTAAAACCTTGTTAAGTAAAAAATTCATGTGTGTTTACAGCGATGAATTGCTCGAAAATGCTGGAGAAAATGCTTCGTGCGGCACCGAAAAATGTATGTGTCCCAAAGCCCTGAATGGCCCCGGCGACCCGGAATTGGTGAATCACGAATGGTGCAGCCTCAAAGCACAAGTGAACGGAACCACCTCGCACATGCCCGCCATGTTTGGATTGACCATTGCTGGATTGGTAACGCAAAGCATTTACAATGAATTGTAAAAATGAATCTACTTATCAGCAAAAAGCCTCAGTATTGAGGCTTTTTGCTGATAAGTAGACGTACATCGTGTACTCTACCGAATCCTAATTCTTTCACCTCCAGTATGGCTCACAAACTCTGGCGCGTACTGACATTGCAAAGAAGCAATTCCGCTGGTATATTCACCAGCCGAGTTGGCCCAAAGTTCGTATTCAAACACATAAGTTCCTTTTGGAAGATATGAAAAGAAGAATTGCGTGGAAGCATCTTTGGTGGTTTTGTAGTAACAAACTCCTTCTTTCCAAATGCAAGCCGATTGTTGGTCGACAGGCTCAAAGCAAGCAGCACGTAAATCTTTCAAGGCCACAAATTCGAGATTTCTATCTGTGGTAATGACCAATCGGGTGATGACTTTATCTCCTTTTTTTAGTTCGGTTTGTTCAATTGGAATCATCGTTTTGCCAGTGGGTTGCATTTTTTCGACAAACAACTTCTTGGTGATTTTCAGCGGTTCACTTTGCACTGAAATTTTGTCTAAATCTTGAGCGTACTGCCAATACATAGCACCCCAACCAATCCCTGCAACTGATTTATTAACTGTCACATTTCCCATTTCTGGTCTAATATCCGCAGTAGGAATTGTTTGTTTGAAATAACCCGTTCCCGCTTCTACGCTTTGTGGTTGCAAAATGGTATTGCCAACTGTAATTTTCACTGTACCATCATTTGCCAACCAATCAGTGCCATAATGCAGCAACGAATAAATGGCATCCACGGTTGATAAAGGTGAATCCCAGCGTTGGGTTTGCTTTTGTTTGAGCAGCCAAATTTTCATTTCATCAATGTCAGTCTGGTTTCTGGAAATTTCGGCAAATGCTTCGATAATTCCTGATTGAACAGCAATCGGTTGTTCGTTCCAGAAATATCCCGCCGTGTTTTTTGCCCAATACATACCCAACTCATCAGTCTTCAAAGCATTTTCTTTCAATGATTTCAAAACATTATTTGCCAATTGAATTTTACCATTTCTATTGGCCACCATTACCATCATTGCTTTGCCATAAAGTGAAAATTTAGTCCAATACTTTTCGGACTGAGCGGTATAAAATCTCACCGCCTCCTGAGCCGAAACCTGCACGGGAACGGTTGGATATTCCGACCGAAGATGCAGATAGAACAATTGAATATTGCCCACACACATTTCTTTATCGTAGTTTTTGTTGCCTTTTTTCAGTTCTTCAAAATCATGGGCAATTTCCAAATCCAGATAACTTAAGGCTGAATTGATAGTTGACAGTTGATAGTTGACAGTTCCCGTCATTTTACTTAATCTGGCTAAGTTTAGCATGATTTCCTGTGTCACATATCTGCTTTCGGGCATTCCTTTGAACCAAGAAAATCCACCCGAAGGCATTTGCAAACTCACCAACTTATCCAAATACTGCTGCGCTTGATTTTTCTGCATATTGAGGTCGAACAACAAAGCAATTTGCTTTTTCTGTTCCGTTTCGTCTTTGGCAGCCACCACCCAAGGTGTTTCTTCCAACAGCATATTTTTCAATTCTTTGTTCTTTTCCAAGTTTGAAAGTAAGGCATCGCGACTGCCACCTGCTTTTTTCCAACGGTCGAAAGTGGCTGCAATTTTCGGATTAGAATTGGCAATAAAAGTCGCCAAACTGTTCACGTAATACGCCGTGAAATAATCAATCGCATTGTCGCTTTCGGGTATTGACAAGGTAGGCAAAGCTTGCACAGCATACCATGTTGGATTGGAAGAAAATTCTACCGTTAGGCTTTTATTATCAACTTTCGAACCGCTCTTCAATAAACTTTCGAAACTAAATGTGCGCATTTGGTTGCCACGAATGGTCAATGGCATACTTTCAGTGACCCTAATTTTGTCGGGTAATACCGGCAAGTATTTTTGTTCGCCATCGCTGAAGTTTCCAGCACGAGCCACCACTTTACAAATCACCAATTCGTAGTTAGAAAATTCGGTCAATTCCCATTGAACCGTTTTGGTTTCATTGGTTGGTACAGTCACCGTTTGAATTCCGCTATCTTTCAGTTTAATCGGCTTTTCGGTGGCAGGGTCAATCAATTCAAACTTCACATTGGCAGTTTGGGTTTTATCGGTCATATTAACAACATTGGCACATAACACCAATTTATCCGAACGACGCACAAAACGGGGCATGTTCAACTGCACCATCAGGTCTTTTTGTGTCAGTACTTGGGCTTCATTTTGACCGAAATATAAATCCTTGGTGTGTGCCAGCATCTTCAAGTTCCAACGCGTCATACTTTCGGGAGCGGTAAAAGCAAACTTCACATTTCCTTGTGCATCAGTACGTAATTGTGGATAAAAGAATGCTGTTTCGTTGAAATTGGTGCGAATTTGGACAGGTTCCTGAAGTTCAGTTTTTGGTCCCGTTCCAACTACCTTTTTCCCTGCCATTGCATTAGAAATACTTGCTACAGAACCTGTAACATCCATTCTTTTTTGAGTACCATAACCAACTACCACAGCTTCATCCAAAACCGAATTTTCTTGTGCCATTGCCACATCACTTATTTGGATTGATTTAGACATCGTACTAAATCCCCTAATCATCATACGACTTCTACCCGAAATATCAAGTCCAAACCAATTCAGCTGGTCGGTGATAAAGTCAGGTACGCTTTTTTGGATATAATAATTATATCGGGTGGCATCGGATGCCGTATTAAAAGCACATGACTGCCATTGAGGCGAATACAAAACTGGTTCATGATAGGTAGGATTGAAACTCCAATTATGTGGACGAAGTTGATCCAACGATGCATCATACATTCCCACCAAAAGTTCGGCCATCTTCTTATTGGCGGCACTTTCAGGGATGGTTACAGTCCATTCAGCTTTTTCACCTGGTTTAAGTTTGTCGCGAAACACGCTCAGGGTTGGAGTCAATTTCTTATCTACTATTTTTCGGGTAATTTGTACTTGCTGAGTAAAAAATTGCTCGTCTTTCATAAAGCTAAACATGACAGTTACGCCAGCTCCGTAGGTTTCTTTAAAAGGAACTTCTAACAATTTAATTTCATTGGAAAATGAAATCCAACGACTCTCCAAAATGTTATTTCCTTGCATTACTTCATACAGTACCGAAGTATTTTTGGTGGAAGTCCCAAACTGAATCTGCGCCTTCTCTCCTAGTTCACATTCAATTTTGGGAGTCAAAAACCATACATAACACTTCACTGGCAACCGATTGTCGTCACTGCTGTAAAGTAGGAAAGTTTTCTCCAATTTCACTTCATTTCCATGCGCATCGGGGGTTGTAAATACTATTTTGTATCTGCCAGAAGCCATTTTATTCAAATCCAGATTTAGATTTTTATTTTTAGTATCGAAGTTGCCTGACAAAACTTTCTCTGCTTCTTTCAAAACGGTTTTTTCATCCAATTTCTCTGCATAAACATCAGATAGTTCCAAACGATAAAGATTATATTTCACTATCGAATTGAGTTTTTCACCATTCAATGTTTCAGTAGTGATATCAGTATTAAATGCTTGTTTTTTATCTACTTTTTCGGTAATTTCTGCCAATATAAACAACGACTTTTCACCCACCGAAAGTGTTTGTTCACCATGCTGCGTTTCGCCTTTTGGGTCAGTCACATCGGCATTCACAGTGTAAGAATAAAACTGTTCATTGAGAAATCTAGCAATTTTCTGCTTCGTTTTTTCTGGAATAAAAGTGACTTCAAACGTTCCATCGGCTTTGGAAACGGTTGTTCCGTTGGTAATTTCCTTGTCGGGCTCACTCCACCACCAGCAATAACGATGTGTGCGTCGCACCACGCGATATTTTACCTTCGCATTGTCAACATTATAACCCGAATAGGCTTTCACATTTCCTATCAAAGTAACCTTTTCTCCAAAATTGATTTCCATTTTAGGTTTGGCAATTTTCACTTCGAATGTGGGGCGTTTATACTCTTCCACCCAAATATTTTCAGAAGAATTACCAACCCGAATTTGATAACAGCCATTCAAGCCACCATCGGGCAATATAAATTCACCTGCAAACGATCCAAATTCATTGGTCATAAATTTCTTTTTGGCAACTTCTTGATTGTTGACATCAAAAAGTGTTACCTCATATTCCTCTTTAGCAACCGTTTCTTGTTTTTCTTTATTGGCATAATAGGCAATTGCCTTAAAATAAACAGTTTGTCCTGGACGATAAAGCGAACGGTCGGTAAATAAGTTTACATTGACATCCTTGTTTTGGTAGGTGCTTTGAGGATTAAAATACGAATTGGAATTGGACGAGAAATACTTATCATTTCCTTTTTCGAAGAAAAATATATTATTAGAATAATTAGTATCAAAAGGGAATTGGCACAAGCCATTCAAATCAGTTTGATATTGGTTAATTTGCTGAATTTCATAGCCATTACCTTTCCATTTGTTGTTGTATCTATTTACTTTTACTTTGGGTTGTGGCTTTCCAGTATTTCTATCCAACACGTACATGTCGGTTTTTTCGGATTTATTGGTCCTCATCATAAACGCCAAATCAGTGACGGCTAAAGTCCCAATCACGCGCTGCGATTCGTTCTCATTGTCAACAGCCTCTAATGTAAATTCATAAATGCCATATTCGTGGCTCTTTAGCGTAATTTCTGTATTTACGTTTCCGAAATTTAGATCTGACTCTACATCAACCAAGCGAGTTTCTAATAAGCTATTGTTTGGATATAATTTTTTTGAATTTCTATTGTTTTGTTTGAATTGATAATACTCTTGTGCACTGGCTTTAACCTCAAAAACTTTTAGTTTCAATACGGGAATATTGCTGGTGCTAATTTTTATTTTCAAATTTGAAGCAGGCTTAACAACCTGATTATAATTGATGGAAATATCTTTCCGAGTAATATCATTTTGCATATTCTCCAACATGCTTATTCTATTGTATTTGGGAAAACGTTTTATTCCATCTGTACAAATTTCATTCGCTATTTTCTTATTATCTTTGAAATTTGCATTTTGCATATATAAATTTGCCAACTCTCCATACACTTCCACCACCGCTTCATTGTCATAATATTGTTCCTTTAATCTATTCAAAGCCAAAAGATAAAGGGAGTCTGCACTTTCATTTTCGGTGTGTTGCTTAATATATCTGAGGTAATGCAGGTCGGCAAAAATCAGCGACAATTCGTTATTTTCTTTTAGTCTGAAAGCCAATAATTTTTGATAGGTCTCCACACTTGCATTTTCGATGGAAGCCTTAAATGCTGTATCAATTTTCAAAGTGAAAAGCTGAGTAAAATCGGCAAATAAATCAGGGCTTTTCAGTGGGTTTTTTACAGTGGTCGATTGGCCCATTAGTTGCAAAATCTGAATTCTACGATATGCCAAAAAATCAAAAAGTGTAGGTTGCAAAGTACGGCTGTCATTCCCCTTTTGAAGCAATGACCCAAATTTCATTGCATCGGTTTTTTGCAATACCGAAGCGTTTTCTAACGATGCAGCGAGATGTTTGCTCACTTTATCATAATAGATATTCTTGGTCCATTCCTTCAAATCATCGGGCACAATGCCTTTAATTTCTGTACGTTGAATAATATTCCATTGGTCGCGTTGGAAGTATTTGGCATACAATTCAGCTGTCATGGAATGCAGCAAAGCACGTTCTGCATTGTCGGTACATTTGTCGGTAAACACCTCAAAGTCATGAATCAGAGTTGGAGCTTGGTCTGGATCTTTTTCTAAAGTAAAACGCATTTTGTAAACCAACGCTTTGATGACTTCCACCGAATTTTTCTCCTCTTGGGCTTGATTCAGAATGATTTCCACTTCCTTCAAAGCCGATTCGGGCAATTGCTTTTGGGCAAATTCATTCACTTTTTCCCAACGTTTGGAAATTGGCAAATCAGTCTTTTGTGCCAACAAAAATGTTGCAGAAACGACTGCAGTAAATACTATAAACCAAAGAAGCTTTTTCATAATTATGATTGTATTGAAAAACAGTTCTGATTACGTGACAAATAAAGTACCAAATGAATAATGCCCAAAATTTATATGTTTCTTAAAAATGGCTATGTTTAAATTCCAAGCAATGTTTCAAGATAATGTTTTTCAATACCAAAAACCTTCTTTATAGCAGCTATATCATTCAATATGTGATGCTTGGCAGGAATTGAATTGTGAATTTTTCGTCCAACAATCATCACGTTTTTAGGCGTATGTTCCAACGAAATAAATTCAAAAACATTTGTTTTGTAGCCAAAAGCCTCCATCATCATGGCACGCAAAGTATCTGTAATTATTTCAGCCTGACGCTCCTTCAGTATCCCAAATTTGGTTACATTGTTGAGTTCATTCGTCACATTAAAAGCATTCCTGATTTGTTTGTGACAACATGGCGCACAAACAATCAAGGCTGCCCCGGACTGAATTCCCCTGAAAATAGCATCGTCGGTGGCGGTATCGCAAGCATGAAGAGCAATAAGTATATCAATGTGCTCCAATTCGGTTTTTTCTATTGTTCCTTTCACAAATGATAGATGCTCAAAATTTGCTTTTACAGCAATGGAATTACAGATTTTCACCAAATCATCACGATATTCAACACCTGTCATGTTCACTTTGTGTTTTAAATGATTGGTCAAATAATCGTAAAGCGCAAAAGTTAAATAGCCTTTTCCAGAACCCATATCCACAATATGGTAATTTTCGGGCAAAGAAAGGTCACTCAAATTGGGAGCCAAAAGTTCAATGTATTGATTGATTTGCTTGTACTTATCACTCATTTCGCGTCTGATTTCCCAATTGGCATTGGTAATTCCAAGTTCTCGCAAATAAACATTTTCTTTTATGTCGATAAGTCGTTCTTTTACCCTGTCATGAGTAAAAGTTGTAGGAGCTTGCAAAGTAGCTTCAGTGGTTTTCAATTGCACTTTTCCATTGGGTTGAATGATGAGACTTAGGTTTTCCTTTACCGAAAAAAGTTCCGCATTATAAAAACCAATTTCCATGGCTTTTGCAATCAAATCCAATCCTTCTGAAACTTCAAAATTTTTGGTAATATCCTTTGTATTATGACGGTAAACAAAATTCAAGCAGTATCCTTTTTTAATTTCGACCGCCGTAACGATTAACTTTTTCAAATCCGACAACTTGTCACGCTTGCCAGTTAGTTGAAGTTTTATCAATCCTTTATTTTCAATAATCGAATGGAGTTTCTCGAAAAACAAATGCTTATTTATGTTTGAATTCATGCTATAATCAATTTTGTTGCCTGCTGCAAAGATAGTAATTTTGCCCTAATAAACTTAAATTGAGGGTTTCCATTTTAAAACAAAAAGAGCCTTACACAATGTAAGACTCACTAATATTAATAATTATCGTAAAAATTAACAACAATAACATTATTTACCCCCATAAAACCATTTATGAAGCTCACCGTAGTGTTTATGATACATTTTATAGCTTTCATCAATAATGCCTAGTGCAATTTCTTTGCCAAAAAATTTCTCGATAACAACTGTTTTATTCTCCAATTTGGTATAATCTTCAAAAAAACTCATTGTTTCAGAAATTAAATACTGCGGAAGTTCAGAAATGTCGTTATAATGATTAACACTAGGATCGCCTAAAGCCACTGCAATAATTTTATCATCAGCTTCGCCATTATCTAGCATTCTCATTACGCCAATCACTTTTGCTTCCACAATACACATTGGTACTACTTCAATTTGTGAGAGAATCAAGATGTCCAAAGGGTCGTGATCTTCGCAATAACTTTGAGGGATAAATCCATAATTTGCCGGATAATAAACCGAAGAATACAATACACGGTCTAGTCGGAGCAATCCACTTTCTTTGTCTAATTCATATTTCGCACGTGTACCTTTAGGTATTTCAATGATGCCTTTTACAACATCTACTATTTCGGTTTTTGGCACAACTTGATGCCATGGATTGAAATTATTTGCCATTTGGTTTTTATTAGTTTTAATTTAGCATTAGGATTTTCATTGACACAAAGATATTCAAAAAATAATAATTACAATAAAAAAAAATGATATTGAAACAGTATTATTTGACAATTATCCTTTCATAAATGATTAATCACCTAACTATCAGGCAATCTCAACAATAATTTTTATCCAAGTATTTGTTGTGCATGCTCTTTAGTTTTTACTTCATTGGGCAAAATGATGCGGGTAATTATTCCAGCTTCGTCCAATAAAAATGTTGTGCGAAACGTCCCATTATATTTTCGTCCATATAAAGATTTTTCTCCCCAAGTTCCCAATTGCTCCGAAAGTTTTTTATCGATATCAGCAATCAAGTTGAAGGGTAAATTCTGCTTTGCAATAAACTTTTGATGCGATGCTGCACTATCTGAACTTACGCCAATCACCTCATAACCTGCCTTTTGCAAATCATCGTAATTGTCACGTAAACTGCAAGCTTGTGCCGTACAGCCTGGTGTGCTGTCTTTTGGATAAAAGTACAAAACTACTTTTTTACCTGCAAAATCCGATAATAAAATTTCTTTTCCATCTTGATTTATTCCCAAAACTGCTGGAGCTTTGTCGCCTACTTGTAATGCCATAATATTAGTGTTTGATGATTAGTGTTTATTATTATTCTTTACATTCAACGCAAAATTGAAGAAAGAGTTTAGTTAAAATATATAAAATAATCAACGGCTTGTACAATTCCTACACATTTCAAATTGTTTTCGATTTTGAAGTAATTTCCCTCTAAAATCGGAAGCTTTTGCACTTTGCCAATTCTTTATAAATGATTGTTCATTGATATTTCCGAATGAAAACTCAGATCCTTTATCAAAACAACATGGCAAAACTTCGCCTTGTGTATTCACTACTGCCCCACCCCACAAACGTTGACAATGGTTAGGCAATGAACTTTTAATCAGATATTTGCCATCCTTCCCTTTTCGATAACGCGCATATTTTTCAATTGTAGTCAATAATTCATTCCCATTCTCGAAATCATATAATTGAGCTGTTTTAAATGTTAGTTTATCGGCTTCAAGCGACTTTGCCAGAAGTTTCATATCACTCAGTTGATGCTCATTTGTTTTAAAAACAATAAACTGAATCTCTATCAATGGTGTAATTGAATTGAGTTCTTTTTTCCATTCCACAACCGATTTAATTCCATCGATAGCTTTATTCAAATTTCCGCCAATTCGATATTTTTGATACACTTCCTGCGTACTACCATCAATTGAAACAATGAGTTTATCCAACCCCGAAAGTACAATCGCTTTTGCCGTGTCGTCATTCAAAAAATGGCCATTTGTAGACGTTGAGGTATAAATTCGTGCTTCGTGGGCATATTTTATTAATTCACTAAGGTTTCGATGTAGGAATGGTTCTCCCTGAAAATAAAAAATCACATGAAACAAAGTGGGCTTTAATTCGTCTATCAAATTTCTATAGCGGACTTCATCAAAAGTAGCTTCAACAGGCCTTGGAGATTGATTTAAACCAACTGGACATTCTGGACAACGCAAATTGCAAAAATTAGATGGTTCAATAGAAATAAAAAAAGGTGTTCTACTTTTAATTTTATCAAATCCAGCCAAAGATAAAAAATAAGATATAATCAGTTTAAATAAATTTGCAATTCGGGAGTAAGAAATATAACTTGAACTTATAAATAATAGCTGAATATAACGTATATATTGTTTCATGAAATTTTATATTATTGCAAATGAATAACTAATTAACTTGTTATTATGGTGCAATTGAGGACGGTTTTTGACAACATCGTTAATCTTTTAACAGAAAAACGACAAATTCGAGTGCAAAGTAAGTAAAAATCCATCGAAAGATTGTATATTTGCAGCAAAATATTAAAATAAGAATTCAACTAATTTTATAACAAAAAACAAATTTATGAGAAAGCAATTATTTTTCGCGGTTTCCATGGTGCTTGCGTTAATCTTCAGCTCATGTAGCAAAGACTTAACCGCTTTAGATCCTAGCTTATTTAAATGTAATCCAAATCCACTAGAAGTTAAAGGTGGTAAAGTAGATGCAGTAATTACTGGAACTTTTCCTGTAAAGTATTTCAACAAAAAAGCGACATTAACTGTCACTCCAGTTTTGAAATTCAATGGAAAAGAAGTTAAAGGTGCACCTGCAACTTTTCAAGGTGAAAAAGTTGTTGGAAATGACCAAACCATTTCTTATAAAGCTGGTGGTACTTATTCAATAAAAACTTCATTTGATTATGTTCCAGAAATGGCTCAATCAGAATTGTTTTTGGAATTTAATGTAGTTGCAGGCAAAAAAACATACCAAATCCCTAGCGTAAAAGTTGCTGATGGTGTTATTGCAACCTCTCAATTAGTATCAACAAAAGCAAATGAAATTGCACCAATTGCGCTGACTGATAAATTCCAACGTGTTATTCAAGAACAACAAGTAGCTGATATCTTATTTTTGATTCAAAAATCTGATCTTCGTAAAACTGAGGTTAACTCAATAGATGTTGTTTCATTAACACAAAAAATAAAACAAGTAAAAGATGACCAAAACAGACAAGTTGCTGGATTTGAAGTATCTGGCTATGCTTCACCAGATGGCAGCTTGGACTTGAATACAAATTTGGCTGAAAAACGTCAAAAAGTAACTGTTGATTATTTGAACAAGGAGTTGAAAAAAATGAAATCGACTGTGACAATGGATTCTAAATTCACTGCAGAAGATTGGGATGGTTTTCAAGCTTTGATGGAAAAGTCTAACATACAAGACAAACAAGTTATCTTGCGCGTTCTTACTATGTACACTGACCCAGAACAACGAGAACGTGAAATTAAAAATCTTTCGGTAGCATTTAAAGCTATAGCCGAAGAAATTCTACCTCAACTTCGTCGTTCAAAATTAAAATTGACCGTAAATGTAACAGGCAAAACAGATGCTGAACTCACAAAACTAGCAAAAGAAGATGCTTCGAAACTAACTGTTGAAGAATTGCTTTTCGCAGCAACACTTACAAATGATTTGAACGAAAAAGCTGCAATTTACCAAAAAGTAACTGAACTTTATCCTACAGATGTACGTGGTTTCAACAACTTGGGAATGGTGAAATATCAACAAGGTAATGTGGCTGATGCTTCTCGTTATTATGCAAAAGCATTGGAAATTGACTCTAAATCTGCGGATATCAATTACAATGCAGGTTTAACTTCATTGGCCAAAGGTGATTTATCAACAGCTGAAGTATCATTTGGTAAAGCTGCTGGTACAACTGGAAATTTAGGACAAGCATTGGGAACAGTGAATGTAGTGAAAGGCGATTATTCTAAAGCAAAAACCTATTTTGGGTCAACAGCTTCAAACAATGCAGCTTTGGTTCAAGTATTAAATGCTGATTATAGCGGAGCTCGCAAGACTTTGGATGCTGTTGCTAAACCTGATGGTATGACTTCTTACATTGGAGCTATCATTGGAGCACGCACCAACGACCGTGATGCAGTTTATAGTAACTTGAAAAGCGCTGTGAAACTTGACAAAACATTGGCAGTAAAAGCAATAAAAGACCTAGAATTTTCTAAGTTCTTGACAGATGCCTCTTTTCTTTCAATAGTAAAATAATTACAATTTAAATTCTTAAAAAATCCGATGCAAATTCTGCATCGGATTTTTTACGTAAATGATAATGCATATTTAAACAAATCATACACTAAATGTTTATTTGTCGATAATGAATACTTAAGAGTAATTAATCACTTATTTTTTAATTACTTATGATAGATTTATAGAACATTATAACACTAAAGGCTCATTATAATTTCCATTTTTAAACATTTAACAGTACCTTTGCAGGAATTTCAAAAAACACAAACAATTAGCAAATCAGGATGAAAGAAAACGAAGAAATAGTAGAAAAGATTATTGAAGGAATACAAGAACGTAAAGGTAAAAATATTGTAATCGTAAACTTAAATAAACTCCGTGAAGCACCTTGTAGTTACTTTGTAATTTGCGAAGGCGATTCCAATGTACACGTAAATGCTATCGCAATGTCCATTAAAGATTGGGTTCGCGAACAAATAAAAGTAAAACCTTATGCAACCGATGGCTTCGAAAATCGTGAATGGATTGCCATGGATTATGGACAAATTATTGTGCATGTTTTTCAACGTCCAACTAGGGCTTTTTATGACATAGAACACTTATGGGCAGATGCTGACCTGACAAAATTGGAAGATATTCTGTGATTTTTTAAAAATTATCAGATTAGACTAAACAAGAATGCTTAACTTTTGTTCTAAAGAATAAACTAATAAGATAACAACAGAAATTCAAATAATGGAAAACAAAACACCCAATCCAAATCCAAACAAACCAAACAGCAAATTCCCTAAGTTTAATATTTCTTGGATTTATGGAATTATCATATTCGTACTTCTTGGTTCTTATTTTTTCAATGAAAATACTCCTGTAAAAGAAGTAAAATACTCTACTTTTAAAGAATATGTAAAAAAAGGCATGATTGAAAAGATTGATGTCTATTCTACAAAAAACTCCTTAGAAGCCCAAGTAATTAAAGATTCTTTAAAAAACGTTTTTGGTAAAGACTCAGAATTATATGCCAAAGAGCGTATGATTAACGTGAGTGTTCCCGCTGAAGAATTTTCAAGATTCATACAAGTGGCAGAAGAAAAATACGGTTTTAAGGGTAGTGTGGAGTACAAAGAGAGTCGCAATTATATTGATGTATTTTTATATAGTATTTTACCGTTTCTATTACTAATTTTGTTTTTCGTTTTCATGAATCGCCGCATGTCAGGTCAAATGGGCGGTGGCGGAGGTGGTGGCATCTTCAATGTTGGC
>JBAXAD010000058.1:0-17275 GCA_037142715.1 Paludibacter sp. | reverse complement strand
TGCAAGGTTTTAGTGCCACTGCCGCTTAAGGTGAGGTGTCCATAGCTTTGCGACGAATTCAGATTGGCCACTGTTTGCGCCGTCCCTGCATATTCTACTGTACTTGTGCTACCTATGCTGTGGGTAGAATAATTCGAAGGTAATGTATTTGTTCCACCTATTTTGAGTGTAGCGGCATTGGCAATGGTGAGTGTACCGCCTGCTGTAAGACGGTTGGCTGAAAAAGTTGACAAATCAAATGTGCCTGACACGATATTTAAATTGCCAGCCAAAGCCGTTTTATTGGCATTCAAAGTAACCGTATTTCCAAGTGTTTGGTCAATAATAACGCCACCCGACCCAGCAAATGCGTTGGGAAATTCATTTGTAGTAGCTGTAATGGACGTTGTTCCTTTGTATTGCAAGGTTGAGGCCGCTCCATAGGTGGGCGTACCTGTTGCCGTGGCTGTTCCTTCCATTGATAGAATGCCATTGACGGGTACACTGGTAATTGTTTTCGCACCACTGCCCGAAAGGGTTAGATTGGTATAGGTGGGAGTGGCAAAAACTGTTTGTACACCTGCTCTATTGTACTCCACAGTGCCACCGGTTAATGTTCTGGTCGAAAAGTTTGTTGGGAAATTACTGCCCGTTTGTCCACCTGTATTATTCCCCAAAATCATTTTTCCACTCACTGTTAAAGTGCCGCCAGTAGAAGACCTATTAAAGGTTGTAGTACCAAAATCCAGTGTTCCCAATATATTTAAATCTGAATACATTGTTTGTGCTATTGTGGAAGTTACAGTAGTAGTGCTTCCATTATTTACAGTTAATGTATTCCATCCAAAAACACCAGTTCCACTTATGCTTTGAGTTGTTCCATTTAATACTACATTTATATCATCAGTTGTATTCCGGCCATACATATCCCATGTGCCAGCGCAGTTTATACTACCAGTTATATAAAAAACGTGTGCTTGATTCCCCGTAGTGCCCGAAGTAATTTTACTGCCCGAGTTTACCGTCACATTGCCAGTTAAAGTAAGACTGACATTGGTGGTAGAGCCAAAAGTAAGGGTTCCGTTTCCAGTATTACCGACTTGTAAGCTAGCACAAGAAGCATTAACCGACAATGTCACATTAAATCCACCTTGAATAACTACTGCATCGCCTGCAACTGGAAACACACCCGTACCCACTGCACCACCACCGGAAGACAACGACCAAGTAGTGTTGGTAGTCCAATTACCACTTGCCCTCGAATAGTAAGTAGTAGCTTGTATGCCAGAACTTATAAAAAGAAAACATACTGTAAATAGAGCTATTAGCTTATAGGAAGTTGAATTTTTCATGATATATTGCGTTTTAGGAGTGAAAATTAATTATCATAATAAATGACATTGCAAATATAATCATTATATCAAGTAATTGGTTTGTAGCTAATTGTAGTACAATTTACAAAATAAAACACACATTGTGCTACAAGCATTCTATCATATTAATTTATTTAAATATATTATTTATTTATTGTTTCTTGTCAATATCAGATACAATATTTGAAATTATTAAAAAGGAATTGATAATCAATTATTAATAGTACAATTATTATTGAGAATGACTGCCTAAATCCATTAGAATTTAGACTACAAAAAATGTATTAATTACAAATTATAGGATAGAATACAGTTAATGAGGGGATTTAGAATGAAAATATAAGGAGGGAACAATGAATGATTTAGGTTTATTTAAGTAAATGAATTGAGACCATTTGGCAATATCAATGAAAGTTCAAGAATATATTCATAAAACCGATACTAAAAAAAGGAAACAATATTATTCACTAGCGATAATATTGTTTCCTATCAATGTATTAAATATTATTTTACAATAACAGACTGGGTAACTATTTCAAACCCAACCGTTGCTTTAACGATGTATGCTCCAGCAGGCACATTGATTGGTAAACTGGTTATTTCATTGGCATTAAATGAAGATTTCTGTAACACTTTGGCCGTCAAATCACAAATGTCTATATCGCCTTTTAAGTCAGTCATATTTTGTACAAATAGGGTGTTATTTGAACTGTAAACTTTCAACTTCTTGCCATTTACGTTTTGAATATCAGTTGCAACTCCCAAACTTGTAACTATTTTAAACCGCTTATCGGGAGTACCAGTTGCGTTAGCAGTGAAACTGTAGGTAGAGCCGCTCAAAGTAATATCCGTCACTTTGCTATTGTTCATCAAATCAATCAAATACAAAGCTGGATATTGCGATTCCATATTCTCGTGGGTAAATGTCATCGTATAGATTTCGCTTGTTCCCGCCTGAAAACCAAGGTAGGTATTGTTGATGTCAGCCACCGAATTTACCTGATAATCACCCGATGTTTCCATGGCAAAAATTTGGGTAACGCCACTATAGAGCGATTTATAACCATCCCACCCATTGTCGAATCCTCGGTTGCAACTAGGTTCTGTAATAAGCCACACATTATCACCAAAACCTGAGCCTTTTACTTGAATCCTCGTAGATACTTTTGGTGCTGCCGCTGTACGTTGTAGGGTGGTATTTTTCAGCACTGTACCAGCTGCACTGTAAGGAATTGATACCGTTGCCAATGCATTATCGCTAGCCACCATTACCAGAAATGCTTGCATAGAAGGGATTTGAGTTGGTAAACCATTGACTCCAGCTGCAAATTTAGGTATGCTGATATATTGACCAGGAGTTGTGCTTTCTATGTTCAATGCTGTTCCAGAACCAGCATTTGTCCAGTCGGAATAAGAACCGGTATTGTATAAATAAATGGTGTTTTGGATAATTAATGTATCGGTAGTCCCAAACTCTATTTTAGAAATATCTATGGCTGCCGTGTATGGATTTCCAATTAGGTGCTGGCCAGTGTATTGAGCAGTTGCTGTAAAAGGAAGCTTCCCTGATGCATAATCGCTGTTCACCAATTCTCCAGTAAAATAAAATGTTTTGGCAGCCGCTTGTCCTGCCTCATAACCTTTAAATGAGGTTAAAGTGCTCCCATTTTGCAGTTGAATCCAATGTTTGTCAGCTGTTAAACCGCTGCCAATACCTGCTTCGTTATATTGTCGCACATAGCCACCATTGAAAGTAGGAAAAGCTGTCATGGTACGAATTGGAATGCCAAAGAACTGCCATTTGTAAGCGGTTGAATAAAAAGCTTTTGAATACATTTCTACCGTAGCCGACACTGGTGCATTATAAGCATTGTGGTAAATCAATGTTCCGTTGGCCATTGTTGAACTAGATTTAACAACCAAACCAGAAGTTCCTGCATTATTTGATATTGCACCAGCAATATCGAGCATTTTGGTGGGTGAAACGGTCAATGAAGTGCCACTTGCCAAAGATAAATTTCCACCCGCTGTAACTACATCAGTAATGGAAGTTGATGCCGTACCCTGCAAACTAAGATTTCCATGCAACGAGAGTGGTGCCACTGGTAAGGTTTTTACTCCACTTCCGCTGAGTGATAGATTATGATAATGAGGAGTTCCATCGGGCAACGCCACTGTTTGAGCTGCTCCATTGTATTCGATAGTAGCACCATAAACATCGGCGTACCATTTACCGGTTCCAGTTCGGGTAAGTGTATTGGCTATTTTCATGGTACTACCTGTCTGATTGGTTATGTCGGCGCCATTGCCAATTTCCACATCATAAAACCGTGATGTGCCCGACAAAGTAGCTCCAGGCATAGAAAACAGCACTTTACTTGTACCCGGATTGTTGCCCAATGCATTTTGATCTTCCCAGCCGCCACTCAAACTATTTTTTATCGTTATCGTTTCGTTGCCCATGGTCATAGCACCACCATTTTCAATGGTCATGGTATTAATAGTAACATTTGGAGCTAAAACGCATTGGTATAAAGTGGTAGAAATATCTGGAATAATAACGTGGGTTAAATCAGACGGCACACCAGTTGGACTCCAGTTTAGAGATGTTCCCCACACGCTACTTTGAGAGCCATTCCAAGTGTAATGGTCTGTCACATAATCACGAAGCGTGAAAATTGTTCTCCAAGCATGACCCGCAATATTGATGAAATAGGCAATAGGCACATTGGACAAACCAATATAATTATTCACAAAATCGTAAGTAGATCGCCCATGTTCATCAGACAATGCAGCGCCTTCAATATCATAATCCATTGTTACCATTTTATTTTCGGTATTGACATGATAGGTTGAATTACTGCTGGTTAACTCACTGTCAAGATAATGGAAATTAGCATTCACAGTAGATGTAGAGGAATACCCGTTGGGCACTGCAGGTACAATTTCATAAGTTCTTTTAACCCCATCGCGAATAACGTCAGCTACATCAACTGCCGGTACGCTGGTTCCAATTGTGATAGTTACTGAAAGTGCAGTTGGCATTGTTCCAGCAGTTAACGACAATGTAGTGAACTGATTTCCAAAAGAGTAAGAGGTATTCTGAACAATTGCGTTTCTTTTCACCGTTCCAGTTACATCTCCAATGCCAATTGTTGTAGCCATTGAACCCATTGTAAGAATATGCGAATCCAAATAGGATGTTTTTGTTGTTCCTGGATAAGTTCCATAACTGTTTGTCATTTCTAAAGAACCTTTGGTGTCCGACGGATTTACGCTTTGTAAACTTAGAACGCCATCAATTGTAAAATCACTACCGGCAGTTACACCACCAGTTCCAGCATTTGAAATGGTGAAATTATTTACATTACCCGTAAAAATAGAAGCGGGAAGCACTATTGCTGAAGTATTGGCAAAAACAATTATTGCCGCTGCATTGCTTGCATCAATATTTCCACTGGTTCGGGTTGGTGAGCTTCCTGCTAATGTCAATGTATTGGCTGCCAAGGTAAGCGTTCCGTTAGGTAATTCCAATAATCCATTCACTGTTATACTTTGATTTCCCAAAGTAACTCCACCGGAACGATTGATAGTTAAGTTATTGATGGAAGGCGTATTGGTAAACAATCCATTTGTAATGGTCAATGTACTTGAACCGCCAAAACTCAAGGAAGAAAGCGATGTAACATCGAGTAAACCTGAAGTTTTGCTAATCGTTCCATTAATGCCAAGCGTTGTTGAACCAACCATCAAATTACCAGCCGTCAATGTCAAAACATTGGTTACGTTTTCATTTGCGAGTAATGAAACACCCGTACTGTTATTGATAGTTAACTTATCAAAGTTGGTTGTGGATGTACCGCCAATGGTTTGAGCAACAGCTCCATTCATAGTTACACCGTATCCTGAAGCGGCATTAAAAGTGCCATCATTCTCAAAGTTACCTGCAACTGAATGATTGTAATTACCTGAATTAAAGGTTGTACCAGTGCCAATAACAATATTTCCAGCCAAAGTTATAGCCGATGCAGCGGTTGCCGAAGCTGTACCAGAGCTAGACAAATCGCCTAAAACCGACAATGCGGTTCCTGGCATTGTTTTGGTGCCACTTCCACTCAAAATTAGATTGTGATAACCTATTGTTGCACCATTTGGATTAATAATTGTTTGATCTGCACCATTATATTCAATTGTATTATGATTATTGGCAGCATTGAGCACTCCTGTACTCGAGAGTGAAAGTGTACCAGCTATCCGCATTATATTGTTAGTTCCCAAGCTTAAATTAGCACCATTGGCAACAGTAACGTTATAAAAGTTGGTTGGGTCCGACATTGTAGCCGCAGCATTTGTAAAAATCACCGTGCTAGTTCCTGCATTAAAAGTGCCCAAGTTATCCCAAGCATTCACGCCACCAGTAATGGTTAGCGAAGCAGTTTCGGCAGAAGTATTCACTACCCCACCCGATTGAATGCTCAAAGTTCCAATACTTGTACTTACGGGCAAAACCGGGTCATAAGTAACATCGGGAATGATTACACGTGATGTATCTACAGGTACTCCGCCACTCCAGTTGCCGGGAATTGTCCAATCGGTTTGTCCTGACGGACTGCCACCAATCCAAGTGCAACTTCCAGATGTTTCATTGGCAGCTAAAGTCCAATAATGTGCGCCCCAAGTATCAGAACCCAAGAAGGTGAGCCCTAAATTGGACAATCCCAACCAATTGTCAGTGGTACTTTTATTTGAATGACCATGGTCATGTACGGTTGTTATTCCAACATGATAATCGAAAAAATCAAGATTGGTTTCAGTCAATCCATTCAGTTCTGAATCAAGATAATGAAGGTTCAAAGTCAATCGGGTAGCCACATCGCTGCCTGACCTTATAATGTCATAATAACGATTGATGGCAGTTGATTTCCAAGTATGAGTTGCCGTCAGTAATGGTTTTATACTCACTGAAGTTGGAAGTGGCGCTACTGAGAAATTAACGGTAGTAAACTGGTTTCCAAAAGTATATGGCGTATTCAAAACAAAAGAAGTACGGTTAATAATGCCAGTCACATCGCCAGCTCCAACGGTAGTAGCATTGGCAGCCATCGTAAGGGTTTTGGCTGCTGCACCGTCCCACATATCCAACAATCCTTTAATGGCTGATGGATTTGAAGCGCTGAGATTCAATATTCCATTCACACCAAAATCACCGCTTGAAGTTACACCTCCAGCACCCGAAATGGTTAGATTATTTACTGCCGCTGAAAAGATGGAAGCAGGCAATGTAACGGCAGAAGTATTGGTAAAAACCAAACTTGCAGCTACATTGCTTGCGTCAATGCTTCCAGTAGTTCTTGTTGGAGAACTTCCCGAAATCGTTAAAGTATTTGCTCCAACGGTAAGTGTGCCATTGGTCAAAGTCAAACCATTTACGATATTTAGATTTCCGTACAAATTCACTCCACTTGCACGATTAATCGTCAAATTTCCAAGTGTAAATGCCGGCATACTTATAGTGGAACTTGTACCTCCAATAATCATATTGGTGGAAGTGCCACCGGTAACCGTTCCTGTCATGGCAGTAACAATCCCATTAAAAGTCAGCGTATTTGCGCCAATGGCGAAATTTCCTGCAACAAGCGCAATACCTTTATTTATGGTGAAATCACCATTCAGGGCAAGACCATTTGCATTATTAATAGCCAATGAATCAACAGTATTGCTCACAAAAGAACCTGCAGGAATACTTTGTGCAGCGGTTCCTGCAAATACTATTTTAGATGCTGAAGCTGTGGCATCAATCTTGGCTGAGTTGGTAAAAGCGAAATCGCCAGTTACGGTGAGTTGTTTTCCATTCAGAACTAAGTTCTTGGCTGCTTGCGCATTGGTGATTTTCTTAACAACACGGTTTTGGTCCAGCACGCAATGGTTATTGGGAGAAACAGCAAACGTTATGTCCGCTCCATCGGGTGGCACAGCACCACCAGCCCAATTGGAACCAGTTCCATAAACACTACTGGTTGCTCCTTGCCATGTGAAAATTGTACCTTCATAAGCACCCATTTTGGGCGTAATCGCCCTACCAGCAACAGAATAATCGGTAGTCACAGCAGCAATGCCAATTCCGGGCATTGTTGCAGAGGTCAGATAATCTAAAGCGGTAGTACTTCCCGCATTTGTAAAACCGGGATTAATGCTCAAACTATTTACATCTTGCGAAGTTCCTAATTTCCATGCCGCCAAGTCAACTTTATCAAAATTGCCAATTTTACCCACTTTTGCCAACGAGCCTGTTACATAATAGTTGTTATAATCGCAAGTCAAACCTGCTGTGCCTGCCAAATAAATTGCGTAATTACTATTGGTTGTACCACCCGAACGCAAATTTACCAATAAATTATTCCGATAATCGCGGGAGGTGTTGGTGCTGAGTTTATTGTACAAAGCTGCTGTAACAGAGGTCGTTCCCGCAACTGTTCCACCCACATAAACCGTATTGAAATAGACATTGTTGTTATTGGTAGCACCACCGTCGTCCCAGATGCCATACACTTTATAACCTGCAGTAATTCCAGTTCCGAGATTGATAATATTATTGGCAGTGGTGGTTAATCCACTAAAAAGAACGATGCCATCGATTTCTCCGTTGATATTGGAAGTTGCCAATGAAATTGAATGAACAAAATTGCCCGTAATAGTTTGTGTTCCGGCCACTGGTCCTGAATTATAAATTCCACTTACTACTACAGAGGCATTGGCATGGGTATTTGATAAATTTGAAACGGTATTGCCAGAAATAGTTTGCGTTGTTCCAGCAGTGTTTGATGATTGAGAAATTCCTATAATTGAGGCCGATGAGGCACTTGAACTTTGCCCACTTGCTGTAGTGATATATTTCACTACATTATTTGAAATGGTATTAGAACCTGTAATGGTAGAAATACCCCTTGCACGTGAAGCCGAATTAATGCCAGCATAGGCATTGTACAAATTACACACGGTATTGCCAGAAATGGTTGCCGTACCAATACCAGAGCTGTAAATACCATAAATATCCTGTTTTTGAAGCGAGGAAACACAACTGGAACTGGCCTGCAAACTATTGGCAGTGGAAAGGCTCCCAAAAAGATTATTGGTAATGGTCACATCTGTAGCATTACTCCTAACATACAGATTTTCAAGTCCGTGCGAATAATAGTCCGAGCCATAAGTAGTTATTGAGCCCACATTATTATTGTTGATAATGATGGTTCCTGGGCTTGCTATTAAAATGGGGTGCGAAGTAGAGTAATTATTCGATTGACCATCAAAAACAACCGCTGGAGCAGTTGCATATCCACTTCCGCCACTTATCAAATTAAATCCTGTTAGCACACCCGAACCGTTAATTATGGCAATTGCAGTAGCAGTAGTAGTGCTGGTGGCAAATGAAACTGTAGGTGCTGTGGTATAACCACTTCCGCCATAAAGCAGGTTGATGGCCGTAACTACACCTCCAGTAATGGTGGTGGTGGCAACTGGCAGTGGCGTTCTCAGTTTAATAGAACCGGTTCCTGTAGTTGAACCTATCGTATTTCCCGTAAAATTCACATTGCCGGTATTGATAAATGCACCGTCCCAAGGATTATCCTCCACACTGGTGAAATCCATGTTTTTCAATGTGTTGTTCTGTACCGTGCAGCCAGTGCCACCATTGATGTAAAAACCGCATAAATAGTGTGGAGTGCTTGCAGTTGTAGTCCAAGGCGCACCGGCACACAATGGCTCACTACCACCGATATAATTGTTGCTAATCAAATGATTATTACCGGTATTAACACGTATAATGTTATCGGCCAGAATGCCTGTTGGCACCAAAGTGGAGGTTTGATAAAAACTATTATCGGATACTATCCAGTCGGTAGAATTATAAGAAATATTTATTCCGTAGGATGAAAAATTGGGACTTAAGAAATCAAAAATGTTATTGTTTCTGATAATAATTCCACTATTTTCATGACTTGTACCACCCGATGAAAAAATCACGTTTGCTGGTCTATTTCCGCCCGCATTACTTAAATTACAAAACTCCACAATGTTATTGTCGTTGCCATTTCCAGCAGCTGAACTGGCAAAATAGATGCAACCAACGCCCGAATTATTACAGGATGAGTTTACTTTACAATATCTAATCGTATTATTTTCGGCTGAGTTGGCAAGCCTGATGGTAGAAGCATAGGTGCTAACCGACGAATTGACTATTGTCATGTCTATCAACCCAGTACGGTTCACTCTTCCATCAATTATTACACTGTCGGCACCATTCAAATCAATCAATGAAGCATCCAAACTACCCGAAATGGTTATACCACTGACCGTTGGATATATTTTTACGGAAGTAAAATTAGAAGTTCCACCAGCTCCAGTATATCCACTTTGATAAAGTACAGCTGATAAAGTTTCTGTAGTGTTTGCTTTTACTTTCAATTCAAGCGCACCAGTATGCGCACCACTGTTTATTTTGTCGAAAGCATCCTTTATTCTAAAATAACTTGCCTGAAAAACGCCAGATTTATACACATCCACATTCAGGTTTTGTGTCACTTCATAAGCCCCTATAGTAGGCGATGCAGCCCTGTTTAGGGCAGCATAATCAGTGCTCACGGTGCTAATTTGAAATCCACCCAATTTGTCGGAAGTGGGTTTATAATTGGCAGCCACCGTTCCACCTGCACTTGCCAAAGTAGGATTTGTGGTCATGCTATTGGCATCAAATGTTGTGATAATGGGCAACGAACTTACATCGGCCCCATTGTAATATCCCAACACGCCACCAGTTCCGGTTACGGAATAATCGTTATAATCTAATGTCAATGATGTGTTTACACCATAATTGAAATAAACGCCGTAATGTTTGCCTGATGCGCCATTGTTTGAGCGAGCATTAAAAAGCAGGTTGTTTCTGAAGTTTCGTGTGTTGGTGCTTGCTGCCGAATACAATGCGTAACTGTTCAAACTGCCCGACACGGGAGCTCCAGATAAATAAATGGTATTGAAATACAAACTATTGTTATTACTTGCAGCTCCAGTTTCATAAATTCCATACAGGCTGGAAGTTGTATTTCCACCCAAACTGATAATATTATTAGAATAGGTGGTGGCTCCCGTGTATATTTTGATACCATAAATGGAGGCGGAAGTAGTAGCTGCATTTACCGACAAACTGTGTATGAAATTTGAGGATACAATGTGGCTAGAGCCAGTTGCTGCAAAATACATCCCCATTACAATTCCGTCATATGTTGCATTTGTATTCGACAAATTGCAAATGGTATTTCCACTTATTGTGTTGAGCGAATTGGTGCTGGTGAGCGTAATTCCGCAAACAGATGCTGTATGATTGGAGGCGTTATTGGCATTGGCAATGGTCAAGTTGCGAACGGTATTATTGGTCACGGTTATTACTCCCAAGGTGGATGCAATTCCGTTTATTAATCCCGCAGTGGCAGTGGTAGAATTGGTTGTAGAGTTGCTGAGGTTGGCAATCAAGTTGTTGTTAATGGTAATGGTACCGCCAGTTGAATTGTAAATTCCATATACCGTTTGTGCATTTGCCGTACTCGCCGAACTTGCCTGAATGCTATTGGCATCAGATGTGCTACCAATATTATTGGCACTGATATTTGTAACACCCGTATTACTTCGGTAAATTCCATACAGATTACTGGCCAATGCGCCATCACTATTGGCAGCTGTAATGGAACCAATATTGTTATTCTGAATGTTTATTGTACCCGAACCTGCTATATTGATGCCATAAACAGTTGCGCCAGAAGTACCACCAGTTACGGTAATGGCACCAGTTCCGGTGCTAGCTCCAATGGTATTGGCAGTAACAGTACCAATATTTACTGCACCAACCGTAATTTGCATCCCTGTCCAAGTTGCTGCAGCCGAATTGCTCCACGAAAAGTTCTTGATTGTATTGTTCTGAATGCTAGACACTACAGCAGTTCCCACATTCAAATTGATACCATAAAAAACATTGTCGTAAGCCGCACTCTTGTTCCATGTGCCGCCGCAAGATGCAGCACTTCCACCTATGTAGTTATCAGAAATATTAAATCCAGTTCCAGTTGAGTTGTTGATAAGAATAATGCTGTAGGGAACTGTGGCAGTGGGTATAAATGAAGTAGTTTCGTAAAAACTATTGCCCGTGATGCTCCAAGTGGTATTGTAGGCAAAGATATTAATGGCATTGGAGGCAGTTCCGGTTTTCAGAAAATCATAAATATTATTGTTGCTGATGGTAATTCCGCTGTTGTCATAACCACTTGCTCCCAAGGAATATATCGCATTTACAGGGCGACCAGCTGCATCGCTGGTGATATTATTGTTGTCAATCAAATTGTTGTCGTTCCCGTTTCCCGAAGCTGAAGTGGAGAAAAACACAACCCCTTTCGAAGTACTTGTTTCTGAACCTTTTAGTGTGCAATACTTCACTATATTATTTTCGGCAGAACTTTCAAATTGCAACGTAGTGGCACTTGTAGCTCCTGTACTTGAATTGGTAATGGTCAAACTCTTGGTACTTCCAGTGGCATTTACCCGGCCATCAATGGTCACATTATCAGCACCATTCAGTTTTATCAACGGCAAATCTATATTTCCGCTAATGGTTACGCCAGTGTTTACGGGATAAATTTTCAGACTGTTCCATGAGTTGGTGGCTGTTCCCGTCAGACTGGCAGTGGTGGTTTCGGTGGTGGAAGCAGAAATGGTAACAACGATATTCTTCCCCGACTGGTTGGTTTGTGCATTGATGGCATCAAAAGCCCCTTTCAGTGTGGTGTAGGAAGTGCCATCGGTAATGCCGGATGCACCGGTGATGGCTACTTGGGCAGAAACTGCGTTTGTGAGTAAAGCAAATGACAGGGTTAGGAAAGCGATTTTGAGGGTAGAAGTTTTCATAATATATTGGGTATTCGTGAAACTTTATAAGAAGATTTCAATCATACTGGATTGACAGTATGTGTAATCATTGATTTTTCATCGTCTGGTTTTCAATGGTTCGTTATAAAAGCATCTATTATGTTTAAATACAATAACTTAGAAGTTCATTTTAACCAAGCTTAATCTCATTCCAAATAAAAGAGTAAACGCAAAGCCGCAAAGTTTTAAATGCCTTATATTCAACAAGAAGAGAAAGAACGCTAAGACAAAACTTTCAGTTTTTCAAATGCCATTTTTCCTTTTTCTTTCCGTTTTAGGGGAAAGTCCCCAAAGGGGGATAGGGGTCGCGGCTTTGCGTCATAGCGACTTTGCGTTCAAAAAATCTTTTTTTTAACGAACTATTGGTTTTAATAAATTTCTGATGAATCAGTAAAACAAAATCTATTAAACATCAACATTTTGTAACTACAATCTAACTACAAAACTATTAGCATACAAATATAATGAATCTTTCAATAGCTTGATATGTAGGCAATTGTAGTAATTACTTCAACAAATCAAGAAATACTGCTACAATAGAATTAGGCATCCTAAACTATTCACCTAAATGTTGTTGTAGTCCAAATAAACAATCATGAATTATCGTGAAATCAAAACCATAATACACTAATTTGCAATAAATTAATACAACATCAGATTGAGACAGAAAATATGAGGCAGAAAAACAACGCTACAAATAATGGAATTAATTCTTATTGAATTTATTATTTTAGTCATTAAAAGGAGGATACAATTGATGAATTACAATCGATAAAATTAACCGAAATTGAAAGATATAACTATCTTTAACACGTCAATTATATTGTGGCTAAAATTGAACTGATTTCGTTTGGTTTAGGAATGATGCATGAAAACAATTCACGAGTTCATCCTTAGCTTTTTGTAGATAATATAAAGGCTATCGGGAAATAATCCAAATGCTGAATTTGCGGAGTTGCGGAGAAGCGATATTATGGTAGAATATTTAATGATATGTTTTAGTTCTGACCCACCTACTGGGGCATAGAAAATGATAATTTAAGAAAGATATCAACAATAACTCTTTATTACATATTATGGTAGAATATATATTTTCAGGAAACAAAAGTTCGGATGGAGCTATATTATAAAAAAGTCATGACGACTTCGACATCCAAATTCACGTCCAAGACAAAATAACAGAAAAACAAAAATACATTTTAATATAAATAATAGCAGAACATCCCCTAAAAACACATACATTTGTATCGTTATTTCGTTTACAATCAACCATAAAACTGTGTGAAGATTATGAAAACAGAAATGAAGGAAACAGGCTGCTGCCCCATCTTCGACCCCACTCCATGGGACGACAAAATACTGACTTGGGACAACAAATTATTTATCAAAGACAAGGTTTGCACCTTATTTTACATGCCAATAAATTTTGGTGCTGCAATGAGACGATTGAATGCCAAAGCTGAAAAAGCGGGTGCTAAAATTCCCGATTGGCTCTGCCTTTCCGACCATACTTCCGCTTGGAACATGGATCTTTTTTTGGCAGTGGACAAGGAAATACCAGGAACCGAGAATCTGAAAATCAACGGCTCATTTTACAGCCGAGTGTACGAAGGATCTTTCAGGGACACCGACAAATGGGTGAAAGATTTTGAACTGCAGGCAAATGAAAAAGGCATAAAAACAGGTAAAATGTACATGTGGTACACCACCTGCCCCAAATGCGCCAAAGTATATGGAAAAAACTATGTGGTAATTCTCGCTAAAACAATAAAAAAATGAATGAAGAAAAATGCTGCGAAGGCAGTAACCGCAATCACCAGGCAACAGCTTCGGGTGGTGCCGTGTATGGACTTGGATTTATTGGCGCCGCCATCTATTTTATCTCCCACGCCACGGGTTTTTGGATGGGTGTGTTAGGTGTGCTCAAAGCCATAGTATGGCCGGCATATTTGGTGTACGAAGCACTGGGAAAACTGGGGGTGTAGAAAAACCTTACGATGTAGAGACGCGGCATGCCGCTTCTCTACTCCAAGTCGTACTCCCAGTAGGTGGGCTGTAAAAAATCAGAATATCATTGAAAATAAGTTCGTTCTTTTAATTTGTGACCCCCAAATCCGCCAGCTGGCGGAGGCTTAAGACCAAGTTTCTATGTTATCCTTTAAAATACTGCGTCTTAGAATCCGCCAGCTGGCGGAGGCAGGGGGTCATAGCAAAGACTTATTGACGAACAAATTACAGGTATTTTTAGACAGAAGATTATCAAAATAATCAGTTAATTTTTTACTACACTCCCAGTAGGTTTTCCACAAAAAAAAGCCTCGCCAACAGGTAGACGAGACTTTTAATTGAAACTGTATCCGCTATTATTTATTCAGCAACCGTGTCAGATGTGAGAGTCTTGTCGGTTGCTATTTTTGCTTCAGCAGCTTTGGCAGCTATTGATTTGTTAAGATTGCGGGTAGTTACAGATTTGTTTACTGACTTGTATTTTACATACAACTCGTTCAAATTAATCACCAAAGGTTCGAAATCCAATTCTTGATATTCTTCCTTGGCCACTTCCACTGCATCAAGAAAATTACTCAAGGCTTTTCCTACTTTCACCTTGGTTTCGTTGGTATCATACCTCGGACGTTCCTTTTTGGTCACCAAACGTTTGCTTTGTTTTGCATGGTATCCTTTCAACAGCACATCAAGTTGGTCCAAATAAACTTTCAGACTTACTTTGGCCACTGCTGCAGTTAAAGCTACATCACTGTCGATTTGCAAAATCAGTTTTTGCGATTTGTCAATCAACGTGTCAGTTGTATCTTTATAAGTACCTTTTAAATAGCGCTTTATAACAGGCACTAACAATTCTACCTCTGCAGAATAAACATCCAGCTTGCTGCGACTTAATGCCCTGGCTTGAAACGAAATGCCTCCAACCACGTTATCCAATTGCACTCTCAAGTCAATTAAATCTACGGTTTCGGGGTAAGCCCCAAAAGCGACATCCATACTTACAATTTCAGGCACTATTGCTTTCAATCTGCCGAGCATCACATCTATGTGCAACTCTTCAGGGTTATGCATTTCTGCCACTACTACTGTCTTAGAAATTAGGTTCATCACTTCATGTTTTGAAACCCGGCGGACTTGCACCCGCTTAATTTTTTTATTCAAAATTTTAATCTTTAAATGATTTATACTCTTGTAATCCCGTCATATCTTTCTGTTTCATTATTTGTGAAGCACAACACCTGTAAAATTACGCCTCACTTCTTTTGAAAGAAAAAACCACTCGCTTCTACGAACAAAACTTGATTGAAATATTGTTCGTTTGTTTTTGTAATTTTTGATAATTCGATTTGCAAATGTACTACAATTATTATGTTTAAAAACATCATTCATAAATTATTCTCGCATTTTTCGCATCTTTAACTTTTTATATTCAAATTAATTTGTAAATTCAAAAGCTGTTTGTCGAACAATACCTGTTTAACCTAATAGAGCTGAAATACTTAGCAAATAATATTATCAATAAACTTATATGTAATACTTATTTATATTATGGCAAATATAATGGTAAAAAAATGACTGAATACATACTTAACAATACAAAACATCAATTCAAAACATATTTATCAGCACATTTAACCTTAATTTCATCAGGTCAAAACCGTATTCCAGTTGCAGGAACAAGCTTTGTCATCAGGTCAAAGCCATATTCCAGTTGCGGAAACAAGCTTTGTCATCAGGTCAAAGCCATATTCCAGTTGCGGAAACAAGCATTGTCATCAGGTCAACGCTGCATTCTAGTTGTGAGAACAAGCTATGTCATCAGGTCAAAGCTGCATTCTAGTTGTGGGAACAAGCTATGTCATCAGATCAACGCTGCATTCCAGTTGTGGGAACAAGATTTGTCATCAGGTCAACACTGCATTCCAGTTGCGAAAACAAGCTTTGTCATTTGGTCAAATCCATATTCCAGTTGCGAAAACAAGCTTTGTCATCAGGTCAAATCCATATTCCAGTTGCGGAAACAAGCTTTGTCATCAGGTCAAAGCTGCATTCTAGTTGTGGGAACAAGCTATGTCATCAGGTTAACGCTGCATTCTAGTTGTGGGAATAAGCATTGTTATTAGGTCAACGCTGTATTCCAGTTGTGGAAACAAGCTTTGTCATCAGGTCAAAACCGTATTCTAGTTGTGGAAACAAGCTTTGTCATCAGGTCAAAGCTGCATTCTAGTTGTGGGAACAAGCTTTGTCATTTGGTCAACGCTGTCAGGTGCAAGCACGCTGACAAGTTTTGTGCATCGAAACTGTATTCTCCTATTGTGGTTGGAACTTGACCGAAACAGTTTGTCAGATATTAAAGATACAACTTTACTCCCACCTTCAAAAGAAATTTAATTTTACTATCTTTTACCCTCTCCCACTATACATAGCCGTCAAGCTAAGAAAAAAAATGAATTCAATATTTCAAACCAAATAAATCATGACCATGAAAGCCACCAAAGTATCACACCACAAAGAATCCATATACTGTTAGATTTTCCATACAACTCCCTATTGGCATTAAAACTAAAACAATTACTCGATGATTAAATGTAGTGACGTGGCGCGCGCCGTCCCTAGCTGGAACACTTCATCCAAGCCGAAGCAAACAATCAAGGCGGGAATATAAAATACCTGTCCATAGATTACCAATAAAGATTAAAAAAATAAAAGGTCAAATTAAAAAATAAATAAATTATAAATATATTAGTTTTACAAAAAAATAGTAACTATCTTTGAAGCGGAATTACGAAAATAGTATTCTGTAACAAATCAGTTTTTAACAACACTTTAAAATACTAAGATAGAAAGGTTGGTTCCGACATCTATAAAGGATAGAAATAATTAGCTCGGATGACCCTTGGCTAACAATGGGGCATCCAACTTTAGAAAATTAATACAAGACACAGAAAAAA
>JBAXAD010000057.1:0-17706 GCA_037142715.1 Paludibacter sp. | reverse complement strand
CATTTTTGCTATCTTGGTAGCTTTTTTTGCCTTTTGGTGCATTCTGTATTTTTCCAGAGAAACTAACCCCCTGATGCATAGCAAAATTTTGTTTGTGGTTATACATCTCAGGACTGCCTACTGGAGAATAGAGCACCAGTAAGATAGAAACTGCAGCAGTTAATATCCAGATTAGTAATGTTTGTTCTGTCTTTCTCATATTGTCTAGCGAACTATAAAGCTTTTGGTTATTTCCTTGCCATTACTTAATGTCTTTGCAAGATAGACACCCGAAGATAGGTTTTTGAATACTGCAGTAGTTTTGTTAGCTCCAAAAGTGGTCTGTTGAATGTACCTACCACTCATATCGTATATTTTCAACTCTCCACTTTCAACACCACTGTTTTCTATCAAAATCATGCCATCGGCACTGTATATTTTCATTTGAGACTCCTCTTTGGAAGTTTCATTCAAATTGCTTGTTATTATTTTGAATCGTTTTACGATTTTGGTATTTGGTTCAGCAGTAAACTTATATTCCGAGCCGCTTAACGTAATATCAGTAGAAGTTTTAGCCACTAAATCGTACAAGTAAATGGACGAATATTGTTTGTCTGCGTTCTCATGCGTAAACTTGATGGTGAATTCCTTCTCTTCGCCAGTAATAAACCCCAAATCGGTATTGTTCATATCCGCCACCGCATTGATTTGATATTTACCATCTGGCTCTATGGCAAATAGTTGAGGAGCGCGAGGTGAACCCATCAATTTGGTGCCATCCCAGCCTTTATCATAATTGCGGGTACAAGTAGAATCGGTAAATATCCACATACGGTCTGCGAAATGAGTGCTGCGAATGTCGATGCGGGTTGCAATTGTTTTTTGTGTAGAAGGCGCACGTTGAAGTTCTGTGTTTGTGCCCACAACACTGGTATAACTAAAAGCCAAAGAATTATTAATTGGATAATCTACATCGTTTGTTTTTGCTTTTACAAGAAAAGCTTGCATAGACGGTATTTGAGCCGGAACACCACTCTGACCAGCAGAGCTAGGTGTAGACACAGTGTACTGACCTGCGCCTGATCCAGTATTTAAATCGCCAATGGCTGTTTCCCACTGACTATAAGTTCCTGCATTATAAAGATATACCGCATTTTCCATATTTGATCCAAATGCACCTGTAAGTGAAGCTATATTAATGGCAGCAGTATAAGGATTAGCAAAAATATGTTGTCCTGGATATAAAGCAGAACTTGTATAAGCTAAATTTGATTGACTGAAATCAGTATTTACCAAATTTCCTGTAAATGAATAAGTTTTTGGAGCTGATTGTGTGATTTCATATCCTCTAAAAGGTTTCAATGTTGAATCATTCGTCAATAATGCCCAATGGTTGGAAATCAATGTTCCTGTTTCTTTCCATATACGTGCATATACACCATCAAAAGTAGGAGTGGTGGCAAGTGAAGTTACTGGGATTCCAAAAAACTGCCATGTATATCTGTTATTTACAACAGGGTCAGATAAATTCCATGAAGCCTTAGAATACATTTCTACAGTGGAAGCTACCGTGCCATTGTCAGTTTTTTTATAAATTAGCGAACCATTTGCTAGTGCCTGTGTCGGATCTGTTTTAATAACTAAACCTGATGCGCCAGCTTCATTTACCAATGCACCATAGGGAGCGATAGTTCCACCAATTGTCATTGACTTTGATGGATTAATAGTCAATTTAGGATTTGTGCCACCATGTGAAGCCAGAATAGTCAGATTGTTGCTTTCTGCAGCATCAGTTACTTCGCAGTTTCCATCTATATAAACTATTACAGCGGGATGTAATGAGTTAGTTGGCACTGTAGCATGATCCCAACGTGCAGTGGTATTCCAAGCTTCTGGTGTTCCTACGCTAGGGCTATTTGTCCATGTTGTGGTTGGCCAAGGTACGAATGTGATTGGATTGTTTGCACCTACTTCTGTAGTTAAGTAAACTTCAGTGCCTGATAAGCCTTGATATTCAAATGCCTGAACTGTATAGGTTCTTCCTGGATACAAGCCTGTTACTGTAACAGAATTTCCACTACCTGCATAAATACAATAGTAACCTGAACTTCCTAATTGTGTTCCTAATGATGACCAATTAGTACTTGCTGTATAGGTGGTGTTATTACTAGGTGATGTTATTGCACCAGTTCCTTCTTTTAAGAACAATACTCTACCTGTAGGATCACCATTCGACCAGTTAAAAGCTCCAGAAACAAAAGTTAGAGCAGAAGTTGTAAATGTTGGTGTTGCTACAATATTATTTGCCTGAGTGTTTGGCCCAGTAATAATAAATGAAGCTTGTGAATATACACTATACAAACCGTCTATAACTGCATAAATTCTATAATAGTACTTTGTATCTGGTACATAAGTTATGAGTCCTGCTCCATCAGTTGTATTTGCAGTGTTAACCTCATTTGCAGTCCAAATTTCATCTGGAGGAGAATTAAATAATGGATTAGTGTCTATTTCAATTTTATAAGCTGTATTTGCATTATTATTACCATTTTGAGCTGTCCAATTTACATCAAAAGAACTACTTGTTATATTTGTTGGAATATCAATTGTTGGAGTTGAGGGTTTTACCCATATTTCCTGTGTTACATTTACTGCTGGAGAATAAGAAGCATTTCCTGCTTGTTTAGCTGTAATAATTGCTTTACCAGGTCCTACCATAGTAACAGTTGAGCCACTAATAGTAGCAATATTTAGATTACTACTTACATATTCAATAGGAAGTCCACTAGTACTTGTAGCAGTAAGTCCAAAAGTAGAACCTCCAAAAGTTTTATTTGTTAAGTTGTCACTAAATGTAATCGTCTGGTCATTTTGTGGAGTTACAACAATATTGTCAATAGCTAACAATTGCTGAGATGCTCCAGATCTTGTATCAGCCCATCTAAGCATGATTTCTTGACCAGCCGCTAAATTGACAGTGATGTAGTTGATATAATCAACATAATTCGTACCACTATTGCCGTCCAAAACCACATTGCCTGCAGTACCATATAAAGGTGAATTGAAAGTTTGTATTGCTGTAAATGAACCTGTTGTCAAACTGGTCATACTATTGCCAGTCTGATAAGATAAATCTAATGATTTTAAACCAGCAGATGTTTTTCTCCACTGTTGACCTCGCCATTTAATTTCAATAACCTTAATTGTGCTGCCAGAAGTGTTTTTCAGCCTCCAACCATAATATGATAATGAACTAGTAGTTCCATTTGGAACCCAACCTAAAGCTCTATTACTATTGGCTGAAAGCCCAAATGAATATAATCCTGCAGCAACGGTACTACCAGTATTTAATCCATAGGCTGTTGGAATAACAATACCAAAGGGAGTAAGTGGATCCACACCTGATGCATACCAATCTTTTAATGGATTAGTGCTACCGTCAGTCCAAGTACCTGCAGATCGAAATGCTAAAATATTAAAATCTTGAGTAGCAGAGGTACCTACTAAAGATATAGATGTTTGCCCGCACACCTTCCCCAGCCCCACAGCCACCAGAGCAATCAAAATAAATATATATCGTAGAAAATTTTTCATGAAATCAAGAAGTCTAAAGAATGAAGAATAACTAAACATTTGACTAGTAATGAACGAGAAACAAACTGCTTTAATAATTCAACTCTTGCAAAAATAATCAATTATATCAAACTATTGATAACCTGTAAGATGTAGTGTTAATTGTTGCTTTGTAGTAATTAATTTTTTAGGGTTTTAATTGTAATCATTATAACTTAATCACTCAAGTTCTGTGTTTTGAATTGTAGATGGCGTTTCCTTGTTCAAAAACTTGAAAATGAACTAGAATTTAATCGCTCTGTAACAAACTTATAATATTTAACCCTTAATAATTGGTCGAGCATGTAGTAAAAAGTGTTTTTATGCCGTAATCTGTGCTACAATTATAAATAATAGCGTAGCTTTATTTTGTGGCATTATTGCAGCATTTACGGTGGTTTCGAACAATATCATTATGTTTATTTGTGTATATTTAACTGTCCTCATTCTATAGTAAAGATGGCCGGTAGGGTACTTAAAACATCAACTAATACTCAACAAAACTCATTGAGTGACCCAACAATTTGTGGAGGCGTGAACCCTTAGTGACTAAAAACTGTTAGACATTTGCCTATTCGAATTTTCAAGCTAAATTGAGTAGTCTGGAACTTATAAATAACAACGAAATGACCTGCTATATAATTGGATCATTATTATTTGAAAATAATTCGTAATACATACAAAATTACATAGAACCAAGAAATGTATTGGCTAAATATTTACAAGTACAAAAAAACAAAAAATGACTTACATAGAATTCATATTTTCTCAATTTTTGTTACATTTGTGCTGCAATTTTTAAATTAATAAATAATGGCAAAAGTAAAAGGAGCAGTAGTTGTTGATGTTGAGCATTGTAAAGGATGTAATTTATGTGTTGTGGCTTGTCCTTCAAATGTATTGGCACTTTCAAATGAAGCAAATTCCAAAGGATATAATTTTTCACACATGGCAAATCCTGACGATTGCGTAGGTTGTTCGGCTTGTGCTCAAGTTTGTCCAGATGCTTGCTTTACAGTCTATAGAGTTAAAGTTTAGTTGACAGTCATCAGTCAACAGTCAACAGTCATCAGTCAACAGTCAACAGTTTTCAGCTGATAGTGTATAATCAAATACTTTCTATAAAAAGTTTACTAAATAACCCCGCAATTAAGCTTGTATTTTTGGGGTAGATTTGGATAATTAAACGATTTAAAAAACAAAAATGAATAATATAAATAAACATCATAAAGAAGAAGTAAGGCTCATGAAGGGAAATGAGGCCATAGCCCATGCCGCAATACGTTGTGGTTGCGATGGTTACTTCGGCTACCCAATTACCCCGCAGTCGGAAATAATGGAAACGATGATGGAATTGGAACCTTGGAATACTACCGGAATGGTGGTTTTGCAGGCGGAAAGTGAAACAGCTTCCATCAATATGGTTTATGGTGCTGCGGGTTGCGGCAAAAAGGCCATGACCAGTTCGTCAAGTCCTGGTATTAGTTTAATGCAAGAAGGGATTTCTTATCTTGCAGGAGCCGAATTGCCTTGCGTAATTGTGAATGTGATGCGTGGCGGCCCAGGTTTGGGAACCATTCAGCCCAGCCAGGGTGATTATTTTCAGACTGTAAAAGGGGGAGGACACGGTGATTATAAGATGATTACGCTTGCACCCGCATCGGTTCAGGAAATGGCTGACCATACCGTTTTAGCTTTCGAATTGGCATTCAAATATCTTACACCAACGATGGTTTTGGCGGATGGCGTGATTGGTCAAATGATGGAGAAAGTAATTCTTCCACCATTTCAACCGCGTTGGACAGAAGAAGAAATAAAGGAAAAATCGCCTTGGGCTACTTTGGGTAAGCCAGCCAATCGTAAACCAAATATAATCAATTCATTGCGTCTCGAAGCATCGGATATGGAGGAGGTAAACTTGCGCATGCAAAGTCGATACCGAGAAATTGAAAAAAACGAAGTGCTTTACGAAGAGTTTTCTTGCGATGATGCTGAATACTTGGTTGTTGCCTTTGGAACTACCGCTCGAGTTTGTCAAAAAGCAGTAGAAATGGCGCGTGCCGAAGGTATAAAAGCTGGACTTCTGCGCCCGATAACGCTTTTCCCTTTTCCAGTTAAAGTCATTAGTGATCATGCCAAGAAGATGAAAGGAATGCTTACCGTGGAAATGAATGCTGGTCAGATGGTTGAAGATGTCCGATTGACTGTGAATGGACGTGTGCCAGTTGAATTTTATGGTAGAATGGGTGGAATTGTTCCGTCGCCAGACGAAGTATTAGTTGCTTTAAAGCAATTGGTTATTAAGTAGTTATTTGCTTCCCGTTATTTAATGTTTTGTTTACTTTGCTCATTTATAGAGTTAGTCTTAAATGGTAAATAGTAAATGAATAAATAGTAAATGAATATTATGACAACAAACAATATAATAAATCCCGCTAACCTTGTTTATGCAAAAAACACGGTTTTGAATGATACTCCAATGCATTATTGTCCCGGCTGTAGCCATGGTGTGGTGCATAAATTGATTGGCGAAATTATCCAAGAAATGGATATTCAGGAAAAAACCATTGGTATTGCACCGGTGGGATGTGCCGTTTTTGCCTACAATTATTTGGATATTGATTGGCAACAAGCCGCTCACGGACGAGCACCAGCTTTGGCAACTGCCATTAAACGACTGCTTCCAGATCGCTATGTATTTACCTATCAAGGTGATGGTGATTTAGCAGCGATTGGCACTGCCGAAACCATCCATGCATGCAACCGTGGCGAGAATATTGCCATCATTTTTATAAATAACGGTATTTATGGAATGACTGGCGGACAAATGGCTCCCACTACTTTGCCCGGTATGAAATCGTCCACTTCGCCCAATGGCAGAACTGTTCCGTTGAATGGTCATCCATTGGATATTACCAAATTATTGGCACAGTTGGACGGTACCTGTTATGTAACCCGTCAAAGTGTGCATACGGTTGGGAACGTGCGTAAAACCAAAAAAGCAATACAGAAAGCGCTCGAAAATTCGATGTTGAACAAAGGAACTTCTATTGTAGAAGTGGTTTCGACTTGCAATGCTGGCTGGAAAATGACGCCAGCCGCAGCCAATGATTGGATGGTGGAAAACATGTTTCCAGCCTATCCGCTTGGAGATTTGAAAGACCTTTAGAATTTACTATTTGTTTATTTACTATTAAGAAACAAATGAAGAATAGAACGCGGATTTTACGGGTTAAGCGGATTTAATACGGATTAGAAAAAATGCAAGCATTTTTGATTTCGCTCTTAAATCAATTTACGAAGTAAATTTAAAATCCGTTTTTTTTTATCCGCTATATCAGCGATCCCGATATTTATCGGGACAGCGTTCTATTCTTATTTTTTTTGTTTCATTCCATTTTTTGTCCTGTTTTTTAGGACCGGGATGCTATTTACTATTTACTATTCAACAGTTTTGAAAATGAAAGAAGAAATAATTATAGCCGGATTTGGTGGTCAAGGTGTATTGTCGATGGGTAAAATTTTGGCCTATTCGGGTTTAATGCAAGGACAGGAAGTGAGTTGGATGCCATCTTATGGCCCTGAACAACGAGGCGGCACGGCCAACGTAACTGTTATTTTGAGCGACGAGCGCATCAGTTCGCCAGTTTTGAACTCTTATGATACCGCTATCGTGTTGAATCAACCTTCGTTGGAGCGCTTTGAAAGCAAAGTGAAACCTGGTGGAACATTGATTTTTGATGGTAACGGATTTCATAAATTTCCAACTCGCACCGATATTAATATATATCGCATAGATGCAACTGAATATTCTTATGCTAACAATGAATCCAAAACAATGAACATGATTATTTTGGGTGGTTTGCTCAAAGTTCGTCCCATTGTAAATGTGGAAAATGTGCTGAAAGGTTTGAAAAAATCACTTCCAGGCAGACACCACCATTTGATACCCATCAACGAAAAAGCCATTGAAACAGGTATGAAGTTGATTCAAACGCTGAATTTGGTAGAAGAATTGGTTGAAGTTTAGTAGAGACGCGGCATGCCACGTCTGTACGAAGATAATGAAAAAATAAAACGCTGCAAGCTTTCTGTTTGCAGCGTTTATTAAGTAATATGCACGATATAATGTAGCATTTTAAAAAGATTTTTTGAACTTATCTGCCGGTAAGTTCAATATACGACATTAAATTAGGACACTTACTTATTGTAAATTAGATGATTTATATCTTATACTTTTCAGATGCACCGTGTTAAGTGAAACCAAAGTGATAGTACTGTGATACTACAGTGAATTCTCTGTGGTTCCCCTGTGATTATAAGTAAATTCTCTGTGATTTGACTTGTTATTTGTGAAAATAAATCACAGATTCTGAGATATTCTCCCTTTTAATATGTATTTTTGTTGCGTTTAATTTATTAAAACTGTTGCTTTTCAATTCTGCTTATGCGCACAAAAGTACTTTTCATATTTCTAATTGTCAATAGCTTTATTTTTGCACAAGAACTGCAATGGAAGGCAGGTTTAAACTATTTTTTTGACAATACGGAATTCGCAAGTTCTACATTAACGCAGGATCAAACCATGAATGGTGTGCATTTTTCTCCAGAAATAGGAATTTCTTGGGATTCGGTTCATGCCTTTTTTGGTGGTGTAAATGCACTTAAAATTTCTGGATCCAAAGGCTTTGTCGACAAAGTTGATTTTACCGCCTATTATCAATATAAGTCTAATAATGTGGATTTTAAGGCAGGTAATTTTCCACGTGCCGATTTGCTTTCCAATTATTCCGACTTCTTTTTTCAAGATTCTGTCATCAATTTTCGCCCTATTTTGCAAGGTGTTTTTTTGCAAAAAGGGAATAAAAATGCGTATTACAACATTTGGCTCGATTGGGTAAGTCATCAAACCGACATTGATAGAGAATCTTTTTATGCAGGTGCTTCGGCTCATAAATCTAGTGGGATGTTTTTCGTTGATTTTCAGTCATATATGTTTCATTATGCCAATACACTTGCCTCGCATCCATTGTATAGCGTTTGCGATAATGCATTGGCGCATCTTTCGGTAGGAAGCGCCTATTCCAACAAACAAGGAATTGATACTTTGCTCTTTGCGGTTGGTGTTTTGGGTGGTTATGAACGCGATAGGGGAATGGGAGATGATGCCTATATGCCTGTGGGACTTGTACTTCGGTTGAATTTTCAATACCGTGGTTTTGGTACAAATAATACTTTGTATGTGGGTGACCCACGCATGTCATTGTACAATAAATATGGTGGCGATTTTTATTGGAGCAATCCTTTTTTAAGGTCTAAATCCTATTTGGAAAGCAAATTTTATGTCAATGTATTTAACCGAGAATGGATAAATGGAAAAGTGGGCATGAACCTCCATTTTTCTGAAAAACAAATTTTCTTTGAACAAACGTTTTCTTTAAATGTATCATTAAATAGTTTGACAAAATCACACAATAAAAATACTTCAGTTCTTAAATCAAAAACCAATTAAAGTGTTTATAGTCTCTTTCCTAAATTTGAAAAATATATGCTGGTAAAAACGTTTGGTGCTGCAGTTCAGGGAATTAATGCTACGATTGTGACGATAGAAGTTAACGTTAGTAAGGGCATTCGCTTTTTGCATGTTGGGTTGCCCGATAATGCAGTGAAGGAAAGTCATGAGCGCATTGCATCTGCTTTGGTTTATACGGGCTACACTTTTCCACGGAAGCAGATTGTTATTAACATGGCTCCTGCCGATATTCGCAAGGAAGGTTCTGCATACGATTTGCCGTTGGCAATAGGAATAATGGCCGGTGATGACAAGATAAAATCAACAGAATTAGAGAAATATGTCATTATGGGCGAATTATCATTGGATGGTAGTTTGCAACCGATAAAAGGCGTTTTACCCATTGCCATTAAGGCAAGAGAAGAAGGTTACAAAGGATTTATATTGCCAAAGCAAAATGCACGTGAAGCAGCTGTGGTGAATAATTTGGAAGTGTATGGGGTAGAAAGTATCAAAGAAGTGATTGATTTTTTCAATGGCAACTCAACACTAGAACCAACAATAGTCAATACACGCGAAGAGTTTTTCAGCAATCTCAATCATTTGGAGATTAATTTTTCAGATGTTAAGGGCCAAGAAAATGTCAAACGCGCTTTGGAAGTAGCGGCTTCTGGTGGTCATAATATAATTATGGTCGGTCCTCCCGGTGCTGGTAAATCTATGTTGGCCAAACGATTGCCAACAATTCTGCCACCATTATCATTGCAAGAAGCTTTGGAAACTACAAAAATTCATTCCGTGGTTGGCAATCTGGACAGCAACACGTCACTAATATCGCAAAGACCATTCAGAAGCCCCCATCACACAATTTCTGACGTCGCTCTTGTTGGCGGGGGGGCGTTTCCTCAGCCCGGGGAAATTTCGCTTGCCCATAATGGTGTACTATTTCTAGACGAATTGCCAGAGTTCAAACGCACCGTGTTGGAAGTGATGCGTCAACCCCTCGAAGATAGAAAAATATGCATCTCCCGCGCTAAATTTTCTATTGAGTTTCCTGCCAGTTTTATGTTGGTAGCTTCAATGAACCCTTGTCCCTGTGGCTATTACAATCATCCCGATCGCGATTGCGTGTGCGGCCCTGGTGTTGTGCAAAAGTATCTTAGCCGCATTTCTGGCCCTTTGCTCGATCGGATTGATATTCATATTGAGATTGTGCCGGTTCCTTTTGAGAAACTATCAGACATGAAAGATGCCGAAAGCAGCGAAATTGTTCGTAACAGAGTTATTAAAGCTCGTCAAATTCAAGAACAACGCTTCAAAGACATTGATGGTGTGTATTGCAACGCACAAATGTCGTCCAAACAGCAGCGAACCTTCGCACAGCCCGATAAAGTTGGTTCTGAGTTACTTAAAAATGCCATGTTACGATTAAATTTGTCCGCTCGGGCGTATGATCGTATTATTAAAGTGGCTCGTACCATCGCAGATCTTGAGGATTCCGAGAATATTCTTTCCAATCACATTGCAGAAGCCATTAATTATCGAAACTTGGATAGAGAAGGCTGGGCGGGATAAGTTGACAGTTATCAGTTAATAGTTAACAATAAACTGTTAATAACTAATAACTGTCAATTATCAACTGTCAATTATCAACTGTCAACTATCAACTATCAACTATCAACTAACAAAATGCTTTATCCATCACATTTCGAACAAAAAATAGCTTTTACCACCATTCGCCAATTGTTGAAAGACAAGTGTGTGAGCAGTTTGGGTGTGGAAAAGGTTGATGAAATCACCTTCTCATCAGATTATGCCGATGTGATGCGATTGCTCAGCCAAACGGACGAAATGTTGCGTGTACTGACCACCGAAAGTGATGAATTGCCAATTGGTGATTTTTACGATGTGCGTCCAGCACTTTCGCGGGTTCGTATCGAAGGTTTATTTTTGGACGAGCTAGAGCTTTTTGATCTTCGACGTGCTTTGGAGGCAGTGCGATTGCTGGTGGCTTTTCTTACCAAACACGACGCGGAAGTGTATCCGCATTTGCATGAATTGGTAGTTGGCGTAACAACATTTCCACTTGTTATTCAGCGTATTGACAGTATCCTGAATAAGTTTGGCAAAATTAAAGACAATGCGTCAACCGAGTTGAGTCGCATTCGTAAAGATATTTTTCAGGTTCAAGGTTCCATTTCTCGCACTTTAAATTCTATTCTTCGTCAGGCACAGGCCGATGGTTATGTGGAGAAAGATGTTTCGCCCACCATGCGTGAAGGGCGATTGGTGATACCTGTATCGCCTGCTTTTAAGCGGAAAGTGAATGGTATTGTTCACGATGAATCGGCTACCGGAAAAACAGTTTTTATTGAACCAACGCAAGTGGTGGAAGCCAATAACCGTTTGCGAGAGTTGGAAGGCGAGGAGCGAAGGGAAATTATGCGCATACTGGTAGAATTTACCAATTTTGTACGTCCTCATTCCGAAGAAATTTTTGCTTCGCAATATTTTCTCGGATGGATAGATTTTCTGAGAGCCAAGGCACTTTTTGCCATTGAAATAAAGGCCATAAAACCCCGAGTGGATGATATGTGTCAATTGGAATGGGCAAAAGCGGTGCATCCAATTTTGTTTTTATCGCTCAAAAAACAAGGCAAGGAAATTGTGCCTTTGGACATTGTTTTGAATGAAAAGCAACGAATTTTGTTGATTTCAGGTCCCAATGCGGGCGGAAAATCGGTGTGTTTGAAAACGGTGGTTTTGTTGCAATATATGATGCAATGCGGATTGTTGGTGCCACTTCACGATAGCAGTCGCGCCGGTATTTTCGAGCGGCTGTTTATTGATATTGGCGATGAACAATCCATTGAAAATGATTTGTCAACTTATAGTTCGCATTTGACAAACATGAAGTATTTCATCAAGAATAGCAACCCTAAAACCTTGTTGTTGATTGATGAATTTGGAACAGGAACTGAGCCTATGATTGGTGGAGCCATTGCCGAAGCCACTTTGGAACGATTCAATAGAAATGAAGCTTTTGGCGTTATTACAACGCATTACACTAATTTAAAGCACTTTGCGGAGGATGCCGTTGGCATCGTAAATGGTGCGATGCTGTACGACCGTCAACATTTGCAACCACTTTTCCAATTGAGTATTGGTAATCCTGGAAGTTCGTTTGCCATTGAAATTGCAAGGAAAATTGGACTGCCAGAGGATTTGATAGCCGAGGCTGCCGATAAAGTGGGAGCGGAGCATCTGGATTACGACAAGCATTTGCAGGACATTGTGCGTGACAAACGTTATTGGGAAAACAAACGCCAGCAAATCCGACAGAAGGAAAAGAAATTGGAAGAAACGCTCGAAAAATACGAAGCGGAATTGGCAGATATTAATCGTCAACGCAAAGAAATTACTTCGCAAGCCAAATCGGAGGCCAAGAATTTGTTGTCTGATGCCAATGCCAAAATTGAGAATACCATTAGGCAGATTAAGGAAGCAGATGCTGAAAAAGTCCGCACGCAGTTGGTACGGAAGGAATTGGAAGAATTTAAAGAACGTGTTTTAAAGGAAGTTGTTGATGATAAATCTGGAAGAGATAAATCGCGACCTGTCCTCATTCCAAAACCAGCGTCAATAAAACCAGATAAACCACGATCCGTATCAACGCAGAATGCAACCCAAAATGAGTTGAAAATTGGGAGTAATGTTCGTCTAAAAGGACAAACTGCAACGGGTGTTATTTTGGAAATGCAAGATAAACAAGCCGTTGTGGCATTTGGGAATTTGAAATCTACCGTAAAGTTGGCTAAACTTGAACCCATTAGCAAAAACCAATTAAAGAAGGACGCGCAAAAATACGATTCGTTGAAAAGCACCAGCACCGATGAAGTGCGCCAACGAAAGCTTACTTTCAGTTCCGAAATTGACGTGCGGGGAATGCGTGGTGACGAGGCTTTGCAGGCCGTTATGTATTTTATCGACGATGCAATAATGGTGGGTGTTTCGGGCGTTCGCATTTTGCATGGAACGGGCACTGGAGCATTGCGTCATATGATTCGTCAGTATCTGGCCACCATAAACGGTGTGAGCAAATTCCGCGACGAACACATTCAGTTTGGTGGTGCCGGCATTACCATTGTGGAGTTTGATTAATGCAAACAATAACCACCTACATGTTGTAAGTAATAATTGCTTGTCAAATTATTTTATGAGTATCAGTTTGAATACCTAAAAGAATGTTATATCAATTGTAACACCAGAGGTGTTTACTATGCATAACCCCCAGTGAAACTGGGGGTTAATGAATTAAGAGAATAAGCAACCCCGATAGGGGTTGACTACTAGTATACAAAAAATGCTTATTTCTATTGGTCAACTCCTCAGGAGTTGGTTCATGAATTATCTTTCATCCCCCAGATAAATCTGGGGGTTATGCACAGTAAACTCTTACAGAGTTAGTTGTGTATGTATTATGAGAATAGTATCTTAAAATGGATCACTAAATTTAAGACAATAAAGTGGATTCTCATAAATTATTTTTGAAGATATCAAGATAAAGAATGGCCTTTATTACTAATTATTTCATAAAGAAAAAGAGCCATGCGCAATCAATTGTGCATGGCTCTTTTTGATAAAATGCTTCTTGAGCAAAGTATTAGTTGGCTGGACTCAGTTCTGCGCTGGCGTTAAGTGTAACTTCATCTCCAACCATTGCTGCAGGGAATTTACTTCCAATACCAAAATCAGAGCGTTTCAAAAGTCCTTTAATAGAAAATACTATTATATCTTTTTTGTTCATTGGGTTTGTTACTTTTCCTTCTAACACCACATCCAATACGATAGGTTTTGTAATTCCGTGCATGGTCAAATTACCGGCAAGTTTGTAATCATTTCCTTTCACTTTTTTCAATGAAGAACTTTTAAAATTCAAAGTAGAGAATTGTTGAGCATCAAAGAAATCGGCGCTTTTTAAGTGCGTGTCGCGCTGTTCTTCATCCGTGTTGATACTTGCAATTTGTGCAACCACATCAATCTTTGCATCGCTGTAATCAGCTTTGCTTGTAACTGCTTTAATCTCGAATTTCTTGAAATTACCAGTTACATGAGATACCACAAGGTGAGAAATTGTGAATCCCAAGCGTGAGTGAGATGCATCCGAAACCCATGTTTGCGAAAATGCAGTAAAGCTAAATAACATGAGTGCAATTGAAAGACTAATTTTCTTCATAACTTTTTTTGTTTTTGATAAATTGTTGTGTAAATACTAATTTAGGAAAAGTAGTTTCAGTACTTTTACTTGAGAAACAACGCCTATCTATACTTCTAAGTTCATGAAGTTATACTAATTTGTTCGTACAATCCTATTTGTGACAATTAAATATGAACCCAAAGAATACAAGTTTAACGAAAAAACCCTGCAAACAGGAATGCAGGGCTGGTATTGTTATACATGTAGAGACGCGGCATGCCTCTACTGGCTAGGGACGTAATTTCCTCTGCTAGCGAGGGTTTGCAACCCGTGCTTTTCATTATCTTTTATTGGCACGGAGTACAAATCCGCGTCAGCGGGGGGATTTGTAATCCCAACTCTTGTATTCTTAGCATTTGTAATGCGTTCTTAAAAAACCAAGTTGTTTATCGGATTGAAAATCCGAAGAATACAACGGGTGGTCCCGATGGCTATCGTGGATAGAAATAAATCCCACCCACGTGCAACGCTCATCTTTTGAACATCTAATTGATTACATATCCGGTTGGACAGGAGCTAGATTAATCAATTACGCCCTTCTTCATGTATTTTTCGTATTCGGACTTCTTCATAAACTTTTTGAGTATTATCGGTTTATTTTTCGGCATTTCGTAGGTTGCCGATTCTATCATATTACTTTTCGGGACATACGCCAACCCCTTATTTACTACTTTCTGTGCCATAACCTTGTTTTTTATACGCACATAATACATCGCATATTCGTAATAGGTGTTTTCTAGTTTTACTTTATATCTCTCTTCCGGTAATGTTGACTGAAATGCCGATTCAAATCGGGTAATATATTTTAAACCTTCATTGATTTTATTCTTAGAAAATGCTTTTTGGGCAATATCGAGAAATAAAAATATTCTTATGTTTTTCAGCAGATCATTTGAACCTAAGTCTCTTAACTCTACTTCGTAATGATCGAGTGTATCAACCAAAGCTACTTTGTTATCTATGATTTCGCTTAAATATCTTAAATTTGACTCCAATATATTCAGAGCCGGTTTATTACCCGGTTTCAGTTTCAGTGCTTGTAAGCTAGGCCTCAGATTTATTTCTCCCTGGATGGGGCAATAAGCAATTCCCAGGTTGTAGGTGAAACTAATTTCGTTGGCCAACATTATATCATTTATTTGAGGCAATAGCCGGTTATAAGCTGCTGTACAAAATGCCAAATCGGTTTGAAAACCAAAATTGTTATTTCTATTCGAAACACGCTTATCCATAATGCTCCAAAATGTATTTTTTATATATTCAAAGTTGTTATTTTTGAATTTGGACAATTGCCCCAACAAATCCACATCCTCTACTTTGTCGAATGTACATCCCTGCAACCTGGTAGAAAGTATCGCATACAATGAATTGATAAATACTTCATCGGCATACAAATAGCAAGCTTTACTCATAAGCTTGTATGCCTCATCGTTGTTTTGAAGTTGAAGCTCTCTGATAGCATTGTAATAATAAATGGTTGCTGCAAGTTGGTTTGTTTTTATCAAATCCGAATCTTTGAAACTAACTACCGAATTCGTTTGGGTTGCATTGTACTGATATTCCGAACCTATCCGGATATTTTTATCCAATATATTCACGATATAACCTTTATTATCCGAACTATTGAAATACCCGTTTTCGTCTTTTTGAGTCTGCGTTTCCAGAATAATCTGGTCGGAATTTGGATTAACAATAATATCAACCTTTGTCCCGGTAAAAAGATAATAGGTGGGGATGTTCAGTTTTTTTTAAAACCAATGAATAAAGCACAGATGAAGTTACATAATTGAAGGTACCATTATTCAGAATGCCCGAAAACTTGGCATTGTCTGAATACTGCATGTGCGACTTGTTGAAAATGATTTTGTGAGTGTTTTTAAACTTCTGCCTCAGATTCTTTGACGTTAGTTTTTCGCCTTCCAGTTGTTTAAACATTTCGTCGAAAGTGGCTTTTGAGGCAGTTGCTTTTTGGGGTGTCATATTTTTGTCGGAAGCCAGACACAGGTTAAACTCATCTTCTTGTTTGCTGTTTATAAAGGCCTGCTTTTCGAACTCCGATTGAAAACTAAGATTAGAAAAATGTATTAATGAATCAGTCGGCGTATTGGAATAAACCAACAAACTGAATACCGAAAGAATAACTACCAAAAAATAATGCTTCATAACTAAATGTTTTTTTATTGAACACAGGGAACTTTCATCTCTTATTCCCATAATTTTTATTCTAATGCTTACCGTTGGTTCCCACCCACGAGCAACGCCCACCTTTTAAACATCTAATCAGTTATATATCCAGTGGGACCGGTGTCGTTTCTTTTTAATATGAAAAGCGGAGCTTTTCTTCCCACCCGACGTAGGCGAAGCCTACGCCGAACCACAAGACCATCAAACTACGCTACGTCGAACAACTGAGACACTCACAAAGCATGAAGTTTTGTAAATGAAATAGCTTGTGGTGCAGAACAATAAATCAAACTCTTGCTTTCCCAGTCAAAGAAGCGAAAGACGATTGGTTGAATAAAGACAGATAACCTACGTTGCGCTCAACGGGGTTGAAAATATCTCAATTTTTTATTGATTTGAAATATTATGCAAACATACGAGACGTGTGTTATGCATAGTTTTTTGTTGTTTTGTTTAATATTTTCGGATATCAATCAATTTATTATTTAATTACTTTGCCTAAAACACTCTATAAATTATAGTTTACTCCAACAAGAAATCTAAATCCTGACCAATAAATATATGAATCTTTTTTTGTTATAAATCTCGAATTTATGTCCGCTTGATAACCAACATTTGCATCAATTGAAAAATTAAGTCCTAAATAATAACTTGCCCCAATAGTTGGTTCAATAAAAAAAGCGTTACTTTTTGTATTGTAGTTGTAATCAACAGAATCCACATTATTGATTGTTATTTTTTCATCAAATTTAAAGTTAGAATAAACAAGCCCAGTTTCAATGTTGTAATACAAACTTAAGTTTTTGATAAGAGGATATGATTTCTTGAATAAAGCTCCTAACCGATAAGCAGATACATGCATATCAAGCTTATAATCACCTGAATAATCCAATAGATGATTACGGGCACCAGTCGAAAAATAGGCTAAATCTAAACCCCATGAATATTTTTTTATTGTATTATATTCCAACGTTACCGAATAATTGATATAGTCAGGAAATCTTTCGACACTTTTAATTTCAAGAGGCGAGTAGTAACTGAGAGCTTGTTGTTGCATTTGTTTTATATTGCTCAAATCATAATTACCATAACCAGAGTATACTCCAATGCTAAAATTCTGGGAATAAATGTTTAATATTCCGATATTAAACAACACAAGTAT
>JBAXAD010000056.1:0-17804 GCA_037142715.1 Paludibacter sp. | reverse complement strand
GTCTTGACTAAACCCCAAAAAAGGAAAAGTTAAGCATATACATAAAAGCAAATACTGAGTTGTCTTGCTGAAATTTAGGTGGTTACAGATTTGCATCCGGTCGTTTTCTGGATTTCATAATTAGGACGCAAATTTACTCAAAAAATAGGAGTCTTATTTGCATATATTTCTTTTTTATGAATAATTTGAAATTTTACTACTAATTTTGGCATAAAAAATAGGATAAAAAGACTACTTTTGCATCAAATTTTAGTACTAATGCCTTTCCAATTAATACTTTTGTTATGAAATTCAACAAAAAGTTTTTGCTTTTTTCCAAATATACTATTCTATTACTCATACTTTTATTCTCTTGTCAGTTGTCTGCTCAAGATACAAGGTTTGTGGTGGTATTGGATGCTGGACATGGAGGCCATGATCCTGGCGCTATGGGATATATGTCGCGCGAAAAAGATATTAATTTGGCCATGGTACTTAATTTAGGGTCCATTATTGAACGAAATTTTAAGGATGTAAAAGTTATATATACTCGCAAAACTGACGTGTATTTAACTTTACAAGAGCGAGCCGATGTGGTAAATAATAACCATGCCGACTTGTTTATTTGTATGCATACCAATTCATCAAAAAGTTCTGCAGCATACGGTGCAGAATCATACACACTTGGTTTAGCAAAATCAAAAGCAAACTTAGATGTGGCGATGCGTGAAAACTCGGTAATTTTGATGGAAGAAGATTATAAGACCAAATATAAAGGATTTGACCCAACTTCTGTCGAATCGTATATTATGTTTGAGTTTATGCAGGACAAATATATTGACAAAAGCGTGGAGTTTTCCTCCAACATTCAAAAACAATTTGTGAGTTATAGCCATCGTTCCGACCGTGGTGTGCGTCAGGCAGGTTTTTGGGTATTGCACCGTTCTGCGTGTCCGAGCGTGCTTGTTGAGGTTGGTTTTATTTCCAATCCTGACGAAGAACGTTTTTTGAACTCAGAAAAAGGACAGGACGAAATGTGTACAGCCATTTACAATGCTTTTGTTAATTATAAGCGTAATCATGATAAAATGTCTGGGAAACAAACTTCCAATCATCAACCGCGTGAAATAGCTGTTAGTAAGCCAGATACAAACAAACAGGCGGTTGTACAAAAAACTGATACTGCTCTTCCAATAAAAAATTTGAAATCACAAAAAGAAGACATTGCACAACCAACAGCTAATTCAAAGACACAAAATACAAGTTCGTCAAGTTCAAATAAAAATGAAACTGTTGCTTCAAATCAAGTTCCAATATTTAAGGTGCAGGTGTTGGCGTCTGAAAAAAAGCTAAATGATAATAATTCAAACTTTAAGGGATTACATAATTTAGATTACTTTGTCGAAGGTGGATTTTATAAATATACGATCGGTGCTGAAACCGATTACAAAAAAATACTTCAAATTAGAAGTGAAATTGTTTCCAAATTTCCAAAATCGTTTATCATCGCTTTTGTAGGAGACAAAAAAATGACAGCAAAAGAGGCATTGAAATTGATAAAATAAATCCGATGGGGGTTTCGTTAATCCAACATTTATTGATTTTGTTTGTTATCACAGCAAAAAGTTGGTGTTATACCAATAAATACTCATAAATAAAATAGTATACAGTAGAATAAAAAGAATGAAAAAGAAGTATTTTACCCGTGAAGTTAAAGTTGGTATAATGGCCATAGTTGCCATATTTGTATTATATTTTGGCCTAAATTTTCTCAAAGGAATTGATATTTTTTCGCCAGTAAATTATTATTACGGATCGTACGAAAATCTTGGTGGATTGGTTGCTTCTTCCCCAGTTTATATAAAGGGCTATAAGGTCGGTCAGGTGGAAGAAATAAAATATGATTTCTCTAAAATAAACTCTTTTGTAATTAAGATATCCGTTTCGAACAATATTAAATTGCCTAAAGGAACGATTATTCAATTGTACGATGAAGGTTTGATGGGCGGTAAAGCCATTCAGCTGTTGTATGCTCCCGTTACTTCATCACAATCAATGTACGCTCCCAACGATACCATTGCAACCAACGTTGGTGAAGGCTTGATGGCTAAACTTACTGGTAATTTACTACCTGAAATTCAAACTATTTCTACTCAGGCCGATTCACTCATTCGCTCCGTTCGCCTATTGGTTGATAATAAAAATCTAACCAAAAGTTTGGCCTCTATCGAAAATACTTCAGCCAATTTGGCGGTTAGCTCTTCACAGTTGAAGAAAATGATGAGCAACGATGTTCCACACCTTTTAAGTGATGTAAATGTGATTACTACTGATTTTAAACAAATTAGCGGTAACCTGAAGAAAATTGATTATGCTGCCACCTTTGCAAGCATTAATCACACCATTGCTAACTTGAACTTGATTTCGGAAAAAATGAATGGATCTGAAGGAACGATTGGATTATTGCTGAACAACAAAGATTTATACAATAACCTATCAAGTACTGCTTCAAATGCAGATAAATTGGTAGTTGACTTAAAGCAGAATCCAAAACGGTATGTGCATTTTTCACTCTTTGGAAGTAAATCCAAGTAGTATTATTATTTTATTACATTCTAAATAAGAATATAAGCGAAAATAATTTGAAGTGGCATTATTTACAACCGAAACCTTTTATAAAGAAGAGTTTCGGTTTTTTTACCGTTAAAATTCAGCTTTTTGCTTACAAATAATCAAGTGCTTTAAAATCAGACATATTACAAAGATATTACAGCTATTTATTTGTAAAACAACTTATTGACTTAAAGTGCTGATAATAAAACAAATGCTGTTTGAAGTTTTGACCGAAAAAAAAGTAAGTTTTTTTATGTCATAAATATTTTAGAATTTTGTAGTCCTCAAAATAGCCACTTTCTGTTTTGGCATTTTTATTTTTCTCTTTACAAATAGAACTAGTAATTATTTTTTGAATTAAAAAAGATGTTGACTAATCACGAACAATTATGGACTCGCTGTTTAAGCGTTATTAAAGACAATATCAGCGATGCATCTTACAATACATGGTTTGCCCCTATTGTAGCTTTAAAATACGAAAATAGCATATTTGTATTGCAAGTACCAAGTCAATTTTTCGTTGAATATATTGAGGAAAAATATATCGATTTATTGCGCATGACCTTGTATCGCGAGGTAGGCGTAGGAACTCGTTTGGAATATCGCGTATTGATTGATAAATCGAGTGGGAGAGGTACGCAAATACCGAGTGCTAGCGAAAAACCAAAACCTAAGGCATCAAGTAATGGCTCAAATTATGTGAGCCCTTACCATAAACCACAATTGCCAGAAATAGACCCACAATTAAATCCTGCCTATAATTTCAATAACTTGATTGAAGGAAATAGCAATAAATTAGCGCGTACGGCAGGTATTAGTATAGCCAACGAACCTGGTAAAACCATTTTTAATCCGTTGTTTGTATATGGACAATCGGGAGTTGGTAAAACGCACCTTGCCAATGCTATTGGTGTAATGACGAAGCAATTGAATCCTGAAAAAAGGGTGCTTTATCTTTCCGCCAACACATTTCAAATTCAATATACCGACGCAGTTCGTAGCAATACTGTGAATGACTTTTTGAACTTTTATCAAACAATTGATGTGTTGATAGTAGATGATATTCAGGAATTTGCAGGTAAAACTGGAACTCAAAATACCTTTTTCCATATTTTCAACCATCTTCACCAAACTGGTAAACAATTGATTTTGACTTCCGACCGTTCGCCAATAGTTATGGTAGGTTTGGAACAACGTTTGCTTACCCGCTTCAAATGGGGATTGTCGGCCGAAATAGAAAAACCAGACTTTGATTTGCGCAAATCAATTCTTGAAAGTAAAATTTACCGCGACGGTTTAGAAATTTCTGAAGATGTGGTGAATTTTATTGCAGAGCATGTGGTTGACAATGTGCGTGACCTTGAAGGCGTATTAGTATCGCTTTTGGCACATTCTACGCTTGCCAATATACAAATTGATGTGACGCTTGCCGAGAAGGTAATTAGCCGTATCGTGAACATTACCAAAAAAGTAAATACGGTTGAGAAAATCCGGGATACTGTCTGCGAATACTTTTCATTGTCGGTGGATGCTATTTCCACCAAAAGCCGCAAGCGAGAAGTTGTACAAGCCCGCCAAATTGCCATGTACTTGTCCAAGCAATTGACAAAGAATTCGTTGGCTTCTATCGGAAATACTATTGGACAACGTGACCACGCTACGGTATTGCATGCTTGTAAAATAGTAAACGACTTGATGGATTGCGATAAAAACTTCCGTTCAAGTATTCGTGAGATTGAGGAAAAGCTGAAACGATAATCTTTGCTTACAAAAAAAACATATTTTGATAAGGCTGCCGTTAATGGCAGCCTTTTTTGTTGGGTTGAATTAATACATTTCACATTTAACCGGCACATTAGATATATTAAATTGATAGGTTCAAAACTTAGAATATTAATAGAAACTAAAGGAAATGGAGTTTAAAGTTCTCGTTAATTGGTTGCAAATCTCTTAAAAAAGTGTATCTTTGCAAGATATTAATAATTATTCCATGAGATTTGACGAACTTCCTCTTTGCGATGCTGTACTTGACGGCTTGCAAGCAATGAATTTTAAAGAAGCCACCCCGGTTCAAGAACAAACAATTCCAGTAATTTTACAAAAACGCGATGTGATTGCTTGTGCTCAAACTGGCACTGGCAAAACTGCCGCTTTTATATTGCCCTTACTTCACAATTTGCAATCGGAACCCCATGCCGAACATTCAGTTAATGCCATTATAATGGCTCCAACGCGCGAATTGGCGCAACAAATTGACCAGCAAATGGAGGGTTTCTCCTATTATACTTCTTTTTCCTCGGTAGCGGTTTATGGAGGTAATGATGCACAAGCTTGGGATGTACAACGCAAAGGATTGCAAAAAGGGGCCGATGTGGTAATTGCCACTCCAGGTCGATTGCTTTCGCATCTTAATCTTTACGAAATTGATTTTTCGCAAGTTAAATACTTCATTCTCGACGAAGCCGACCGCATGCTCGACATGGGTTTCTTCGATGATATTATGCAGGTAGTGAATCGTTTACCAAAAGAGCGTCAGACCATTATGTTCTCGGCAACAATGCCTCCCAAGATTCGGTTGTTGGCCAAAACAATTATGCAAAATCCTGTGGAGGTGAAAATTGCGGTTTCAAAACCACCTGAAAGTATCATGCAAACAGCATATATCTGTCACGAAGCACAAAAACCAGGACTGGTCCGCAATCTTTTTGTTGGACAAGAACCGAACAAAGTTATTATCTTTTCGGGATCAAAACTCAAGGTTAAAGAGCTTTACAAAACATTCCTTCAGATGGGACTTTCGGTTGGCGAAATGCATTCCGACCTCGATCAGGTGCAGCGTGACCATGTAATGCACGAATTCAAAAACAATCGTGTGAATATATTAGTGGCTACTGATATTGTGTCGCGAGGAATTGATATTGACGATATATCCTTGGTTCTTAATTATGATGTGCCACATGATGCCGAAGATTATGTGCATAGAATTGGTCGTACAGCACGTGCTAGTGCCAAAGGAATGGCCATTACTTTTGTGAGTACAGAAGAGCAATACAAGTTCAAGCAAATTGAAGAATTTTTGGAAAAAGATATTTATAAAATTCCTATTCCTGAAGAGTTAGGTGAAGCGCCTGAATACAGTCCAGAAAAAAACCGTCATGCCAAGAAAACTTTTTCTAAAGGTAAGGGGTCATTTCACAGGAATAAAAAAAGATAAGATGTAAGTGTCACTTTTGAAGATAAATTTTCTGAAAGTATAATTGAAAAACAATACTTGTTTAATGATACGAATTGGCTGAATTTCTAATCTGAAATTCAGCTTTCATTTTTTTACCAAGTGATTTATTGCTGAATCATTGGATTTTTGACCGAAATGTCTATATTTGTCCAATAAAGAATCAAAAAATTACAACTACTATAGATACATAGAATATGAAAATCTTACTTACAGGTGTTACCGGTTATATTGCACAGCGTTTGTTGCCTATTTTGTTACAAAATGGACACGAAGTAGTATGTTGTGTTAGGGATAAAGGTAGATTTAATGTGGATAAATTTGGCAGTAAAAATATCAGTGTTATTGAAGCTAACTTTCTGAAAAAAGATTCTTTAGAAACCATTCCACAGGATATTGACTTGGCATTTTATTTAATTCATTCCATGACTGCGCCCATTGGTGATTTTGTGCAAATGGAGGAAATTTGTGCCAATAATTTTAAAGAGAAAATTCAGAAAACAAATGCTAAACAAGTCATTTATTTGAGTGGCATTAGCCATGAGGATGACTTATCAAAACATCTATTTTCGCGCAAGAATGTAGAAGAAATATTAGCAGATGGAACATTTGCATTAACCACTTTACGTGCTGGTATAATTATGGGATCCGGTAGTGCATCTTTCGAAATTATCCGCGATTTGATTGAAAAAATGCCCATAATGATTGCCCCTCGCTTATTAGAAACTGAATGTCAGCCTATTGCCATCCGCAATGTTGTAGATATTCTGAGTGGTGTGATTGGAAATATTGAAACTTATAACAAAACCTATGATATTGGGGGCCCCAATATTCTAACTTATAAGCAAATGTTGTTGCAGTTTGCCAAAGTAAGAGGGTTGGGAAATCGATTTATTTTTACAATTCCAATAAATATAACAAAAATATCCTCCTATTGGTTATATTTCATTACATCCACATCGTTTTCATTATCAAGTAGTTTGGTCAGTAGTATGAAAGTACCAGTAATATGTCGTCCAAACAATTTGGTTTCAATGCTCGGAATTACGCTTATTGATTACCAAACATCAATAAAGCTTGCATTTCAGAAAATTGAACAAAATCAGGTTTTGTCGAGTTGGAAAGATGCACAATCAACCAGTATTTTTCAAAAAGGGATTTCTCAATACGTGGAAGTACCTGTTAATGGCTGTTTTATTGATATTCGCAAAACCCAAGTTACAAATATGCAGTTAGTTCTGAACCGTATTTGGGCCATTGGTGGCAATACTGGTTGGTACTATGGCAATTGGTTGTGGGAACTGCGAGGTTTTATCGACCAATTATTCAATGGAGTAGGCATGCGACGTGGCCGCAGAAGTGATACTGAAATTTCGCCGGGAGATGCGTTGGATTTTTGGCGTGTATTATTGGCCGACAAAGAAGGGAAGCGTTTGTTGTTGTATGCTGAAATGAAATTACCAGGTGAAGCTTGGCTGGAATTTAGAATTGATGAAAAAGGCATACTCACACAAACTGCAACTTACAGACCTTTAGGTGTTTTAGGTAGAGCCTATTGGTATTCGGTGTTACCATTTCATGGCTTTATTTTTAGGGGAATGATTAGAAATATAACTAAAGATTGAAGCCAAAATTTTCTAGTTAAGTAGAAACTTAAAAATATATTTTTCTTTCCATGTCAGAACTTTTTCCATATAAAATCCAAGACAAGCAGCAAATTGTCAATCAAATAAATGAATTGGCTACTTTGCAGATTCCGTTTCTTTTCATAATTGATTATGAAGCAAAAAGTGGTTTTGTAATTAAAAAGGATGAGTTGGATGAAAATTATATTCAATTTTCAATCAGGAACACGATCCCGATAGCTATCGGGAACGAAACACGAAACACGGAACACGAAACCCGGAACGCAAAACCAGAAACAATAAAATGGAATATTCTGCCAATAAGTTTGAAAGAATATCAGCAAAAATTCAATTACGTTCAGAGCCAGATTCATAAGGGAAATTCCTTCTTGACCAACCTCACGCAACCAACCGAAATTGAAACGAATCTATCGTTATTAGATATATATCATTTAGGTTCAGCAAAATACAAGCTTTGGCTAAAGGGTAAGTTTACGTTACTTTCGCCCGAAACTTATGTACACATCCAAGGGCAAACCATTTCGTCATTTCCCATGAAGGGAACAATTGATGCTGATATTCAGGATGCAGAAAATATTATTCTTAATGACCCAAAAGAAAAAGCAGAACATGCTACCATTGTCGATTTGATTAGAAATGACTTGAGCCTAGTGGCCACTGATGTAGAAGTAAAACGATATAGATATGTAGAAAAAATAACAACTAATCAACAAGATTTACTGCAAGTTAGCTCCGAAATATCAGGACAATTACCGTTCGGTTTTCATGATAGACTTGGTAATATTTTATTTGCGTTGCTTCCTGCAGGTTCAATTTGTGGCGCTCCAAAATCCAAAACAGTAGAAATTATTCAAGCAGCCGAAGGGTATGAACGTGGCTTTTATTCAGGCATTTTTGGATATTTCGATGGCAAGAATCTTGATTCGGCAGTAATGATACGTTTTATTGAGCAGGATAATGAACGTTTAATTTTCAAAAGCGGAGGTGGCATTACAGCCCAAAGTGACATGATGAAAGAATACGAAGAACTAAAACAAAAAGTGTATGTCCCAATTTCTTGAAACGATTCAACTACTTGACGGTCAATTTAAACGCCTAGAACTTCATCAAGCTAGAATGAATAAAGCTTTGGCGGATTATTATCCAAATAAACCTATTGTTTCTATTGAAAATGCTTTGAAACAACAAACAATTCCTAAAGTCGGACTGTTTAAATGCCGCGTAGTTTACAGTTCTGATATACAACTGATTGAGTTTGTTCCATACACTCCTCCAGTTATTAGTACATTGAAAATTATTGAAATAAATATCGATCCACTTCCTTATAAAATGGCTGACAGAGCTGATTATCAAAAGGCTTTTTCACTTAGAGAAAATTGCGATGATGTTTTACTTGTGAAAAATGGATTGTTGACAGATACCTCATATTGCAATATTGCTTTGTTTGATGGGGTACAATGGTTTACCCCAAAACAGCCACTAATTCAAGGGGTTAATCGCGCAGAATTGTTGTCTGAAGGACGTTTGATCCCAAAAGACATAAAAATGGAAGAACTATTGAACTTTCGACGCATTAGTTTGTTTAATGCCTTGAATGAGTTTGGAACAATTGAAATGGAAGTTTCATCAATTAGCATGTAAATATATTAAAATAGTGTATTTATAAATCATTTTATTGTGAATTGATAGAAATTTAATCAAATTATTTTCATTTTACTTTTGCAACTTAAAAAATATAGTTATCTTTGCAGCGTTTTAATAACACACAATGAACAAAAGTTACTTACATATTTTACTACTCGGTATTATTATTCTCTTGCAAAACAAGTAGAAGTGAGTTGGTATGTATGTAACTATACAATAAATATATAAAACGTTTCTCACCTCGGTGCGAAAGGTTTTTTTAGTATTAATATGTCACTAGTTTCTAGTCATAAGTTGTATCTATCGACTTCGGGCTTCAGACTTTAGACTTTAGACAATAAAATTATGGATAGATTATTTATTTTCGACACAACTTTACGCGATGGCGAACAAGTTCCTGGATGTCAATTGAATACGGTTGAGAAAATTCAAGTAGCGCGTGCATTAGAAAGCTTGGGTGTGGATGTTATTGAAGCTGGATTTCCAATGTCAAGTCCTGGAGATTTTAATTCTGTTGTAGAAATCTCAAAGGCAGTAACTTGGCCAACAATTTGCGCTTTGACACGAGGTGTACAAAAAGATATTGATGTGGCTGCTGAAGCACTTCAATACGCTAAAAATAAAAGAATTCACACTGGAATTGGAACTTCAGAGTTTCATATTAAATATAAATTTAATTCTAATCAGGATGAAATTCTTGAACGTGCTATTGCAGCTGTAAAATATGCCAAAAAGTACGTGGAAGATGTTGAATTCTATTGCGAAGATGCCGGTCGTACCGATAATGTTTACTTGGCTCGCGTGGTAGAAGCGGTTATCAAAGCTGGTGCTACGGTGGTAAATATACCTGATACAACGGGTTATTGTTTGCCTTGGGAATATGGTGATAAAATCAAATTCTTGATGGAAAACGTGAAAGGAGTTCACAATGCTGTTATCTCTACTCACTGTCACAATGACTTAGGTATGGCTACTGCCAATACCATGGCTGGTGTATTGAATGGTGCTCGCCAAGTTGAAGTTACCATGAATGGAATTGGTGAAAGAGCTGGAAATACAGCTCTTGAAGAAGTAGCCATGATTTTGAAATGCCACAAAGGATTGAATATTGAAACGCAAATAAATACGCAAAAAATTCATTCAACAAGTCGTTTGGTTTCTGGTCTAATGAACATGCCGGTGCAATCAAATAAAGCTGTTGTTGGTCGAAATGCATTTGCACACTCTTCTGGTATTCACCAAGATGGCGTGTTGAAAAACCGTGAAAGTTATGAAATTATGGATCCAAAAGATGTGGGTCTTGATGAAAATTCAATCGTTTTAACAGCCCGAAGCGGTCGTGCAGCTTTAAAACATCGTTTGAGCATATTGGGCGTGGAAGTGGAAGGTGAAAAACTAGATACTATTTACGAAGGATTTTTGAAATTAGCCGACAAGAAAAAGGACATTAATGATGATGATGTATTGTTGCTTGCAGGTAAAGAACGTAGTGAAAAACAAAGTATTAAACTTGATTATTTGCAAGTTACATCAGGCGTTGGTGTTAAAGCTGTTGCCAGTATTGGTTTAATCATTGCCAACGAAAAATTTGAAGCAGCAGCTTCGGGCAATGGTCCAGTAGATGCAGCAATAAAAGCGTTGAAACAAATCATCAAACGCAATATGACTTTACAGGAATTTACCATTCAAGCCATCAATAAAGGTAGCGATGATGTGGGAAAGGTTCACATGCAAGTTGAATACCAAGGTGCTGTCTATTATGGATTTGGTGCCAATACTGATATTGTGGCAGCTTCGGTGGAAGCATATATTAATGCAATAAATAAATTTGTAAAATAAATAAATTGTCTAAAGTCGCCAGTCTACAGTCATTTAATGAGATAGAAAACTGTAGTCGGGAGACAGGGGACAGAAGACACAAAATATGAAAACATTATTTGATAAAATTTGGGATGCACACGTGGTATCTTCAGTTGAAAATGGTCCAACTCAGTTGTACATCGACCGTCATTTTTGTCACGAAGTTACAAGTCCACAAGCATTTAATGGGCTTCGTGAACGTGGGCTGAAAGTGTTTCGTCCAGAAAAAACAACTTTGACAGCCGACCACAACACACCGACCATCAATCAGGAGCAACCTGTAAGTGATCCTATTTCACGCAATCAGCTGGATACTTTTGCTAGAAATGCAGTTGAATTCCAATTGCCATTATATTTTCCGTTAGGACATATTAAAAATGGTGTAGTTCACATCATTGGCCCTGAAAATGGTTTTACACATCCTGGTGCAACTATTGTTTGTGGAGATAGTCATACTTCAACGCATGGCGCATTTGGCGCTATTGCTTTTGGTATTGGTACTAGCGAAGTGGAAATGGTATTGGCTACTCAATGCGTACTTCAATCGCGCGCTAAAACAATGCGCATTACTTTTAATGGAAAATTAGGTGCAGGCGTAACAGCAAAAGATTTAGCTCTTTACATGATTTCGAAACTGACTACAGGTGGCGCAACAGGTTATTTTGTAGAATATGCTGGTGAAGCCATCCGCAATTTGTCGATGGAAGAACGCATGACAGTTTGTAATCTTTCAATTGAAATGGGTGCTCGTGGTGGACTTATTGCTCCCGACCAAATAACTTTCGATTATGTAAAAGGCAGAGAATTTGCTCCAAAAGGCGAAGAATGGGAAACTAAACTTGCTTATTGGAAAACATTGAAAACGGACGAAGGTGCTACATTCGACAAAGAACTTGTGTTTGATGCAGCTGATATACAACCACGTATAACTTACGGAACAAATCCAGGAATGGGAATGGGAATTACTGAATCAATACCAACTTTGGATGAAGTGGATGAAGCTGGACGAATTTCATTCCAAAAATCATTGGAATATATGGGTTTCCAAGCAGGTGAAAAACTTGAAGGAAAAGCCATTGATTATGTATTCTTGGGAAGTTGTACCAATGGACGTATTGAAGATTTTCGTGCCTTCACTGCATATGTAAAAGGGAAAAAGAAAGCCGAGAATGTAATAGCTTGGTTGGTTCCAGGAAGTTGGATGGTGGAAAAACAAATTCGTGAAGAAGGACTGTTAGAGGTCCTTACCGAAGCTGGATTTGCATTGCGTCAACCAGGTTGTTCTGCTTGTTTGGCCATGAACGATGACAAAGTTCCTGCTGGGAAATATGCAGTTTCAACTTCCAACCGTAACTTCGAAGGTCGTCAAGGTCCTGGAGCACGCACTATTTTGGCTGGTCCACTTGTTGCTGCAGCTGCTGCCGTTACTGGTCGTATCACTGACCCACGGTTTTAAACTTTTATTCAAATAAATGAAATAATGGAAAAATTTATAACATTAACATCAACGGTCGTTCCACTTCCAATAGAGAATGTAGATACTGACCAAATAATCCCAGCTCGCTTCCTTAAAGCAACCGATAAAAGCGGTTTTGGCGATAATCTATTTGCCGATTGGCGCTATAACAAAGATGGAAGCCCCAAGGCTGATTTCGTATTGAATAATCCTACTTTTAGCGGTTCAATTCTTGTAGCCGGAAAAAACTTTGGTTCCGGTTCAAGTCGCGAACATGCTGCATGGGCTATTGACGGATATGGTTTTAAAGTGGTTTTATCTAGCTTTTTTGCCGATATTTTTCAAAATAATGCATTAAATAATGGCGTGCTTCCTGTGGTGGTGTCAGCTGAATTTCTTGCTGAAATTTTTGCTTCGGTAAATGCTGATCCAAAGGCTACGTTGACAATTAATTTATTTGATCAAACTATCACGAGTAATGCTACAGGTAAAACAGAAACATTTGAAATAAATGCTTATAAGAAAGAGTGTTTGGTAAATGGTCTTGATGACATCGATTATCTTTTGAGTAAAAAAACTCAAATTGAAGCTTACGAAGCTGCAAGAATTTAAATCGGTTTTTTCTCTCTTTCCATAGTTTAAACTTTGGAAAGAGTAATATTTAATTTTTGAAAAGTTGAAATCTAATTTACAGCTATGATAGAAATAATGGATACTACTCTTCGCGATGGGGAACAAACATCGGGAGTTTCTTTTGCGGCAGAAGAAAAGTTGAGCGTTGCTCGACTTCTCCTTGAGGAATTATGTGTTGATAGAATTGAAATTGCATCGGCAAGGGTATCGGATGGTGAATTTGCATCTGTAAAAAAAGTGTCGCAATGGGCTCAAAATCATGGATATATCGACAAAATTGAAGTCTTGGGCTTTGTAGATGGTCGTTTGTCACTCGATTGGATTTCCGGGGCTGGTTGTAAGGTTATTAATTTACTCTGTAAAGGATCTTTAAATCATTGTACACATCAACTGAAAAAAACGCCAGAAAAACATATTGAAGATATCAAACAAGTTTTAGCCACTGCCAAGGATATGGGCATGAGCGTAAATGTTTACTTGGAAGATTGGTCAAATGGCATGCGTGAGTCAGAAGAATATGTCTACTATATGGTTGATTCGTTGAAAGATACCAATATAAAACGTTATATGCTTCCTGATACATTAGGAATTCTTAACCCTACAGAAACGTTTGATTATTGTGCAAAAATGATAACTCGTTATCCTGAATTACACTTCGACTTTCATGCACACAACGATTATGATTTGGCGGTTGCCAATGTTTTCGAAGCAGTAAAAGCGGGCGTAAAAGGAGTTCACGTTACAGTGAATGGTTTGGGCGAACGTGCTGGTAATGCTCCTTTGTCTAGTGTGGTAGCTTTACTTCATGATCATTTGAAAGTGAAAACAAAACTGAAGGAGGGAAATATTAATTCTGTGAGTAAGGTTGTAGAAACCTATTCGGGAATTCGTATTCCACACAACAAACCAGTTATCGGTGAAAATGTGTTTACTCAAGTAGCTGGCATCCATGCAGATGGTGACAATAAGAAGAATCTATATTATAATGATTTGTTACCCGAACGATTCGGTCGCGAACGTCAATATGCTTTGGGAAAAACTTCAGGTAAAGCAAATATATTGAAAAACTTGCAACAACTTGGAATAGAGCTCGATGACGAAATGATGCAACGAGTTACAGCTAGAGTTATTGAATTGGGAGATAAAAAAGAAATGGTTTCAATGGATGAACTTCCATACATTGTTTCCGATGTTTTGAAAAATGGTGAGAATGATAAAGTGATAAAACTTTTAAATTACTCATTATCGCTCACTTTTGGGTTAAGACCAATGGCCTCAATAAAAATGGAAATTCGTGGTGAAGTATATGAACAATCAGCGTCTGGGGATGGTCAGTATAATGCCATATCGAAAGCCATGTGGAAGGTTTACAAAAGTTTAAATAAACCAACCCCCGAATTATTGGATTATGTGGTTGTTATTCCTCCAGGTGGAAAAACTGATGCATTTGTACAAACAATAATTACTTGGAGATTCAAAGATAAAGTATTTAAAACCCGTGGTTTAGATGGTGATCAAACGGTAGCAGCAATAAAAGCAACAGTAAAAATGCTTAATATTATTGACTAACGAATATCGTTGGTTCTAATAAGTTTTTTGTTGAAGTAAAACAATACAAATAGCTATGAAAATTAACAGAGAAATCAAAATAATGATAATCCTTTTCAGTATTTGATATTTCTGATTTTTTTTGACAGATTTAAAAATGGTAGCTGTAACAATAGACATTATGGCACCAATTGTAATCAAAGTGTAAATCATTGTCTGAGAATATATTAGTTAGAAGCACAAAGATAAAAATAATAATCGAAATAACAAAAATAAAAGTATAAAAATTCAAAATTAACGTAGATGTCAATTCAGAAAACCGAAACGCAAAGCATACAACAAGTTAAGAAAATAAATATTGCCGTTTTACCTGGTGATGGTATAGGTCCAGAGATAGTTGAACAAGGATTGAATGTTACAAAAGCAATTTGTGAGAAATTCGGTCATGAACTCACTTATGAGTTTGGAATTGTAGGTGCTTGTGCTATTGATGCCGTAGGTGAGCCCTATCCAAAGGCAACACACGAATTGTGCATGAAGTCTGATGCTGTGCTTTTTGGTGCAATTGGTCATCCGAAATACGATAATGATCCGAGTGCAAAAGTACGTCCAGAACAAGGACTGCTTAAAATGCGAAAAGATTTGGGTTTGTATGCCAACATTCGTCCAGTAAATACTTTTCCATCTTTAATTCACAAATCCCCATTGCGTGCGGATTTAGTGGATGGTGCAGATTTTATGTGCATTCGTGAATTAACGGGTGGTATGTATTTCGGTCGTCCACAGGGTAGGAGCGAGGATGGGAATACTGCCTACGATACCTGCGTTTATACACGCGAAGAAGTAGAACGTATTTTGCACTTGGCCTATAAATATGCTGGTCAACGCAACAAGAAAGTTACCATTGTTGATAAAGCCAATGTGTTGGCAACCTCACGTTTATGGCGTCAAATTGGTCAGGAAATTGCACCTCAATATCCCGAAATTGAGACAGAATTTATGTTTGTGGACAATGCAGCCATGCGTATTATACAATGGCCAAAGAGCTTTGATGTGTTGGTAACCGAAAATCTTTTTGGTGATATTCTGACAGATGAAGCATCTGTAATTACTGGTTCTATGGGAATGTTACCCTCAGCTTCTGTAGGTATTCATACTTCAGTTTTCGAACCTATTCATGGTTCTTACCCTCAAGCGGCTGGAAAAAATATTGCCAATCCATTGGCTACAATACTTTCGGCTGCATTACTTTTCGAGTATGCTTTTGGTATGATGGAAGAAGGTGCTTTGATTCGCCAAGCCGTAACAGCTAGTATTGAAGCAGGAGTAGTTACAGAGGATATTGCTGACAATGCAAAAGCTTATTCAACCTCCGAAGTAGGTGAATGGGTTGTTAATTATATATCTAAGTAATTGAATTATAGAGATAAAAAAATGACCAACTAATTAAATAGTTGGTCATTTTTTTTTACTTTTGAGATAAAAGTTTTTCAATATAAACAGTTATTTCTTCAGGTTTTGTAATTGAACCATATCGTTTAATTGGATTTCCTTTTTTATCCAATAGAAATTTAGTAAAGTTCCATTTAATGTCATTTCCCAATGTGCCAGGCAATGCAGTTTTTAGATATTTATAAAGTGGATCTGCATTTTCACCGTTCACATCAATTTTTGAAAACATTTGAAATGTGACGCCGTAATTTTTAGTGCAAAACTCTCCAATTTCAGTTTCACTTCCTGGTTCTTGGCTTCCAAATTGATTGCACGGAAATCCAAGAATGACCAATCCTTTGTCTTTAAATTTTTCGTAAAGTGATTCTAAACCTTTGTATTGCGGTGTGAATCCACATTTACTGGCGGTATTTACCACAAGTACCACTTTTCCGTCGTAGCTTTTCATGCTAATTTCTTTTCCTTGTAATGATTTTGCCTTGAATTGATAAAAGTTGGTAGTTGTTTTATTATCCTGACCTATACTAGGTTGCAAGAATAAAAATGATATGCATATTATTAAAATACTTTGTTTCATAATGATTTATTTTTTTGATAGTTGTTTAATTTTTAAAAATCATGACCGTTTTTGTTCACTAGATTCCAATAGATTTATAAGCTTATACAATCTACTTTTAAGTTCTAAAGCTTCTTCTAATTTTATTTCGTTGCCACTAGAATTCAGCTTGTTCACTAACCGAAATGGAATTTCTGCAGCACTAATTTGCAAATTTCTTCCTTTTCCAGTCAGCGTTATTAACACTTTGCGTTGGTCTGTTTTACTTTGCTCACGCATTAATAATTGTTGAGCTTCCATACGCTTCAGTAGCGGAGTAACAGTATTGGTTTTTAAAATTAGCTTTTCGGCAATTTCATTCACCGTAAGTTCTTCAAATTCCCAAAGCACCATCAGCACCAAGTACTGTGGATAGGTAATATCCAATGCATCCAAATCATCCTGATAAGCTCTTGTTATCAAGCGAGAGGCGGCATAAAGTGGGAAACAAATTTGATTTTCAAGTTTTAATTGCTCGTAGCTCATTTCCTAATATTTTAATTAGTTCAAATTATGCTAATAGCTTTTCAATGTCTTTGCGAAGTTTGTCTGGCTTAGTAGTTGGTCCAAATCTTTTAAATGGTTTCCCATTTTTATCCACTATAAACTTTGTAAAATTCCATTTAATATCCTTGCCCAATGTTCCAGTCAATTCTTTCTTTAGGTATTTGTAAATTGGATGTGCATTTTCGCCATTCACATTGATTTTTGAAAACATGGGAAACGATACTCCATAATTTATGAGACAGCCCTCTGCAATTTCCTTTTCTGTACCTGGCTCTTGACCAGCAAATTGATTGCACGGAAAACCCAAAATCACTAATCCTTTGTCTTTGTAGTCTTTATAAAGTTTTTCTAATCCTTCGTATTGAGGAGTTAATCCACATTTACTCGCAGTATTAACTACCAAAACAACTTTCCCTTTATATATATCTGTATCAATTTCCTTGCCTTGCAAGGTAGTAGCCTTAAATTGATGAAAATTTGTATCCATATTATTTGTAAAATTTTAAATGTGTTTTTTTATCGTTTGCGATACAAAAGTAGACAATATATATCGCGCACGACACAAAACACTATTTTTTTATGACTAATTAGAGTCTGTCCATAAAGTGGCACATTTTGAGCAATTGCAATTGCAATCAC
>JBAXAD010000055.1:0-18076 GCA_037142715.1 Paludibacter sp. | reverse complement strand
AAACAAACACTACTTGTATCTTTATCAATCAATTGCGTGAAAAAATCGGTGTTATGTTCGGAAATCCTGAAACTACAACCGGTGGTAACGCATTGAAATTTTACGCTTCAGTTCGTTTGGATATTCGCCGTATTGGTCAGTTGAAAGATGGTGATGAAGTGATTGGTAACCAAACTCGTGTGAAAGTGGTAAAAAACAAAGTGGCACCACCATTCCGCAAAGCAGAATTTGACATTATGTTTGGTGAAGGAATTTCTAAAACAGGCGAAATAGTTGACATGGGCGTAGAATACGGCATTATCAAAAAGAGCGGTTCGTGGTACAGTTACGGTGAAACCAAATTGGCTCAAGGTCGCGATGCTTCTAAAACATTGATTAAGGAGAACCCTGAATTAGCAGAAGAACTTGAATTGAAAATTGTGGAAGCAATTAAAAACAAATAAGCTAGAAAGCACTAACTAAAATATCCCAAAATCAATTCTTAATGAATTTGATTTTGGGATATTCTAGTTTAAAAGTTCACATCAGTTTTTATGGTCTTGCTAATCAGCATTTCACAGTTTTTGCAGTCGAAGGTCAGCTCGTAATACTGGTCATTGTTTTTTATCAAAAGCGGTTCTTTAAAAGTAGCTTTATAACCTTTCTTCGGACACCAACCCATTGTGAACTTTATGCAATGTTTGCATAACATCAGCGGCACACCATCTTGCGCTTTCACTTCAAATCCTGGCTCAACTTCTTCTACACCATGCTCCCGGTAAAAACTTTCAGCTTGCGCATTCACCACATTTCCAAGATAAGTTAACTTTTTAGCAGGAAAAACAGCAGGAATAGCTTCTTTTCTTGAGCGACGAACATATGATTTTTCTCTTACGTCATCCAATTGCTCCACTGCCAATCGGCGCCATTCACTGAGTTGCGAAGCTGGGAAAAACCAAGGCTCATCAATTTGAATTTCAACATCTTGCGCTTCATAAATGGTATTTCCAAGTTTCGAAAGCTGGTTTTTTATATTGTCATTAACCGCATCTGGTTTTTGAGCTGGTTGCTTTTCGCATTCAGCTTCAAACAGGCATGAAATACCTTCTTCATCAGTCAGTTGGATAGAAAAACCAGTGGGAATTTCCTTGAAAAGCAATTGTAAAGCAATTTTTCTTTCAGCAGTTTTCCCTTTCAGAATTTTCTCAAAAGCCTGGTCTTGATTACGATATAGCATCACGCCATCAGTGATTTTAGGCATTTCGGCGGGAAATATCTGCTTTCTTTCCACTCGGTTCACTCGAAATCCAGTCAAGTCACCATGTTTATTAATAAAACAAAGTCCATCTCCGTTATTCAGGACTGAACCATTGTGAACTTCAAAAAAGTTACGTCCAATATAAGTCACTTTGCCAATTGGCTCACCCATCGACTTGGGCGTATCTAGCTGAACGATATCTGCTTTCCGTTCGTGTAAAAAGAAATCGGTATTGCTACGTCTAAAACTTTTCTCTGGATTTGACTCAAAAAAGAAAGTCGTTTTTCCCGCAGAAGCTTTTTTGTACTTCGTGCTGCCATCCAAAATAGCATCCAGCTTTTTGCGATAATGGCTGGTTACATTCTTCACGTAATCTGGATTTTTAAGTCTTCCTTCAATTTTAAAAGTCGTTATACCGGCATCCATCATTTCCAACAATGAATTGGATAAATCCAAGTCTTTGATGGATAATAAATGTTTGTTCCTCAACAAAACATTTCCATCTGCATCCAACAAATGATAGGGCATGCGACATTCCTGAGCACAATTCCCACAGTTGGCGCTGCGTCCGAAATTTTCCTGACTCATGTAACACTGTCCGCTATAACTCACACACAAAGCACCATGTACAAAGGCTTCCAATTCAACATTTGTTTGTGCAGCTATTTCGGTAATTTGCTTCAATGAAAGTTCGCGTGCCAACACAACACGGGAAAAACCTACATCTTGTAAGAACTTCACTTTCTCAACCGTTCTATTGTCAGTTTGTGTGCTGGCATGAAGTGCAATGGGCGGCAAATCAAGTTTCAAAATCCCCATATCCTGAACTATCAATGCATCAGCTCCAGCATTGTACACTTCCCAAATCAGCTTTTCAGCTTCCGGCAATTGTTCATCTGTAAGTATTGTATTCACAGCCACCAATACTTTGGAGCGATAGGAATGGGCATACTTCACCAGTTTTGCAATGTCTTCCACGGAATTGGTAGCAGCAGACCTCGCACTAAATTGCGGAGCACCAATATACACTGCATCAGCTCCATGATTGATGGCTGCCAAACCACATTCGAGGTCACGAGCAGGAGAGAGAAGTTCGATATTACGACCCCTTGAAACCCCTAGCCCCTGAAGGGGAACTAAGCTAGTATTGATTTCTCTATCCTTCAAGTCTTTGGTATTCATATTTAGCAAAAGTTTGTGCGATATTTAAGTCGAATGAAGTAATTTAGTTCCCCTTCAGGGGCTAGGGGTTCTTAGGAGTTTTTAGGGGTCTAATGAATCTTGCTCAAATCATAAGGCGTTTCTTGATACACAAAGTAGTTCAACCAATTGGTAAAAAGCAGATTGGCATGACTTCTCCAGCGAACCAGCGGCTCGTTGTTTGGGTCGTTGTCGCGGTAGTAGTTTTTTGGGATATTAATAGGCAAACCTTTGGCCACATCGCGTTTGTATTCTCCATCCAAAGTCCCAGGTGAATACTCCGAATGACCTGTGATAAAGAGCTCACGACCATTGCGAGCCATAACCATATAAACACCCGATTCAGGTGATTCCGATAGTAAAGTTAGCTCAGGCACACGGCGAATATCTTCGGCACGCACTTCGGTATGGCGACTGTGCGGCACATAAAATACGTCATCAAATCCACGAAAAATAGGATTGTGTTGCTCGTGAGTAATATGCTCGAACACACCAAACATTTTTGCGTCAAGCGGATATTTGTTTATTCCATAATAATGATGCAAACCTGCTTGCGCCGCCCAACAAATAAACAGCGATGATGTGACGTGCGTTTTTGCCCAATCGAAAATTTCAGTGATTTCTGACCAATAGGTTACTTCCTCAAATTCAAGCTGTTCGATGGGCGCACCAGTAATAATCATGCCGTCATAATTACTTTCGCGTATTTCATCAAAGTTTCTATAATACATATTCAGATGCTCAATGGGCGTATTTTTGGAAGTATGACTTTCGATGTGCAGAAAGTCAATTTCTATCTGAAGCGGTGAATTGGAAAGCAAGCGTATCAAATCCGTTTCTGTAGTAATTTTAACTGGCATTAAGTTCAAAATCACTATTTTAAGCGGACGAATTTCCTGACTCGAAGCTCGTTCAGAATCCATTACAAAGATATTCTCTTCACGAAGAACATCTACGGCGGGCAAGGTGAATGGTATGTTTAAAGGCATAATTTAAGAGTTTGAAGATTTGAGAGTTTGAAGATTTCTCTCTTCAATAATACTTTCTATAAATTTCCCAATAGGCAGAACTGCCAATAAAATCATCAAGGAATTCATTCAGTTTTTCGAGCAGTATGGGTGATTTCTTATTTACTGCCCAAGCTTGTTGTTGTTCAAAACCAATGGGCAATGAAACATCAATATTTGGGTATTTTGATTTTAATTTTTCAGCAAATAGTTCGCCACAAATTGTATACTTTACTTTTCCGTTAGCAACCTGTCGTACTATTTGTTCGGCACTTAAATTCAGTTCCAAAATGCTAATTGAATCAGCAATTTCGGAGGAAAGATGCGTCAAAATGATTTTATTTGGTGAATGAATGGGAATATAAATAGTATCATTGGCCAAATCAGTTTGCTTTTTAATAGCAATTTCTTTGGTATAATCGTTTGTAAAACGCTGAACCAAAACCTGATGTGAGCTAAGAAGCGGAGTTGTAAACAAAACTTCGTTTTTCCATTCATTGGTAACAGGAATAAAATCGGCAATAATTTGATAATCGCGATTTTTAAGACCTTCGATAGATGCTTGTAAATCATTTTCTTCTACAACAACCAGCTCAACACCTAAACTATCGGCAAAAGCTTTCACTATTTCATACTGAAAACCTGAAACATTATCACCTACCACAGAAAAACCTATTGATGTACTGTCAATAACAACAGTAATTCTTCCAGCGGCCAGAATATCAGGCAAATCGTGAATTTGGTTCTTGAAATAACGCAACCACAATCCTAAAACAATCAGTAGAACCAAAGCACCAAGAACAATACTTATTCTCTTTTTATTGTTCACAAATTCATTTTTAATGTCGAATTTCATAAGCATATAAATTGCAAGTTTTCAATCATAAAAATTTATCAATCAGACATTTAATCATAAAAATTCCATGACAATCCCATTTTCATAATATGAGGATTAATCGGATAATTGGGCATAGAAAAATACGCCCCATTCATAAAGAAATTATTAACATGATAATACTCAACAAAAAATCGTGTACGCTTCAAGTGAAAATTCAAATAGGCATTAACTACTGGATAATTGCCAATTTCGGTTGTTGATTGTGTGTAAAACTGACCTGTGGCAGGCATATAAGTGGGTGCATAATAGGCAGTATGATACCGCACATTGGCACCCAATTGAATACTTAAAACGCTGAACCATTTGGTGGTTACATATAAATTATGAAAAAGTGTCAAGGCCGGAAGCGGTAAAACTCCAGGCATTGAGCTGATTTGATACACCATATTATTTTCCAAGGTCAGCGCACCGACATGAAAATCTTGTTTAAAATTAGCTGCCAATACTTGAATATTTCCTGAATACTGGGTTGGCATAGCATCGTCATTAAAATAAATATATTTGGTCAGGTTCTCAACTGACACATCCAATGAAAACAAACGAGTTGGAATAGAGAAGGTTCCGCCTATATGTGTACGATAAATATTGTCGAAATCATTATTCCACACAAAGTGGTTGGATTGATAATTTTGTAAAAAACAGGACGGTTTATCGCTACGAATAAAACCCTTGGCAACCAATGAAATACTATCTTTCCAGAGTTTGAAAAAGCCACCTACATTTCCATCCAACAAAAAATCGCCAGCCTTATATCCAACGAAACTCAACTCACCCAACACATTGTACCTAAACCTTTGACCACGTTGTTTAGACAAAATACCCCCCAGTTTTGTGGAAGATAGGAATTTTCTATTCAGCAAATCGCTTTCCGTATAAGTATATCGTTGCACCTCATTTTCAATAAATGCCGTCAATCCAAACCGCATCCATTTATTAAATTCTTCTTCCATGCTAATGGAAAAATTGTTAGTAAAAGTCTGCAATGAAGCGGTATCATTGGTAAGTGTCAGATTTTTAGTGCTTTTATAAAAAGCAGTATCTGGAGTTAATTCATAATACCGTTTTCGCACATCACTCAGGTTTAAAGTATGGGCAAACCGAGTTACAGGAACATAATCCATTCGTACAGAATCTGCATTAACTCTTATAGGACGCTCAAAACCAACACTATACTGTTGATTAAAGTAAAATTGATTTTGCTTGTAATTACCAAAACCCTTAGTATTTGTTGGAATATCTTTGTTTTCAATCCCTACTGGATTTGTAATATATGAAGAATTTGTAATACCTCCACTTTCGAAATTACTTAAATTGTTGGTAGTCAATAAACCTGTAGCATTATAATGTTTGCCATTGTAAGTGCCAAATAATGAGCCATTAAACCGTTGAACCGCTATATTAGCATATTCCCCACCAGCATAAATAAAGTCGAGAGTAGTTCCAATGTTTAACTTTTTATTGGCATTGGCAGTAAATAAAAATTTAACGTGGTCTTCTTCTCTAAATTTCGTCCCTCCAGTTACATAATCCAAATTTGAAAAAGGTGTTTTGGTATTATAAAATGTAGCAGTATGAATGTTCATCAAATAGGGGAAATAGGCATTTGAGAAGATAAAATCGGTATTGGCTGGTCTATCAAAATACAATTTAGATTGAATTGGTGAACCCAAATTTCCAGTATATGAATTGGCAATACTAAATCTATCTATCAAGTTAGCATCCTGATAATTAACATGCAATGTGTCCACAGGAATAGAATCAACCACTGCAAAACGGTCAGATACTTTCCATGTTTTCACATACTTAGCTTTTGAAACAACAGCTTGTCCAAAAACAGAAATAATTAAATATGATGACAGAAAAATAAGAATTAGTCTTCGCACAAACACTAGAATTTATACAGAATTATGAGTTGAAACTCCAATTTAAACTATTCACAAACCATTGAATAAAAGCAGTTTCAAATAGAGCGCAAAGATACAAAATTTTATTGGCGTAGTAGAATGACTTAACGTTATAAAAACACAAACAGAAACGGGTAAAGTGGACGGCATAATTCTGATAAAAAAGTTTTATACTGTTTAATTTTATCACGCAATTATTTGACTTTATTCATTGAAAGATAGGCATTTAATGGTCAATAATAAATACATTCAAAAGATACTATCAAATCAATCCCAAAAATTGCAGAAGGGTTTTGAAAATTAAACAAAAAAAAGTGGGCTAAACATTTGATTATTACAAATAAAAGGGCTAAACTTGTAGCCGAATCGAAAAGACATTGCAATAAAGCCAAAGCATTCAAAACCACAAGGCAAACCATTTATTTATAGTTAATTTAATATCTTTTGTTTACTATTTGACAATCTTAGATTGTTTTGAATTTTAAAATAAAGTCAACAGGAAATACTGATACAATCCTTAAAATACGAATAATATGAAAATCGAAAAACTAATGCAAACCTTGGAGGCAAGGCATCCAGGGGAATCGGAGTATTTGCAAGCTGTACGCGAGGTTTTAAGCACAATAGAAGAAGTTTATAACGAACATCCCGAATTTGAAAAGGCCAAAATTGCGGAAAGATTGGTGGAACCAGATAGGATTTTCACCTTCAAAGTGCCATGGGTCGACGACCGTGGCGAAGTGCAAGTAAATCTTGGCTATCGCATTCAGTTCAACAATGCCATAGGCCCATACAAAGGCGGTTTGAGGTTTCATGCTTCAGTAAATTTATCTATACTGAAATTCTTGGGATTTGAGCAGATTTTCAAAAATGCCCTTACAACACTTCCAATGGGTGGTGCAAAAGGCGGTTCGGATTTCAATCCACGTGGAAAATCGGATGCTGAAGTAATGCGATTCTGCCAAGCTTTTATGACTGAACTTTGGCAATACATTGGTGCCGACACTGATGTTCCTGCTGGCGATATAGGTGTGGGAGCGCGTGAAATTGGATATTTGTATGGCATGTACAGGAAATTGGCAAGGGTAAATACGGGAGTATTGACAGGAAAAAATCTGGAATTCGGTGGTTCGCTTATTCGTCCAGAAGCAACTGGATTTGGTGGATTGTATTTTGTAAAACAAATGCTGGAAACTGCTGGTAAGAGTATTAAGGACAAAACTGTAGCTATTTCTGGTTTTGGAAATGTGGCATGGGGAGCAGCTATAAAAGCTACAGAAATGGGCGCAAAAGTGGTGTCTATTTCTGGCCCTGACGGATATATTTATGACGAGAAAGGCATTTCGGGTGAAAAAATTGAATATATGCACGAATTGCGCGCCACCTGCAATGACATTGTGGAACCTTATGCCGAAAAATTTGGAGAAAAGTTTGTAGCTGACCGTCGCCCATGGGAATTGAAAGTGGATATTGCCTTGCCTTGTGCCACACAAAACGAACTAAATGAGGAAGATGCAAAACAATTGATAGAAAATGGGGTGATTTGCGTGGGTGAAATTTCAAATATGGGATGTACTCCCGAAGCCATCGAACTGCTACTTTCGCACAAAATAATGTACGGGCCAGGCAAAGCGGTAAATGCTGGCGGAGTGGCAACTTCAGGTTTGGAAATGTCGCAAAACGCAATGCATTTAACATGGACAGCCGAAGAGGTGGATGCCAAATTGCATCAAATTATGAGTGAAATACATAGCCAATGTGTAAAACATGGCCGTGAAGCTGATGGTTATATCAACTATATGAAAGGTGCTAATATTGCTGGATTTATGAAAGTAGCAAGGTCAATGTTGGCACAGGGAATAGTTTAATAGTTGACTGTTATCAGTTGACAATTGACAGTTCTATTAAAACTTAATTTTCTGACAAAATGCGTCTTTAGTAAAAAATTCAATTTCAATGTTAGGTTCATTCTATCGTTCGGAAATTATATAACAAAGAACATTTTTTATACCTTTGCAAAAGTCTATCAACTATCAACTGTCAACTAAAATCATGCTCAACCAACACCGCACCATTCGCAAATACAGCAGCCAAACCATTGCTCCAGAGCTTCTTGACCAACTCCTTGAAACTACTTGTCGTGCTTCCAACACTGGAAATATGCAAGTATACAGCATTGTAGTAACAACCGATGCCATCATTAAACAGCAATTGGCACCAGCACATTTCAACCAACCCATGGTAACACAAGCACCAGTTGTGCTCACTTTTTGTGCCGACTTCAACCGATTTTCGAAATGGTGTGAGCTACGACAAGCGGAACCTGGTTATGACAATTTTCAATCGTTTATGGCTGCTGCCATCGATGCTACGATAGCTGCACAGACTTTTTGCATTGCTGCAGAAAGTGTTGGTTTGGGGATTTGTTATTTGGGCACGACTACTTATAATGCCAAAGAAATTATTGACGTGCTGAAATTGCCAAAATTGGTTGTGCCAATTACCACCATAACAGTTGGTTATCCTGAAACAATACCCGAACAAACTGACCGATTACCATTGGCTGCAGTGGTGCATCGTGAAACTTATACAGACTTCACTCCTACCCTTATTGACCAACTTTATGCTGAAAAGGAAAACAGCCAATTCTACAAAGACTTTGTAGCCGAAAACAACAAAGAAACATTGGCACAAGTCTTTACAGACATACGTTATTCTAAAAAAAACAATGAATTCTTCTCCGAAAAATTTTTGGATGTATTGAAGGAACAAGGATTTTTAAAATAAGAAAAAAGCGACTGATTCAAATTAGAACCAGTCGCTTTTTTATTATAGAGTGATATTATAATGCCTTAAAACTCATATCCAGACTTTTCACAGAATGTGTCAAAGCTCCCACCGAAATATAATCCACGCCACATTCGGCATATTCCCTTAATGTATCAAAGGTGATACCGCCCGAAGATTCGGTTTCGTATTTTCCTGCAATAATTTCTACCGCTTTGCGGGTATTTTCGGGTGTAAAATTGTCGAGCATAATGCGGTCGATACCTCCCACTTCCAGTACCTGAGCCAATTCATCAAAAGTACGCACTTCAATTTCAATTTTTAAATCCTTGCTATGATCCTTCGAGTATTTTTGTGCACGATTGATGGCTTTTTTAATACCTCCTGCAAAATCAACATGATTGTCTTTCAATAAAATCATGTCATACAGCCCGATACGATGATTTACACCGCCACCAATTTTCACTGCTTCCTTTTCAAGCAAGCGCAAACCAGGAGTAGTTTTGCGTGTATCGAGCACTTGAGTTTTGGTACCTTCCAGCATTTTCACGTATTGACGAGTACGAGTTGCCACGCCACTCATCCGCTGCATAATGTTGAGCATCAAGCGTTCGGTTTGCAGGAGCGACTGAATTTTGCCTTCTACCTCAAATGCAATATCACCAACCTTTACTTCTGCGCCATCTTCAATAAAAACGGTCATTTGAAGTTCGGGGTCAAAGGCGTGAAAGATTTTCCGAGCCACATCAACGCCCGCCAAAACACCATCTTGTTTAACGATTAATTGAGATTTTCCCAATGCTGTAACAGGAATACACGAAAGGGTTGTGTGGTCACCGTCGCCAATATCTTCGGCAAACCAGAGTGCAATAAGTTGTTTAAATTCTTTAGTCATTTGAAGGTTCTATTCTTAATTGTTGAATTTCGTTTTTGCGGGTTAATACATATACACGGTAAGCTCCCGAAGCAGTTTTCAGCGTTCCAATGGCAAAACTAGCAGCATCTTTGTTACCTTTGTGCAGCAATTCAAATCCATTGACACGGTTTTTACGGAAAAAATCGGAAATAATTCCAGTGGCTTGTTGCTTGCTAAACACATCGTTTTGAGCACCAATCACCAATTCTACGTTGGCATTTAGATAGGCCGAAAGACTTCCGGCATTACCATCGTTTAGTGCAGAAATAATTCCAGCGGGCACTTCCTGAGATTGTGCATGCAATAAAGGAATTGCCGTAAAAAGCAAGAAACTGAACAGAAATAGTTTAATTGTTTTCATTTTGAATAGTTTTTTGTAAAAACATTGTTCATTGCAACTGAATTGTCGTTAAAAAACGCCATATTTGCATTGCATTTTGAAATCAGTCTACAAAAGTACACTTTTTAATTTATTGTAGTCCTATTTTTTTACTGATATTAATAGTCAACAAAAAACAAGCCAATTCTTAGAAAAATAATTAAATCAATGAAAATAATACTATTAACTGTAGGTAAATCTACCAATTTGCAGCTTATAAAACTTCAGGAAGAATATCAAAACAGATTAAAATTTTATATTCCCTTCGAAATGCTGGTGATTCCCGAATTAAAAAACACCAAAAACTTATCCATTGCAGAGCAAACAGAAAAAGAAGGTGAATTAATATTGAAACAATTTGAAACAAACGACGAAGTTGTTTTGTTGGACGAAAAAGGGAAACAATATACATCCATGGGCTTTTCGGAATTCATTTCCAAGAAAATGCTGGCATCGCACAAGCGCTTGCTTTTTGTAGTGGGTGGGCCGTATGGCTTTTCGGAAAAAGTTTACATTCGTGCCAACGGAAAGATTTCGCTGTCGGCCATGACATTTTCGCACCAAATGATACGTTTGATATTTGTGGAGCAACTTTATAGAGCCATGACGATTTTGAAGGGGGAACCTTATCATCATGAATAGTTCTTTATTAAGAGTTTGAAGATTTGAGAGTTTGAAGATTTGAAAATTCACATCAAACATTAATTTATCATATTCCGATATGGATATCGCGAGACCCAAGTACGGTTTTAAACTATTTTTTAAGAATGAATAATTCAAATAAAAAGCACTCGAATTATCTGCGTTTCGCAGTTATTGCTTTGCTAATAAGCATTGCCACGGGTTTGGTGTGCGATTATTTTTACAATTCTTCACCACGACATGCAATAAACACTGAGAAATTTCAAACTCAACTCATTCTAAAAGAGAAAGAAGCAGCCAAAACATTAGAGGATTTAAAACAAATTATTGTTCATACGTCTGTCGATTCTTTAATTCATTTTCCTTTTGCCAACAACGATATTAGCTATTATGTTTTCGAAAAAGGCGAGTTGGTATTTTGGTCTGACAACAACTTAGACATTAGCAATCTAAAACTGCCAAACTCTACCGACTGGCATTACATATTACTCCCCAATGCCCATTGTGTGAGCCATTTAATTTCTTACGACTCAACAAAAATATTGGCACTTATTTCAATAAAAAGTAATTATCCTTATCAAAACAATGAGCTGGTGAATGGTTTTTCACGAGGATTTGAAGTTGACAAACAAGTTCAAATTGTGAACGGGAAGAAATCAGATAAACTGGCTGTATTTTGCTCTCATAGCGAATATTTATTTTCACTATCCAAACCACAAAACCCTATCTACGCAGAAAGCTGGTCTTTTATTGGGTTCATTGGCTACGCATTGGCTTTTCTCATATTTTTCATTCTCTATGCTAATGCAGCTTATATCATTCATAAAAAAGTACTTAGCCTAAAAAACTTTGTTGCAATAACGTTTGGCGTGGGCACTTTTATTGCTTTATGTTTGTACTTCAATATACCTGATGTGCTATTTCTGAACAAGCTTTTCAGTCCGTTTCAGTATGCTTCCAATCCACTGCTTACTTCCATCTGTCACCTTTCGGTTGCTACGGGATATTTATTGGCTAGTATCTATTTGTTTTATTTTTATGTAAACACCAATAGCATTCAAACTGTAATTGGTCGGGTTACTCTGCTGATAATGTACACATTGTACTTTGGATTGGTGTATTATTTGTTGAGCGGTCTTATTTATCATTCAAGTATTCAACTCGCTATTCTTCAGTTCAATGATTTTTCGGTCATCAAAATTTGGATTCATTTCCTAATATTATTATGGGGAATCAGCTTGGTTTTGATGTTCCTCAAAACCCACAAGTGGTTTAAAACCAATCATCGACTCAAACAAGTTTTTTATATAGAATGTGTACTTTCGGCAGTGTTATTTCTAAGCTGTTTCTTTTATTTCCCCTATGAAGCAGTACGCATAAGTATTTCTTACATTGCGCTTTGGATTGCATTCTACGCTTTTTTCATATTGCCAAAATACAATAAAGTGTATGGCTTTATCGCCTTTTGGACTTTTATTTTTACTGCTTTTATTATTTACAATTCGATAATTATCAACAACAATAAGAAGTATGACAAATATAAAATATTGGCACAAAACATTGCTATCAACGGGAATACCGAGAATGACCGAATGGCTGACATTTTATTGGAAGAGCTTGATATTCAAATTTTAAACGACAGAAAAATTGGGAAATTAGCAGTAAAAACGGACTCATTATCCATTGCCAACGAATACTTGAACAAAACCTACCTGCGAGGCTTTTGGAACAAATATGACATGCGATTAAACGCAGCGCGCATACATTCCGATTTGTACAATGTCTACGAAAAATTCATTTCGTCGGGTGGTACACGTATTAAAAATACCCACTTCTTTAGTGTTCCGTCGAACGAAAACAACATGGCCTATATAGGTGAATTTCAGGCAAAAACGAATAAGAATGACAGCATTTTATTCTTTATGGAGTTCTATCCACGCAGAAACTTTAAAAGTTACAGTTTCCCGAACTTATTAATTGGAACATCGCCCGACATTCAAACGCAACTCGACATTGCCATAGCAAAATATGAACGACAAAAACTGGTTTATTCATCTGGCAAGGTTGAATTTCCGGTCAATAACAACTGGATAACAAAGCGTTCATCCGATTTTTTTACGGTGGTTTACAACAATAGAATTCATTATGTGTACGCACCAAATAATAAAACTCAAATCGTTATTACAGAGCAACAAGAGCATGAGCCAACCGCCTATTTGCTCTATTTTACCTACACATTTTTGGCGTATTTTTCTATTTGCTGCCTGATTGTTTGGGGATTTTCAATTGCAAACCGAAAAGGAAATTATCGGATTGGTTTGACCGCAAAATTCCAATATGCTTTTATTTCTTTACTCATTATCAGTTTCTTACTGATATTTTATGTATCAGTCAACTTCATTGAGAAAAAATACCAGCAAGAACAGATTGCAAACCTTGAAAGTAAAAAAAGCTACATTCAAAAGGCGCTGCAAGACATGTATTATTGGAATCAGGATTTGACTGCCCAGAATATGCAAGCCTTGAATCTCGACCTTCAGGAATTGTCATATACCTACCATACCGACATACATGTTTACGACAATCGAGGTGTGTTGGTGGGCAGTTCTCAACCAATTATTTTCAACAAGAAACTCATTAGCAACAGGATAGCACCAACTCCATTCTTCACTCAGAAGGCCAATATGAACCAGTACGAACACATTGGAAAACTGAATTACCTCACAGGTTACACCGATTTTTACAACGGCGACTTCTTGCAAATAGGTTACATTGCGGTGCCACAATTTTTCAGTCAGGACGAGATTAGAAATGAAATAGAAGGCTTTTTGGCGGTTATCATTCACATTTATCTAATCATAATTGTATTGGTAATATTGGTAAGTTTGTTTATTGGGAAACAACTTTCGGCACCACTCAACATGCTAGAAAACAAGTTGAAAGAAATGCGCTTGGGACGTAGAAACGAGAAAATTGACTACCGGCTAAACGATGAAATTGGACAGTTGGTGCTGCAATACAACCGCACGATTGATGAGTTGGAGCAAAGTGCCACGCTTTTGGCAAAATCGGAGCGCGAATCGGCATGGAAATCGATGGCACGACAGGTGGCGCACGAAATCAACAATCCGCTCACGCCCATGAAGTTGACGATACAACAACTGCAACGCACCAAAAACATGAACGATGGACGGTTTGATGCCTATTTTGAGAAATCAGCAGTGATGCTTATTGAGCAAATTGACAATTTGTCGCGGATTGCTGGCACATTTTCGGATTTTGCACGCATGCCCGAAGCCAATTTCGAGCGCGTAGATGTGGCCGCAAAACTCAACTCGGTGGTACAATTATTTATCAATAATCACGAGCAAGTTCAAATAGAATATCATGGTGCGGAAATGAATGTGTATGTGTTTGCCGACCCAGAACAACTGGTGCAAGTATTCAACAACTTGCTGAAAAATGCCATCCAAGCCATTCCTGCAGAGCGAAAGGGGAAAATAAAAGTGTACCTACAAGCCGAGGATAAAAAAGTAATCATCAAAATAAAAGACAACGGCATTGGGATTATTGACGAAGCACACGACAAGCTTTTTGCTCCCAATTTCACAACCAAAACCACCGGTATGGGTCTGGGACTGGCCATCTCGAAAAACATTGTGGAACTTTCGGGCGGCAGCATTTCTTTTGAAAGCAAGAAAAATGAAGGAGCTACTTTTACGGTGATATTGCCAATGGCGGATTAAAATTGTTTGCCACCAAATCAATAATAACAGCTTCTAATTCTACTTTACCAAATTAAAGATTTAACCACAATAGAATGAATAGTTCACAATAGAAATAATGCTTTCAGCATTAATAAAGCATATTATTTTTTTTAATACCGATAGGTATTTACCTAATGTGTCCTCTTTATCATTATTAGTTATTTTCTACTGTGTCTATTGTGGTTAAAGTATTTTCAAGTTTTATTTTAGTAAAGCAGAACTAAAAAAAACAGCAAATAGTGCTATATAATACACTATTTTATGTATTACAATACAAAAACACATCGGAATACACGATAAAGTGCTATTTATTGCTCTTTATAGTGCAATTGACAGATTTTATTGTACTTTTGCGTAAAAAAGAGCCATACAATGCACTATACAGAATTGATTAAAACAATAAAAGACCGAAGGGAAGTGTTGCAAGTAACACAGGAAACCTTAGCTGAACTTTCGGGTGTTGGTTTAAGAACGCTCAAGCAATTTGAAAGCGGAAAAGGAAATCCAACGCTTCTTACTCTACAAAAAATAGCCGAAGTACTCGGAATGGAAGTAAGTCTGAAACTCAAAAACATATCAGGTAGCAAATGAGAGAAGCAAAAGTATTATTCAAAGATGAGGAAGCTGGCATTTTAACTCAACATGATGATGGTTCATTTACATTCAGTTACCACGATATATGGTTGGCAAATAAGGATAAACCAAGTATCAGTCTGACCCTGCCTAAAAGTGAACAACAGTTTCATTCAAAATTTTTATTCCCTTTTTTTTTCAACATGCTACCTGAAGGTTCTAACAAACAAGTGATATGTAAATTGAATAAAATTGATACTGCGGATGACTTTGGTTTACTGATGATTACTGCAAAATATGACAGTATAGGCGCTGTAAGAGTTATAAAAACAGAAAAGTAATGAGTTTACCCGAAATAAAATACTGCCCCGGCACATTGGCTGAAGGTTTTAATACCTACAGTAGAACATGCTTGAAAAGAGTTTTTCAAGGTAAATCTGTTAATCATGTATTGGCTTACGATTCACCCACGTCCAATCCAGAGACAGATGAACTTTTTGAACAAAACCGAAAATGCATGTCTATTTCAGGCGTACAGGAAAAATTCTCTGTTTTACTCGAAAAAAACAAAATAAGACTCATCAATGAAAATAAGCGTGGTACATATATTCTGAAACCAATTCCAAGTGCGGGCAAGCATCAAGACCAAATGCCAGCCAATGAACATTTAACCATGCAAATTGCACGGCAAGTGTATGGTATTGAAACTGCAGAAAACGCATTGATATTCTTTAAAAATGGTGCTCCTGCATACATCACCAAGCGTTTTGATGTTAAAGATGACGGCACAAAACTTGCTCAGGACGATTTTGCATCCTTGGCTGGTAGAACGCCACAAACTCATGGGGAACATTACAAGTATCTGGGAAATTATTTAGATTTATTTCAAATAATGCAGACACATTTATCAACTTACAAAATAGAGGCACCAAAACTATTGAAAATACTAATTTTTAATTATTTGTTTTCAAATGGAGATGCGCATTTAAAAAACTTCTCTTTACTTGAAACGCCAATGGGAGATTATAGATTAAGTCCTGCTTATGACCTCCTTAACAGCCACATTCATGTAGATGATAAAGACTTTGCTTTGGATGAAGGGTTATTACCAAAAAACCTGACTCAAGGGAAAATAAGTGTACAATTTGCAAAACTTGCTGATAGTGCTGGAATTAGCAAAAAGATTTTTGATGATATTATGGAACTGATGTTATCAAAATCGACAATCATTGATAAAATGATAACTGCTTCATTCCTTAACAATACTACCAAAAGAAATTATTGGCAGTCATATCAGGGACGATTAAAACAATTGACAAAAGAATAATTTTGAAATATTGAAACAAAAATAACAGGATAGTTTCAAAATTAAGTATTGGTAGCAAGAAAACGAATCATTACTTGCCGAGCATTCTTAAACTTATTTTTTAGGATAAGTTGAGGTTGCTCCAGTTGTTGCATTCACTGGGGGATTCGTAGTAGTACAACTAATTGCTCCAACCAATAATACTCCTAAAATGAATGAACGGAAAAAATAAGTTTTTGCTTTGTTTTTCATCTTTGCTTTGTTTATTGTAAATATAATTTTAAAACGAGGAACAATCAACAAAGTTGTATTGATTACAAATTAAAACTCTCATTTAACTTTATTTATTATTATCAAGTCGTATCTCACAATTCCAACTTTAGCAGTCTGTGGGTTTATTTTGCCAACTTCATCATTCCTGGATTCTCTACAATATATTTTGTTGCTGCACTGTAACCATATTGATAAATAGTTTGATAGGCATCAAAACTAAACTCGTTGAACTCCTCAACAGCACGAGGTTCTATTAAAAAACGGCACAAATCACGTCCTTCCTTAGAATTTTGATGTTGTACGGCTCGCACCGAAAACGCAACGGTATCTATGGGTTTATTCAGCTCTTTAGGCACAATGTGCGGTATAACATCCACGCCAATTATGTTCTGACAGTAGTCCTCTAAACCTTGGGCGGGCATGTTATTCAGCAATCCACCGTCAACATAATATATGTCATTCACCTTAATCGTTTCATAAATGCCTGGAATAGTGGCCGAAGCAGCCACCCATTGATCAAGTTCATTGCCCGAATGAATTATTTCCCATTCTGCCGTATTAAGGTTTACCACGCAGATGTGCATTTTTTTCTGCAGCTGTTCAAAAGTATTATGGGGAATTAATTCCAACATAAATTCACGCAACATAATGTGATTTGACAATCCTGATTTTAGAAAGGATGGTCGAAATGTCATCAATTTAGTGATTTTGTAGAACTTCTGGTTTTTTATCATTTGCAACATGTCGGCGGGCGAATATCCTGCTGCATAAATAGTTCCAATGATAGCGCCCATGCTAGATCCTACAATATGTTGCGGAAAAATACCATGATCTTCGAGCGATTGCAAAACGCCAATGTGCGCAATACCCAAAGCGCCGCCACCACTCAAACATATTCCCAATGCATCATTGCGTGAGGAAAAGAAAAATAAATCATTAATCATTTTCATACATGTAATTCTATTTTGGCTCTATAATGTTTCTGGTGAGTTATCGATTTTATTTACACAAAAAGAAAATTAAAGAATAGAACGCGGATTTCGCTGATAAGGCGGATTAAAAAAACGGATTAAAATTTCACCTTTGGTAAAATGATTTTCAGACAGTTGCGCTCATAATATTCATGTTTGCATGACAATGCTTCGTTAAACTTAATGTTAATCAGTTGAATATCAAGAAAATAAACT
>JBAXAD010000054.1:0-18496 GCA_037142715.1 Paludibacter sp. | reverse complement strand
CAAGTCAGATTACTTGCATTTATGGATAAAAATTCAAAGCAGCCTAAAATAGTGGTCTGTACCCATGGATTTGTAAAGTAGGACTGGAAAGTACCCAAGCAAGAATTAGACAAAGCAATGAAAGTTATGAAAACCTACTACACAGATAAATAAAGGAGGACAAAATGAAAAAATACTCATTAGAAGAAATAACCGATAAATATATCGGTAAATCAGGAACAATAGAAAGAGAACGCTTTGATTTTGAGCTACGTGCAGACATAATAGGAGAAATTATCAAAAATGCCCGTGTTGAACAAAACCTGACACAAGAACAGCTTGGGAGGCTTATTGGCGTTCAAAAAGCACAAATCTCAAAAATTGAAAACAACGCAAAAGATGTGCGCTTATCCACCATACTTCGGGTTTTTGAAGCACTAAAAGCACAAGTAAATTTATCAGTTAAATTACCAAACCACGAAAGTATTCAAATTGCCTAATAGTTTGTATGATAATTTGTTGATCCTAGTTGAGCGTAGGCTCTCTTTTGTTCGGCGTATGGCTCCTACCTTCGTTGAGCGTAGCGTAGTTTGGTGGTCTTATTTCGGCGAAGCGTCTTTCGCTTCGTCGTGCTAAAAGCAAAGCTCCCGCTTTCCATATTAAAAAGATAATCGGCTGTTATTCAGAAATTGAATATCAGCCGAATATATTTTCTAAAAGAATTAACCCCATCTTTTTGGTATCTATGTCGAAAGTTGTTAGTATATTTGTACAGATTATCAATACTATATATTATTAACTATGGATAAAGTAAAATATTGGAGCGATTTATCAGATTATGATACTGCTTTGGCTATGATGCAAACAGGCAGGTATTTATATGTGGGTTTTATGTGCCATCAAACCATTGAAAAAATACTGAAAGCTTATTTTAATGCTTTTAATGATGAGCCAGCTCCTTTTACTCATAGCCTTACGTATTTATCAAAAAAGGCAAACATCTATGAATTACTGCCCAGCGAATTGAAAGATTTTATAGACATTTTAGAACCTTTGAATATTGAAGCTCGTTATCCATCTCACAAAGAAAAATTAATGAAGAGCTTGACAAAAGAAAGATGTCAATCAATTCTGGATAATACCAAAAACTTAAAATCATGGATAATAGAGAAATTATAACCAAATTATTAGATTATAAATTGCTAGTTTCCAAACATTTTGATGTTGACAAATTGGTTCTTTTTGGTTCTTATGCAAAAGGTACCCAAAGACCAGACAGTGATATTGATGTTGCAATTATAGTAAATTCAATAAGTCAGGATTTCTTTACTTATGCACCTTTGCTATGGAAACTAAGAAGAGAAATAGATGATAGGATTGAACCCATATTAATTGAAAAAAACAATGATGAAAGTGGGTTTTTATATGAAGTTTTAAGAACTGGCTTAGTCATCTAGGCTCGTTGGGCGAAGCGTGCTCAGGGGAAGGAGCTCCTGCTTTTAATATTAAAGATTATCGGCTAAATTTCATAATGAATTTCAGCCGATTTTTATTAATAGAAAGTTAATTGATATAGTCCCAAAGAATAATATTTCTCAACTAAAGAATTCCCTTGGTACTCGGCAATTCATATTGATAAATATCCCGTTTAATAGCCATTTTTATTGATTTTGCCAATGCTTTGAAAATGCCTTCCAGTTTGTGGTGTTCGTTTATTCCTTCTGCTTTGATATTCAGATTCATTCGTGCGGCATCACTCAATGATTTGAAGAAATGGTAAATCATTTCGGTTGGTAAATCACCTATGTATTCTCGCTTGAATTCTGCATCGTAAACCAACCAAGCGCGTCCGCCAAAGTCCAATGCTACAGAGCACAAGCAGTCGTCCATTGGCAAGCAAAAACCGTAGCGCTCAATGCCACGTTTGTTTCCTAATGCTTTCCCGAATGCTTCGCCCAAGGCAATGGCGGTGTCTTCAATGGTATGATGTTCATCTACTTCAAGGTCGCCTTTCACCTGAATTGTCAAGTCGCAACCAGAATGTCGACCAATTTGCTCCAACATGTGGTCGTAGAATTTTAAGCCAGTGTTGATAGAACATTTCCCAGAACCGTCCAAGTTGAGTTCAATCAAAATGTCCGTTTCTTTGGTGGTTCTTTTTACTGTTGCTGTGCGTTCGCCGGCAAACAGAAATTCGGTAATCCGATTCCAATCGGTGGTTTGCAAAGCGCAGTATTCCTCCAGGTTTTTTTCTTTCAGAATGTCAGAATTATCGCTGATAAAAATGGCTTTGCAACCTAGGTTTTTGGCCAATTCTACATCGGTGTAACGGTCGCCAATCACAAAAGAGCCAGCTAAATTATATTCCTCCGAAAAGTATTCGGTTAGCAATCCAGTTTTAGGTTTGCGAGTTTCTAATTTTTCCTCCGGAAATGATTTATCAATAAAAACCTTATCAAAAGTGATATCTTCGTTGACCAAAGTTTGAATAAATTTGCCTTGAACATTGTCGAAATTTTCTTGAGGATAAACGTCTGTTCCTAAGCCATCTTGATTGGTAACCATAGCCCATTCAAAGTCAAGTTTGTGACGGATAAAATGTAAATTTCGTATAACGCCCGGCAGAAATTCAATTTGCTCAACAGTATCAACCTGAAAAGTGACAGGAGGCTCCACAATGATAGTACCGTCGCGGTCGATAAAAAGAACTTTTTTCTTTAAGTTTTTATTTTCTAAATCTGCCATAAGTCAAGTTTTAAAATTAATAGATGTTTAAACAATGCAATACTTGCATAATTCTCCACCGGCTGGCGGACTAGGGGTCTACAATAATTTAGCTTCTCTCAAAATTTCTTCCATTTCAGCTTGTACCAATTGTGCTTCTTCGCGGGCAACAATTGCATAACTTGCATCCGATGAAGCATAAATTATTTGACGTGAGGAGTTTACCAACAAGCCACAAGAACTGTTCAGTCCGTATTTTGCTACTTCCGCCAAACTTCCACCTTGTGCTCCTATTCCAGGAACCAATAAGAAATGTTCTGGAACAATGGCGCGAACGTCTGTTAGCATTTCAGCCTTTGTGGCACCTACCACAAACATCATGTTCTCGTCAGTTCCCCATTTAGCTGAAGTTTTCAATACTTTTTGGAACAATAATTCTCCTTCAGCATCACGCATGAATTGAAAGTCCAAAGCGCCTTTGTTGGAAGTTAAAGCCAACAATGTGACCCATTTCCCTTCGTAGGTAAGAAACGGTGTTACCGAATCTTCACCCATATAAGGTGCAACGGTTACGGAATCGAACTCCATATTGCCAAAGAAAGTGCGGGCATACATGGCTGAAGTATTGCCAATATCACCACGTTTTGCATCTGCAATGATGAATTGGTCGGGATAGTTTTCGCGGATATATTCTACCGTTCGTTCCAACACTTCCCAACCTTCCAGCCCTAGACTTTCGTAAAAAGCTAGATTGGGTTTGTAGGCCACACACAAATCGGCGGTAGCGTCAATAATGGCTTTATTGAATACGAAAATTGGGTCTTCCGAGTCAAATAAATGTTCTGGAATTTTATTTACATCCGTATCTAATCCTACACAAAGAAATGATTTCTTGCGTTTTATGTTTTCAAATAATTCTTGTTTGGTCATGTTTTTTTATGTCTAATGTCTAGAGTCAAATGACTTAAGACCGTAATGATTTGCATTGATATTTTTATTGATAATTGAAATGTATTACATTATCATATTATTTTTTTACCACATTAAAGTTCACTTTCCTTCAACCGCTCCGAATTTTCAGCCACAATCAACTGGTCAATAACACCCTGAACATCACCGCCCATAAAAGCCGACAAGTTATAAATGGTAAAGTTGATGCGGTGGTCAGTGATACGTCCCTGCGGATAATTGTAGGTGCGAATTTTAGCCGAACGGTCGCCGGTTGAAACCATGGTTTTACGTTTGGAACCAATTTCGTCTAGGTATTTTTGATGTTCTATGGCATATAAACGTGACCGAAGCTCGTTCATTGCTTTGGCTTTGTTTTTATGTTGCGATTTCTCATCCTGACATTGAACGGTAGTTCCTGTTGGGATGTGTACCAATCGAATGGCTGAATAAGTGGTGTTAACCGATTGCCCACCAGCACCTGACGAACAAAAAGTATCCACACGAACGTCTGATTCTTTCAGTTCGTAGTCAAATTCTTCCATTTCTGGAAGTACAGCTACTGTTGAAGCTGAAGTATGTACACGACCTTGCGTTTCGGTTTGCGGTACGCGCTGCACACGGTGTACGCCCGATTCGTATTTCAACGTTCCATAGACGTTCTCGCCTGAAACGGTGAAGATTATTTCTTTAAAACCACCAGAAGTTCCCTCGCTGGTATTGGTAATTTCTATTTTCCAACCTTTTGTTTCACAGTATTTTTGGTACATCCGGAAAAGGTCACCAGCAAAAATAGCAGCTTCGTCACCACCTGTACCGCCACGAATTTCCACGATAGCATTCTTGTTATCTTCAGGGTCGGCAGGTATCAACAGCAACTTGATATTTTCTTCCATCTCTGGAATTTTGGGTTCTATTTCATCCACTTCAGCCTTCGCCATTTCGCGCATTTCAGGGTCAGTTTCACTGTTCAGCAGCTCTTTAGCTTCTGCCAAATGGGTAAGTGCATTTCTGTATTCAAGTTGCGCATCCATAATTCTCTGTAACTCACGATATTCTTTGCTGAGTTTTACATAGCGTTTCATGTCGCCAATCACGGCGGGATCGGTTATCAAGGTCGAAATCTCTTCGAACTTATGTTGTAACCCTTCTAATTTTTCTAATAATGTTTTTTCAGCCATATTGTAAAATGTACCCCTAGTCCGAAAAAGGAATGGAAGTATCTATTGTTTATTTTGTTATTCTGTTGTAATCGAGATGTTTTATCAGAATATATTTTGAACGCGAATGACACAAATTACCGCAAATTTAAAATGAAATATTTTTTTATTTGCGTATTTTTTTTGTCATTTGCGTTCCAACTTTTTTGTTCAAGTACAATTAATTTTGGTCTTAAATCATTCCGATTTATCGGAATTAAAATCAGTTTTTTATCCGCTTAATCAGCGAAATCCGCGTTCTATTCCTTGTTCTGGTTATCCCCTTTAGGGGTTAGGGGTCAATTTCTTTATCAGCTTCTCTCTTCGTTCCGCTTCACTCCTCAAATTATTTACAAAGCGTTTCAATCGCCATTCCATAATCGTTTTAAATCTACTTTGAGTAATAAAAATGTCGAAAAACCAGCCAAAGCGAACATGATTTTCTGAAATGTACCATGTTCCCACTTCTTTTTTTGGAACTACCGTGAAAGTGGCATACATCTTTTTTATGAAACCATTGGAATACAGCAAATCTATATAGAATTCGGATTTCCCGCTAGTGTAATCCTTTTTAGATAACTTGCAGTCAACTATTATATTAGGATATGTAATCATGTCGGTGATAATTACATCTCCTTTTCCTCTAATCACTCCTGTTTCTTTATTGAAATTAGTGGATTTGAAATAAAAAAGCATCAAATCCTTTTTTTCTTTTCGAAGGTTCAAACCCTTAAATGCCCAACCAAATAGCGCATCCAAATCGTACCTCATTTGATAATCGAAGTCGTTGGCTGCGGCACTGCTAATGCTATCCGATGCTTTAACCCATACCTGACAGTAAGTTACAAATTCACCGTCGCGATACACAGTAGAAATTGAATCAGTTGGAGATGCCAAACTTGCTAATGAAATGGACAAAACGAATAAAAGAATTTGAAATCTTAAGTTCATTTAATTTCTAAATAAAACCATGTTTAATTGAATGAAGAATTCTATTATTTGTCGTTTTTTTGTCGCTCTTCACTTTCATATTTCATATTGTCAGTGAATTTTTTCACTCTCCATTCAACGATTTTCTTGTATCGATTTTGAGTAATAAAGATATTGAAAAACCACCCAAATTTAATCTTGAAATTTGTCACATACAGTTGTTCGTTATTTTTTTGTGGAATAACAGTTATGTAGCCATACGCCTTGTCCAGCAACATGGTAGAATATGCAATATCAGCGGTTACTTTACCAGTTCCATTCAGGTATTTGGTTTTTGCTACTATTGCATCCACTTTTATGTTTTTGAAACTGGTAATATTGGGTACTTCTATATCGAAAACTCCATGTGTTATTCCAGTTTTCAAATCGTGGTTTGACGATTTAAAAACAATAATCAATTCATTGTTTTTTTTCTCTTGTAGCCCCAAATCTTTCAAAGCCCAGTCGAAAAGATGACCCGGAGAGTTGTGAAAATCAGTTACTAGATAGTCTGTTACCTCAGCTGTCACTTTATTCGATGCCTTTACTTTTCGTTGGCATTGAGTAGTAAATTCACCGTCTTTGTAAACCGTAAATGTAGTATCTAAAGGCAATGCCAAAGCAGGTGCAACCATTGAAACAAAAAATAGAAAAAAAATGGAATACTTAATCATTTTTGAGAACAGAAATGTATAATTATATGAAAATAATGAATAAACATAACAAGTGAGTCTTTGTAAAGTTCGAATACAGTTTTCGATATTTAATCAAACACTAATTGTTAGCTAATAATTATTAATTATAAACTGTGTTTTTCCACCCACAATCTTGCATTCACAAAAGCCTCCATCCAAGGTGTAATTTGGTCTTTCGCTTTGCGGTCGGCTGGGTAATGCGCCCATTGCCAAGGGAATATGGCACGTTCCAAGTGAGGCATCATGGCCAAGTGGCGACCGTCGGCCGAGCAAATTCCTGCAACTCCGTAGTCCGAACCATTTGGATTGGCAGGATAAGCAGCGTAAGAATATTTCGCAATCACGTGATAATCATTTTCCACTTGTGGCAAATAGAATTTTCCTTCGCCGTGCGCTACCCAAACGCCTAACTTGCTGCCACCCAATGAGCCAAACATAACAGATTTATTTTCGGGAATGGTCAAACCAACAAAAGCCGATTCGAATTTATGTGAATCATTGTGCAACATGCGTGGTTGTACGTCGTGTTCTGGGTTTATCAATCCAAGTTCAACCATCAATTGGCAACCGTTACAAATTCCCAAACTCAATGTGTCGTTACGTTTGTAGAAATTGTCCAAGGCCAGTTTTGCTTTTGCGTTGAACAAGAATCCACCAGCCCAACCTTTTGCAGATCCCAAAACATCGGAATTGGAGAAACCACCGCAGAATACGATAAGGTTTACATCTTCCAATGTCTCGCGTCCCGAAGCCAAATCGGTCATGTGAACGTCTTTTACATCAAAACCTGCAAGATACAATGAATAAGCCATTTCACGCTCACCGTTGGTTCCTTTTTCGCGGATAATGGCAGCAGTGATGCCACTTGGTTTGCGGTCTTGCGACAGGTTGAATTGTGAGAATTTACCGTTAAACGACTTGTCAAAGTTGAATTCCAACGGTTGATTTTTATAGTTGTTGAAACGAGCCGAAGCGCAAATCTCACCGCTTTGTTTGCGGTCGAGCAAATAAGATGAGCGGAACCATACGTCACGCAATTCGTTGATGGAGAAATTATACTCAGCAGTTTTCTTTTTGATTTCCAAACGTCTTTCGGCAATTGGAGTGGCAATGCGAGCATAACCAACACCGTTATTTTCTAGAATTTTTTCAACGGCTCTTCTGTCTTTTACCTGAATCAATACTCCCGGATTTTCAGCGAAAAGGATATTTACCAATGAAGTTTCGGCAATGTCATCCAATTTCACGCTCAAACCACCTGTTGTATTTGCAAAACACATTTCGAGTAAAGCTGTAATCATTCCTCCTTCCGAAATATCGTGACCAGAAAGTATCAACTCTTTGCCCACCATTTCCTGAATGCTGTCGAAAGCATCTTTGAAGTATTCGGCATCCTGAACAGTCGGAACCTCTTCGCCCAGTTTGTTCATGGTTTGTCCCAATACAGAACCACCCAACTTGTGTGAATCGAAAGAGAAATCGACATAATAAACAGCCGATTTTGGGTCATTTACCAAGACTTGACCGACTGTTTTCTGAACTTCAGAAACTTCAGCACCAGCCGAAATAATTACTGTTCCCGGTGAGAAAACTTTATCATCACCATATTTTTGAGTCATCGAAAGGCTGTCTTTTCCAGTTGGAATGTTGATTCCCAACGAGCAAGCAAAATCGCTACAAGCTTCCACAGCTTTGTAAAGTCGAGCATCTTCACCCGGATTTTTACATGGCCACATCCAGTTGGCACTTAATGAAACGCTTGTTAAACCTTCTGCCAATGGAGCCCAAACGATATTGGTCAATGCTTCGGCGATAGCCAATACAGAGCCAGCTTCAGAGTCAACCATTGCTGCCAATGGTGCATGACCGATGGAAGTGGCAATGCCCGTTTTTCCGCGATAATCCAAGGCCACAACGCCAAGGTCACTCAACGGCAACTGGATTTCACCAGCACCTTGCTGACGGGCAATTTTTCCTGTAATGGAGCGGTCAACTTTGTTCGTCAACCAGTCTTTACAAGCCACCGATTCCATTTGCAATACGTTTTGGATATAGCCAAGCAAATTGTCTTCACTCACTTCAATAGCTGCAAATTTTTCTTCAATAGTATTGTCGGTAATCACCGTGCGTGGTGGTTTCCCAATCATATAATTCAGTTTCAAGTCGATAGGTTTCTCGCCATCCGCTTGTTCAAATACAAATTGCATATCACCGGTAGTTTCGCCCACCACATACATTGGAGCGCGTTCGCGTTCGGCAATTCGGCGTACACTTTCAATGTCTTCTTGCTTGATAATCATTCCCATACGTTCCTGACTCTCGTTGCCAATAATTTCTTTGGCACTCAAAGTTGGGTCACCTACAGGAAGTTTTGATACATCGATTTTACCACCGGTGCTTTCCACCAATTCCGAAAGGCAGTTCAAGTGACCCCCAGCACCGTGGTCGTGAATAGAAACGATAGGATTATTTTCTGATTCTGCCAAGGTACGAATCACGTTGGCAACACGTTTTTGCATTTCAGGATTAGCACGTTGTACCGCATTCAATTCTATTGCATTGTCGTAAGCACCAGTTTGAACAGACGAAACTGCTGCGCCACCCATACCAATACGGTAGTTGTCGCCACCCATTACTACTACTTTTTCGCCAACTACTGGTTCAGCTTTCAATGCATCGCGCATAGTACCAAAACCAACACCACCAGCCATCATAATTACTTTGTCGAACCCGAATTTCTTGCCGTTTTCTTCATGTTCGAAAGTCAATAACGAACCACAAATGATAGGTTGTCCAAATTTATTTCCAAAATCTGAAGCGCCATTCGAAGCCTTAATAAGAATTTGTTCTGGCGTTTGGTACAACCATTTGCGGGCTGCCATGCCTTTTTCCCAAGGACGGTCAGTTCCTTTTCCCGAACCATTTACGTCTGGTCGAGGATAGCTGGTCATGTAAACAGCTGTTCCTGCCATTGGCAGACTGGCTTTTCCACCAGCCAAACGGTCACGGATTTCACCGCCGCTACCAGTTGCAGCACCGTTGAATGGCTCCACGGTGGTTGGGAAGTTATGTGTTTCGGCTTTCAATGAAATCACCGATTCTATTTCTTTTATTTCAAAAAAGTCTGGTTTGTCACCGCTTTTAGGTGCGAATTGTTCGATTTTTGGACCAGCATTAAATGACACATTGTCTTTGTAGGCCGACACCAAGCGGTTTGGATTTTCCTCCGAAGTTTTGCGAATGAGCTTGAAAAGCGTCAACTCTTTTTCTTCTCCATCAATGATATATTGTCCGTTGAAAATCTTGTGGCGGCAATGTTCTGAATTTACTTGCGAAAATCCAAATACTTCGCTGTCAGTTAGTTTTCGGCCTATTTTTTCTCTTACGTCATTCAAGTAAGCAATCTCGTCATCATTCAACGCCAAACCTTCTTTGGCATTATATGCTGCAATATCATCAATATACAAAATCGGTTCCGGCAATTTATTTGTGGTGAAAACTTCTTGATTCACGCCAGTATAAATTCTTTGCAACATGGGGTCGTACTCCAAACCACCTTTGGCAGAGGGAGTTTGCGGCATGGCTGTAAATTCTTCGATACGAATAATGCCGCCAATTCCCATGTTTTGGGTAATCTCAACGGCATTGGTGCTCCACGGAGTTATCATTTCGCGGCGTGGCCCCACGTAATTTCCTTCAACGGTTTGTTGATTGAGCAGTACAGCTTCACCAAAAAGCCATTCTAACTTTCGGACATCATCGGCCGCAAGCGGTTGGTTGGATTGCACTGCGTAAAGATGTTGGGCGGGAGTTCGGAAAAATTGAATCATGATAATATGTTGTAGTTATTTATATTGCAGATGTATGGAACTGTCAGATATTAAAGTGTTTATCTGCAAGTCTGTTGCGCTTTAGAATTTAGCGCAAAGATAGGCATTTTATACGGGTTCTGAAATAACAGAAATTGTAAATATTCATAAGCAAAGAGATAACCTACAGGTATATTTTGTCGTTGGGAAGGCTCAAAAAAATAGTTAAGTGTTTATTCCTAATCAAAACAATGCAATAACCAAGATTGAAAAATAATGAACTGAGTCGCTTTTCTGATACTTTCATCAGGTCTAATTATTGATTTAAAATGAAAAGCCATTCTTACAAAAACAACTTCACTTTGTCAGAAACCATACATTTTCATCCTCAAATTACATTTTCACCCCTAAATCAAAACATTTTCTCCCTAATTGATTTTTTTGATAAATAAATACTATTGATTAATTGCGTATTTTTGTGTCCTGAAATTCAGAATTTGTCTATTGAATAAGTTTTCTATTCAATTCAATTTTTTCAAACACAAGAAACCCAATTGAACTAAATCATGAAATCACTTAAGTTAATTGTCTTTTTATTACTTTGTTCCTTTATTGGCCTCAATGCAAAAAACGTCAGGCAGGTGGATGATTTTACCCAAAACTGGAAATTCACTTTGGCCGACAGCACTTTGAATGCTTCAGTAACTACTTTCGATGACGGCAAATGGCGTGTGCTCAACCTGCCGCACGATTGGAGCATCGAATCGGATTTTGGTAAAGATTATTCCGCTACAGCTGGTGGTGGAGCACTTCCCGGCGGGTTGGGTTGGTACCGAAAAACATTCACGATGGATAAAGCCAACTTGCTGCAGCCAAAGCAGGTATTTGTGGAGTTCGACGGTGTGTACCGCAACAGTGAAGTTTGGGTGAACGGAAATTTTGTTGGTAAACGTCCTAATGGCTATATATCATTTAGTTATGACATTACCCCTTTTCTGAAATTCGGCGCTTCCAACGTTATTGCCGTGAAAGTAGATAATTCCAAACAACCCAATTCTCGCTGGTATTCTGGTTCTGGCATCTACAGAAATGTGCGTCTGGTGACTACCAATCAGGTGTATATTGAACAATGGGGAACCAGTGTCACAACGCCAACGATCAATGCCGACAGCGCTATTATTTCCATTCAAACAAAAATTAAAAACACGATGCGATTTGCACAATCAGTAAGTGTTGAACAGTCATTATATGATGAAAATGGAACATTGGTATCACAAATAAAAGGTGCATTGATGCTCAATACAAGTGGCTCAAATAATTATTTGCAAAATATATCAATCAAGAAGCCCATTCTGTGGAATCTTGAAAAACCATATTTGTACAAATTAGTCACCCGACTCAGTAGATTTGGAATAAAAACGGACGAATATGAAACTACAGTTGGTATCCGTTCCTTCAATTTTGATGTTCAGAAAGGCTTTTTTCTGAACGGTAAAGCTTTGAAAATAAACGGGGTGTGCAATCACCATGATTTGGGTGCATTGGGAACGGCCGTGAACCAACGCGCCTTGGAACGTCAGCTGGAAATTATGAAAGGAATGGGCGTGAATGCCATCCGCACTTCCCACAATCCCCCTGCTCCAGAGCTACTTGACCTGTGCGACCGAATGGGTTTTATTGTAATGGACGAGGCTTTTGATATTTGGAAAAAGAAGAAAACGACCTACGACTATGCGCTGGATTTCGACCAATGGCATGAACGCGATTTGACAGACCAGATTGTACGCGACCGCAATCATCCTTCGGTATTTATCTGGAGCATAGGCAATGAAGTGGCCGAACAATGGGGCGATACCCCAGCGGCAGATGCCGATTTGCAAGCTGCCAACATTGCTTTGAATAATAGAAAGGTAACCGAAACGGAAGATATGAAGCTGGGTCGATTGGGCAAAAATGCCTTGTTGACGCGACATTTGACAGAAATTGTGAAATCGGTTGATCCTACCCGCCCAATTACTGCTGCATGTAATGGAACGCAAGAAAGTAACCCGCTTTTCAAATCGGAAGCATTGGACATTATCGGCTTCAACTATCACGAAAAAGAATTTGCCGGCATTGGCAGCCGTTATCCAAAAACGCCTTTTATTGTAACAGAATCCGTATCTTCGCTTCAAACGCGCGGGTATTACGTCAATCCTTCCGACAGCATTATTGTTTGTCCAAAAAGTTGGGATGTTCCTTATTCAGATCCTTCACAACAATGTTCGGCTTACGACAATTGCCGCGCACCTTGGGGAGCAACACACGAGGCAAACCTGAAAATTGTGGATAAATATCCGCATGTTTCAGGCCAGTTTATCTGGACCGGGTTTGACTATTTGGGTGAGCCAACTCCTTACTGGTGGCCTTCTCGCAGTTCTTTCTTTGGAATTGTTGATTTGGCTGGTTTCCCCAAGGATGTATATTATTTGTACCAAAGCGAATGGACCGATAAGGACGTATTGCATATTTTCCCGCACTGGAACTGGGAAAAAGGACAGACCTTGGATGTGTGGGCATATTATAACCATGCCGACGAAGTTGAACTCTATTTGAATGGCGTATCCCTTGGAAAACGCACGAAACAGAAGGACGACATGCACGTGATGTGGCGTGTAAACTATGAGCCAGGAACATTGAAAGCCGTTTCGCGCAAAGCGGGGAAAGAAGTTTTGACCAAGGAAATCAAAACTGCCGGAACAGCTGTCTTAATTCGTTTGACTCCCGACCGTGCCACGATAAAAGCCGATGGCAAAGACTTGTCATTCATTACGGTGGAGTTGCTGGACAAAGATGGTAACACTTGCCCGCTGGCGAATCAGTTGGTGAAGTTCAGTGTGGAAGGCGAAGGTTTTATTGCTGGTACGGATAATGGCGACCAGAACGAGCATGCATCGTTGAAGAAACCAGAACGTAAGTTGTTCTACGGAAAATGTTTGGCCATTGTACAAAGCACAGCCAAACCAGGAACAATCACCTTGAAAGCAACTGTTGACGGATTGACGGTTCAGTCGGTTCAGATTACAAAGAAATAAAACACACATTTTCAATATTAAATGTAGGGTGAGATGTACTGTCTCACCCTTTTTTATTCTCAGGAGTAGACTTTGCTAATACAAAATCATTATATTTGCAAAAAAATACTGATTGTGGATTCTATTGCAAACAAAACCAAAGTTCGTTCTCTGATGCTCTGTGTATTGGTGTTTCTGCTTGTTGGATGCAGTAGCACACGGCGCTTGGAAAAACAGTTGCACCGAGAAGTCTATGCCTCTTTGGGAATGGAAGAGGGGCGAAAAGATAATTTTGAACTTTACAAGGAAGCCGCCTCGTGGTTGAATACCCCACACAACGAAGGAGGTTTGACCCATAGTGGAATTGATTGCTCGGGCTTGGCGTATTTGATGTATAAAAATGTATATGGAAAAACTTTGGAGCGCAGTGCTGCAAAAATGATGCTGACAAACTGCAAGAAAATAAACATGAAGCACCTCAGGGAAGGCGATTTGGTATTCTTCAATACCGCTGGGAAAAGAAGTTCAGTAATCAACCATGTGGGCATTTACCTCAAGGACAACAAGTTTGTGCATACCTCCACTTCAAAAGGGGTTATGGTCAACAGTTTGGATGAAAATTATTATACTAAAAGCTGGGTTTGTGGAGGGAGAGTGAAGTAGTATTTTTGACAACAGTTATATTTAATCACAAACGAAATCCTTCTGGGGCGCTTGAACCCAAGCTCTTCGGCATATTGTAGCTCGGCATAATTGCTGGAGAAACAAAAAGCTGAAATAGTGTTTGTTTTTGATAGGTGCTTTCTCTGCACTTTTTTAAAAGGAAGATATTTTAGCTTATTATAAAGTTCTTTTTTAAGTACCTTTGCAGTCGAATTCTATATAATGACTGACTGATGTTTCAAACTTTACTTTCTAATAATGCGTTTTCTGCAGTTCGCAATCGCAACTTCCGGTTTTTTCTGGGGTATCGTTTCCTGATGACCATGGCCACCCTTATGCAATCGGTGATTGTGAGCTGGGACATGTATTATCTCACTAAAAATGTAATCTGGCTGGGGCTTATGGGTCTGGTGGAAGTAATTCCCCAAGTGTCCATATCGCTCTTTGCCGGCCATTATATCGACCTTTGGGATAGAAAAAAGATCATCAGCAATTCCACTTTTCTTTTGCTTGGCGGCTCTGCAATTCTAACGCTTTACAGTATCGAATCATTTCATGCTTTTCAGCGGATGGGTGTGTGGCCAATATTCATCACCATTTTCCTCACCGGACTTTCGCGCGGGATTTTAATGCCCGCCAATACTGCACTGTTGGGACAATTAGTTGATAAACGGATGTATGCCAATGCTGCCACCTGGAGTAGTGCCAACTGGCAATTGGCTGCTGTATCGGGCCCTGCCATTGGTGGTTTGGTCTATGGTTTTACGTCCATCTCGGTGGCCTACGGTTCGGTGTTTGTACTTTACTTGGGTGCATTTTGGATGATTCACAGCGTGAAGATAAATCATATCGTCAGCCCAATTGTGTCAGGTGGCGAAGATATACTCATTAGAATACGAGAAGGAATAAGGTTCGTTGTCAAATCGCCCGAATTGCTAGGTGCTTTTACGCTCGATATGTTTGCAGTGTTTTTTGGAGGTGCTGTGGCCATGTTGCCTGTTTTTGCTTCGGACATTTTGCATGTAGGCCCCGAAGGACTTGGGTTTTTGCGCGCCTGTCCCGCTTTGGGTGCCGTATTGATGTCGTTCTACATGATGTTTCATCCACCAATGCGCAACAGCGGAAGGATATTATTGCTGTCAGTTGCGGCATTCGGAGCATGCATGATTGGCTTTGCTTTTTCCACCGCTTTCTGGTTGTCGGCTGCATTATTGCTGCTCAGCGGATTGTTTGACAATGTGAGCGTGGTCATCCGCGGTACCATTTTACAACTTTATACACCGGACGAAATGCGTGGACGTGTGGCTTCGGTGAATAGCATATTTATCGGTTCGTCCAACGAATTGGGAGCTTTTGAATCGGGAATGGCTGCCAAGTTTATGGGGCTAGTGCCCTCTGTTGCCTTTGGAGGTGTGATGACTTTGCTCGTGGTGGCGGTTACTGCCCGTGTCAATCCTGTACTTAGACATTTGTCGTTGAAAAATTAGTAGGGAATGTTACTTAAATACATAGAGTTATGAAAAAAATAATAGCAGTTGCCAGCATTTTTTTGTTGACCAATAGTTTCAATGGATTTGCCCAACCCGCAGTGACAGCAGATGCCCCAAAAGTAAATCTGGTGGCAAGTGAGAAAACGCCCAATTCGCAGTGGCAGGGCAAGCGGGTGGCTTATTTGGGCGATTCGATGACAGACGCACGCCGCGTAGGCACTAAGTGTGTTTACTGGGAATATCTGAGTGAATTGTTGGGGCTAAAACCTTTTGTCTATGGCATCAGCGGTAATCAGTGGAATGATATTTACAAACAATCACTGAAGTTGCATCAAGAAAAAGGCACTGAGGTGGATGCAATTTTGATTTTTGCCGGTACGAATGATTATAATCACAATACTCCAATTGGTGATTTTTTTGCGGAAACTACAAAACAAACCAACTATAATGGCGCTGAGGTAACCCGCAAGTACAGAACTCCAATACTGAACGACTCTACGTTTTGCGGACGCATAAATAAAGCAATGTCCTACCTGAAGAACAATTATCCACAGCAACAGATAGTGATAATGACGCCTATTCACAGGGGTTATGCTAAGTTTGGAGAGAAAAATGTGCAGCCCAACGAGAATTATGCTAACGCGCAGGGACTGTATATCGATACCTATATCGCGGTTTTAAAGCAAGCGGCTTCTTATTGGGCGGTTCCGCTGATTGATTTGTATTCTACAAGCGGTCTGTATCCCTTGGCCGATGCCCAGTCGCAATACTTCCACAACAAAGAAACGGACCTGCTGCACCCCAATGCGTTGGGTGATTACCGCTTGGCCAAAACCATTCAATATCAGTTGTTGGCATTGCCTTCGGATTTTGGAGTAAAATAAGTAGGAGAGAGTTCGGCGTCCACCCACTTCAAACGGTTGATTACATCCATAGTATCAGTAAAGGCTCCACACCAAGTGAAGCCTTTACTATTCTTCAACAAAACAAACGTTTGCATAGAAAAACTACTCACTATCAGATAATTTGAAAAACGGGATGTATTTATCTGATTATTTTTGTATTCTTGTATACCCATTAAATCAAAGTTTTATGAATACAATTCTACACCAGTTTTCTAAATATATCATCTCATTATTTCTTCTATTATCTACAATTTCAATATTCTCCCAAAAAGTCCATACTTCCTACCTTTGGCACATGGACCAACCCATTTATTGGCCTGAGAAAAGCAAGGATAAGCCCGATTCAAGACAGTTTGCCGAGGAATCGCAACGATTGAAGATGAGTGGTGGCAATATGTACGTGGGAAGTTCGGTGGCACATCCCACCAACGATTTGCAAAGTATATTCTCACTCGACGACCGCATACAGGCTTACCAAAACTCGCCACGCAATGCAGTCAATAGTATCAAAGACATTGCCAATGCAGGTGGTCAGTTGAGTATTTCGGCTGGATTGATGGAGAATATTAATTCCTTGGGACTGAAAAACCAATGGGGCTACGGGTCGGGTTGGATGAATAATTACAAGGAAGCCAACGGATGGAAAACTTCTGGAGGTTTTCCGCGGCTGGACATCGTTTGTTTTACCTACGACCATGCGCTTTCGCCTTTGGTGAGCGACCGCACTTTGGTGAAACAAATCAAGGCACATCAATATGCTGCCAACAAATATTACGGTGCCACTTCCAAAGGTTATTGGCCGGCCGAATGTGCTTTTTCTGAACGCATTATCAAAAGTCTGGTCAGTTGCGGCATTGAATGGTCGGTGGTGGCCAACAGTCATTTAGCACGCACGCTTTCCGATTATTCGCATCCTTATAATATTACGGGAAATATAGAAGTGCCCAACGGTGCCGATGTGGTGGCTGCAAAGGGAACAAATTGGTTTACTGGAACCATTGACGGACGCGGAAGCGTGTTGGCGGCACCTTATTGCTATCAAGCCCACAAAGCGCAATATATTGATCCTGCAACTGGCACCGCCTACAAAATTGATGTGGTACCTATGTGTAATTATATCAGCTATTTGGATGGATATGGTACGCATGGAACTTCTGATATTTCTGCCAATATTGAGCCTTTTAGCAATACTACGCAGCCTTCCATCGTGTTGATGGCGCACGATGGCGACAATGCGTGGGGTGGTGGAAGCAGTTATTACAATGAGTCGGTCACAGGTTTCAGTCATGCTGCGGTTGCGGCTGGTTATGAGCCTACTACCATTCAGCAATTTTTGACCAGCCATCCAGTTCCTGCCACCGACATTGTGCACGTGGAAGATGGAGCTTGGGTAAATGCCGCCAGCGATTGGGGACATCCGCAGTTTATCAATTGGTTGTGGCCGCTCTATGATCCAAGCACTTATCGCTTCAATCCAGATGGTTGGACAGAAGATGCACGAAATTGGGCTGTGATTACTGCCACCGAAAACTACGTGACCATGGCGGAAGATTTGGAAGGGGGTAACTTGCGCATGGATAAAATAGCAGATGGCGGAACTGCTGCCACCAATGCCGAAAAAGCTTGGCATTTCTATTTTGGCGGTCTGAATTCAGGTTTTATGTATTATGGTAAAGCCGAAGATATGGAGGTAAAAGCCTCTCTGACTGGTAATATTGCCATCGATTATGCCAAGAATGTTATCAATGCCAATGTCGGTGTTGACAATACGCCGCCTTCGGTTTTCATTCCGCAGCGGTTTCCTTACAATCCTGGAAGTGTGGGTTTTGGTCCAACTACTGCCTACAAAAAAGTGAATTATTCCTCCGATTTCCATGTTTGGACTTTTGCTTATGATGTGAGTGGATTGGCTTCGGTAACTTTGAAATACCGCACCGATAAAGATGGCGTAAATTCAGAAACAAGCACTCAGAATGAAACTTACGCTGGTGGTTCAGAAGTGGATGCGTGGCAAGATATTGCGATGACCCGCCGCCCAATGGCAGCAGACCCAACCACAGAC
>JBAXAD010000053.1:0-18590 GCA_037142715.1 Paludibacter sp. | reverse complement strand
CCCCAGGCGTGGCACAAACTCTTGCCGTAAGGGCGACCGTACATGGACAAATGCTGCGTGCCTTTGTCGGCAGGATTGTATTTCTCCCAGAAAGTGGTAGCACCTTCGCGAATCATGCCGCCCCAATACGCCTTCATTTCTTTCATCACCGATTTCTGTTCACCCAATGCACATAATGCTTCAAGCTCGTAAAAACGCATATACGGAGTGCTAATTTTCAGAATGCTGTCATTCATCAACACCGATTTTTTTATGATTTGTTGCTTCTCCGGACTCAGGTAATTGAAGAAAATGGCAAACATATTGGAGTAGCGCGTCACGGCTTCCTGCTGTTTTCCGTCAATGCGGTTGTGTACCAATGCTTGCTTGGCTTCGTTCCAAAACGCAGGTTCTAGTTTCGAGCGAAGCGCCGTAGCCAGTCCGTTGTATTTGGCTTTGTCGGCATCGTTCTTCACCAAATCGGCACAAAGTGACATGGTTTCCAAACTTTTGCAAAACAATACCTGTTCGTACGAAAGTTCGCCGTGCTTGTCCAGATAACCATCCGCCCAATCCACAAAAACCCAGTCGCCGGTGCGCCCTTCCACCATACCATTTTTATTGGCACGCCCCAACACATAATCCATCATCGACTGCATGCGCGGGTAAAGTTGTTCGATAAAATGCTTGTCGCCAGTGTATTTATAATAATCGTAAACCGACAAAAACCAGTAGAACGAATAATCCATAATGGTGTTGACGTGGCTGGTTACCGGGTCTTTTCCGCGCAATAACCAGATGGTGCTTTTCACTGTTTCGGCATCAAACGACAGGTAATAATTCATCAAATAACTCTGAATGGCATCACCACTCCAAGTCCAACGGTCGCGCTTTATTCCATCGATAAAAAACTCGCGGGTGGTGAGCTGCATGGTGTACGCACCCACGTTCCACATCTGATTTACTTCCTCGTCGTTACAACGAAAAGAGCCCTTTTGCACTTCCGGTTTGTACTCGTACAACATGCTCACATCCTGCATTTCCACGCCTGCATCTTTGGTAATGTAGACGTACCTGAATGCTTTGTTATTGCCCATGGTGTAGATGTCGGTCAGTTTCGAAGTCACATCCATCGCCTCGTCCGTCACCGTTGTGCCATTCACTTTCAGGCGGTCAAGCGTTTCGCAGTACTTTGTATCCAGCGCTTCTTCCGGACTTTCGCCATAATAAATATTCACCGTGCCAATGCCTTTCAAGTTATGAAAACGGATAAACCCGAATGTTTCTTTGCCAAAATCAATTAGTTCGCCGTCGTTTTTCTTCTCGCGTTTCACTGCCAATAAGGGTTCGGTGGCCAACTTATATTTCGAAGGAGGCATGTCCACGGCATTGAAATTGGCCGAAGCCGCATCCATAAATAAGGTGGCTGAAGTGTCGCTCACCTTGCCGCTTTCGTCTATCCATTCCTTGTCCTCGTAAGTCACTTTCCACGACCCGTCGGAATGAATGGTTTTGCTATTTACAAAAATAGCGGGAGGCGTAGACTGGTTGTGAACCTTGATATTGAGCGAATGCTTGCCGGCAGGAATTACGAACTTTTTGGCCGCACCAAACTGTAATTTTCCATCCAACTTGATGTTGTACTTGCCTTCCACGGTAATTTCAATCTCTTCGGCCACTGCCAAATCAATCTTTTTGCTGAATTCCACCAACACATAATGGCTGTCCATTTTCCAGAAATGAGGAAAGAATGCGCCCCGTTCGGTACGACGGTTGTTCATCTCGTTGCCGAGCCAAATTTCGTAATCGCCCGGATACCAAATCCAGGTTTGAGCCTGCGAAACCAAAGTCGTTGCTGAGAAAAACAGAAGAAAAAGAATGCGTTTCATATTGTATTAGTATTAAAAAGAGATATTAAATTCTGCCAAAATCGCCGCCACTTTTACTGGACTTCCAGTGCGCAATGTTCTATCCATAGCCTGCAACAAAGCCACAGTGCCAATGCCTTCCTTCATGTCGGGATACGCCACAAAACCTTGCTCAATACTGTCCACAAAGTATTCCAGATAGTTTTGATATTCGCCCGCATGGTGGCTCTGACCCTCGAAACGGAAATAATGACCGAGCGCCGCATCGCCCCAGGTTATCACTTTCTGCTCGCCCTCTTTGGTGGTGATTGCATAGCGCAACTCGTGATAATCGGCCTGACTAGCACCGGTTGTTCCGCGCAAAATTACGCTCATTTCGCTTTCCCGTTGCGTGGGTTGCGTGGGCGAAGTGTACACGCCACTCACCCGCGCAATTCTTCCATCGGTAGCCTTAAAAATAAAGTGCATCGTGTCCTCGTTTTTCAATCCGGCGGCTTTTCCGTTAGGGCTAATCATGCCGTAACCCATCACTTCTTCAATGTTGGGCAAGTACCAACGGATAAAATCAACGGGATGGCTCAAACCGCCATACAACCATTTGAACGATTGCAGCAATGACCATTCCTTGGCCAAAAACCAACGGTGGTCGGCATTGTAATGCGATTCGATGGTTATCAATTCGCCAATTTCGCCCGCTTCAAAATCGGCCCGTTGTCTTTTGGCGGGTTCAAAAAACCGCGAACTTTGTCCAACAAATACTCTTTTGCCTGATTGCTCGCTGATTTCCAGCAATTCTTTCGCTTTCGACAAATCGTCGATAAAAGGCTTGGTGCAAACTACGTGTTTGCCGTGCAATAAAGCCTGTTTTACGTGTTCGGCATGCAGATGGTCGGGCGTATAAATGGCGATGATGTCTATGTTGGCATCATTCAGAATGTCTTCGTAATTTGTGGTATAGGCGTGGAAATCGAACTCTTGTGCACGTTGTTTGCAGAGGTCTTCGTTTCGGTCACACACTTTTACCAGTTCCAATTTGCTGCTTTTTAAAGCCGCCGACATGGTGCTTCTGCCTTCTCCGAGGCCTAGAATTGCTATTTTCAACATATTATTGAGATTAATTTTTTAGTTTGTCTTTTTCAGAAACACCCAGGTTTCATTGGGTTTCGCCCCTTCAATTCCGGTTTGGTATTTCTTCATTATTTCATTCCAATCGTTTACACGCGGATTGTTTTCCGTTGTTTTGGGGTTCAATTCATCCAAGCTGCTTCCTTTCGGAATACTAATAACCAGCAATAACTGACGGCCATTCTTGAAAACCTGCAGTTGCTGAAAGTCGGCATTGCAAAATCCCGCTGACACTTCGGGCCATTTCTCAAACTGTGTTTTATGATAATCGAGGTATTCTTGTTGCAGTTTTGCATCATCCACTAGATTGGTCGTTAGCAGAATATGTTCCCATTCGGCAGCCATTTCAGTATTCTTGCAGCGTTCAGCCTTGATGAAATTATAAACCGGAAGGTTGTAAACCTTGATTTGTGCCGTTGGATAAAGTGCGTTCAATTCCTTTTTCAACCCTTCGACATGATTCATTTTTGCATAAAGCACCAAGTGATTTTGCCATTGATACAGCTGTGGATTTATCACTCCATTTGCTATGGCTATCGTTTTTATTTTTACTGCATCAAAGTCATTTCCCAATAATTCCAGAGCTGCAAAGTGAGGAACTTCCTGTAATTCGGACGTTGTATTTTCAACAATCTCTTTCTTCAACGATTGAAATGATGGCAAGATTCCTGCATTGGATTTCACGCTATCGTTTACAAAGGCATTGTTGTTTTCCCATACATTGCCGGGGCCGTTGGCATTCTGTAGAAATTTTTCGGCAGGTACCCAATTGTTTTTTACGCTAATAAAAGACGAACCCTCGTCGGTGTATAAATAGAACCAGTGATGCGGATCGTGTGCATAACCGGGTTTGTAAATGTCGTGTACATAGTTTTCCGATATCACTGTTTTTGGCTGAGAACCCAAGGTGTAAATGCCCGCCACATCGTACATGTGTTTGGCATAATGGTGAATATTATTGGCAAATACTCGGTTATTATTCATGCAATTCGCAGACTGGTTCCAGCCCCAACCGAGACTGATTCCTGTGTAGGAAACCTCGCTGATTTCGTTGTGCTCGATATTTATATTGCTCACGTAACCTGCACAAATGGCCACGCAGCCCCAATCTTCGTTGGTGACGTCGGTAAATAGATTATTCTTGATTTGCTGCCCGGTACAAACTTCGCGTTTGTCGGAAGGATTGTAAGGTAAATGTGTTTCGTGCGAGGCAGGCGAGAAATTGCCCACCACCAAACCATTTCCAGCAATATCGCGGAATAGACAACCTTCAGTTATTCCGCCCTTTGTTCCCGAAATATAATCGAGACCAGTGCTTCCAAGATGCTCGAAACTGCAATTCTCAAAGTCGATATTATTTGCTCCGGCAATAGTCACCGCCGCTGCCGGTCGACCCAACCAGCCCTGATTATCGAGCTTGTGATTATCCTGACGTGTCATTTGCGGTCTCAATTTATACGCTTCGGTCATGAACATTCCCGCCTGCAAAGGCACATGACCTTTTTCGGAAGGGCGCATCCATGTGGTATGATTGAAATGAATGTTCCTAAAAATAATATTCTCCACCGGACGGTCAAGCGTGCCTTCCACTTCTATCAAAGTTTCCAAAGCGGGAACAATGGCTGCCGACTGGTTTATTATTTCACCCGCAAGCGGAAAATAATACAACTTGTGCGTGTTGATGTCGTGGTACCATTCGCCCGGCACATCCAGCAATTCGATGGCATTGGTCAGGTAGAATGCGGAATTCCTTCCCGGTGCAACCATTGGTCGTGGCCACGGGTGTTCAAACTGAATGCGGCTTTCGGGATTGTGAAAACGCACCGCTGCCGAATCGCCGTGCACTTCGATGGACTTGATGCGTAAGTTGGCCACGCACCACATTTCGTGCAGTACCATTTCTGCATAAGGAGCCTTCAAAATGGCTTTCACGGCTGTGGTTGGCACCCACAGTATTTCATTTTTCGGGTCATTGTTGATAATGCGTGGCATCATTTCAAAATCAGCCACATTGCGGGCACGCACCGCCTTGCGACCATTCACCCAAAGCTGACGGAAATCGAGCGGGCGACCATTGAATTGCGGAACATCGGCTACCCAAAACTTCCCCTGTTTCTTCCAGTTCCCAACCGAAACGCCACCGCTGAGCGAAACCGTTCCACCATCAGCGCCACTGATAATGGTGGTCGATTGCGGCGTTCCACTATCTTCCGGACGCAGAAAAAGAGGTTCATACTGTGTGTAGGTTCCACCTTTCATGATTATCTGAATACCATTTTCGATACCCGCTGCATTCAACCTGCGCATTTCCCGTGCCTGCCGAACCGCTGCCGAAAGTGTGGCTTTGGGAGCATCTTTTGTACCTGCCGCCAAATCATTTCCCAAAGGGGAAACATAGATAAAGGAAGACAGGCTAAATAACAAAAAGATGACCACAAAAGAACCCCTAGCCCCTAAAGGGGGATTGAAGTTACTTTTGATTTCCTTATTATTCTCTATTCTTTTTGGTTTTCTATTCTCTTTATTCATGTCAAAGTTTAAAATAATCAATACTAACATAGTTCCCCTTCAGGGGTTAGGGGTTCTCTCTATTTCACTTCACCAACGGCATCCAAACCGTCATATCGGTTTTGCCTCTATTGCCCCAAGCGTAATATGGAATCAGTGTAATGTTGACTGATTTATCAGATTTTCCAACTGGACGATACAAGGTGTTTTTCCACGAATCTTCGTTGGTCAGGCGGGCTTTTCCATCGAGCACGACTATTGAACTACCTGCAATAACAACTTTCCTAGTCATGAATTTCATGTCCGCCGGAATCATTACGTCATCAATCGATTTGCCGCCTTCGATATCCAATCCTTCCAGACAATAGACCAACGGACCACGTTTCACCACCGTTTGGTTGCGGGTTTCTTCCACCAATGGATTCGATTCGATGAGTTTCACAGGCATATCCAGCATCAATTCTATCACATCGCCCTTCTTCCATTCACGATTTATTTCCGCGTAAGTATTTGCTTTGAGAACTGTCGAAACTGCTTTCCCATTAACGGTAAGCGTGGCACTGTCGCACCATTCTGGGATTCTTAGATGGATACTTATGGCTTTTTTCGGGGCAGCTTCCACCGTTATTTTCACCGCTCCATCCCACGGATAATCTGTTGTTTGCGTCAGCTTCAATTTATCTTTTCCAAGCAATGTTTCGAGCGTGCTTCCGCCAAAAAGATTGCACCAAACAGCATTGGTACTCACACTGTATGCATAATTTTGCGCTTCGCAAAGGGTCCGCACGGTATTGGGCGGACAACAATTGCACAGTTTGATATAGGCTTCGCGCTCTTTCGACCAGCGCAAGGTGTACGGAAAATCGTGTGAAATGCGCAGCGGGTTGGTATAAAAGAACCGTTTCCCGTCGAGACTCACACCGCTCAACACGCTGTTGTATAAGGCCGTTTCCAGCACTTCTGCATATTTGGCATCGCCGGATACTTGCAACATGCGCCAGTTGAAAAGCATATTGCCAATGTTTGCGCAGGTTTCGTTGTGCGCTGTGGCGTTGGGTAATTGGTAGGCACGACCATAACTTTGATGCACTTTCTGTATCGAATCAGGTTTGTAGAAAGTTCCGTCGGGCGAGGTGCCATCATACAGCGCACCACATGCTCCAGTAATGTACATTTTGCGTTTGGCAATGTCTGTCCAGATGCTTTCGAGGTTGTCCAACAATTGTTTTTCACCGGTTTCGGCATACACATCGGCAACTCCGGCATACAGGTAATTGGCACGCACAGCATGTCCCATGGCGGTTTTCTGTTTGCGAAACGGAATTCTGTCTTGGTTGTCATCAGTACCATTTTCCACCATGTCGCGGATATTTATCAGGTTCTTCGACAGTTCCAGGTAGCGCGGATTGCCTGTGGCGCGATACATTTCCACCACACCCATGTAGTGCGATGGACAAATGGCATTTCGCGCCAGTTCGGCCGAAGCAGTTTCGTAAAAGTGACACAAGAAATCGGTGGCTTTGATGGCCACGTTCAGGAGTGTCGTTTTGCCAGTAGCCCGATTGTGAATTACACCCGCCGTCATGAGATGCCCGAGGTTATAAGTTTCAAAATTGAGTCGGTTTGCAAATGCTTTGTCGTCCTTTTTCCCCACGTTGGTACCAGTTACCACAGGCTCGTTTTTGTGAGAATCGATACCTTTGTTTTTCTCCATAATAATCACCGGCGTGTGGATATAACCATCTTCGCGTTGCGCTTTGGCAATGTTGGCAATGATGCCGTCCATGAGTGCGTCCAGTTTTGGGTCTTTGGTAACGGCATAAACCGACGCCACCGCCTCCAGCCATTTGTAGAAATCACCGTCGTGGAATGGCGGTCCCGAATGCACGCCCGAACAAACGCCAGCCGCGATTTCGATATTGCAATAGGCATGGCTTATGGCAGGATCATTCAGGGTTTTCCACATTGAGAGTATCATCGTGTCTTTGTACACGTCAAACCGTTCGCCCCAAAAACCGTTCGTCCACTTCACGGCATCGATATTGGTACTCTCCATTTTGGCAAACTTACTGGCGGAGGTATTCGTTAGGCCTCTGTTTTGCGCCGTAAGTGAAACATTGGCAGCAATAATTATTAGTATAAGGAGAAAGTTTCTTTTCATTTTGGGGAAAGATTTTATTCAATTACTTTGTTTTATTATGTGTACAAGTCGTTAAATTATGGGACTTGTATTTTTTCATTATTGAAATAAGGGCGCTGTTAATCTAAATTCTCTTTCTACTAAGGGGCTACGCGATTTTTTCAATATTGAATACTACCATTTTTCAACTACAAAAGAATCGCGTAGCCCCTTAGTAGAAAGAATATATCAGTTATAGAGCAATGCCCTTATTTTTTTGAACTATTAGTGAAACAATATTGCGTTCGATATTTAAATTGAGACGAAATAAAGGGGTTTTTGTACTGATAAAGTTGAAAAATTGCGTCTCCAAATGGAGAAAGTACCGCACGGTAGTGTTTGAAGGATTCTCCAAGTGGAGAAAGTATTATTCATGCGTGTGCGGTATTTTCTCGGTCTGGAGACTGTTTTTGAGAATCATAACTCAAAAAATTGCGTCCCAATATGGGGAAAGTAACAAACAAGTTTGTGTGAAGGTTTCCCAACACCGTGACGCTTCCACGCATTATTTTCATCAAAAAGTTGCCCCGAAACTTACGTCCCGAGGCAACCAATTATTAGAATATAAAATGAATACGGCTTATTTTACTATCGTTTTGATGTTCATTTTGCCTTTGGCCGTTTGTACATTTACTAAGTAAATACCTTTCGAGATTGGAGTTGTAAACAAATTGCCAGTAGCATTTTGTTGCAACATTTTCTGACCATTCACGCTGTAAATCGTAATCTCATCACCAGCATTTACGCCAGCTACTGTTATATTATTGTCATTGGCATACACATTAATATCCAAATTTGCAGGATTGCTAACCGAAGTGCTTGGGCCGGTATATTCATCAGCACCCATTGTTGGTGAAGTACCGCCTCTGCTATCATTGTCATAATCTTTAGTGATTGAAAGCACCGCTCCAGCATTCAAAGCATAATTTGGATAAGTGGTCTGATTCAAATGCAAATCGGCTGTTGCAGCTGTTGCATTTACAAAAATAGGTGAAACCGATTTACTGTTTGCATCGCCAGTATATCCTTGAACAGCAGCCAAAGTTGCAGCATCGGCTTTGCCTGTAAATCGACCCAAAACACCACCAGTTCCCGAAACGTAATAGTCGTTATTACTGGCCGTAAAGCTTGTCAATGCATTTCCAGAGGCTGTACCAATGGCATAATGACCAGAACCTGTAGTGGCATTTGACCTTGCATTTACCACCAAATTATTTTTCAAGTTGCGCACAACAGCATTGGTAGCCGAAGTTGCAAAACACATTCCAAAAGTAGGAACAGTATCGGCAGCTGCAACATTGGAACCACCAATATAAATGGTATTGTGATAATAATTTGCTGTGGCAGCCCCAGTTGTTAGCATAGAATCACGAATACCTACAATACTGCTGAGGGTTGAAAGTTCAGCTCCTGCACGGTTGTAACCCAAACGAATCATGTTATTATAAACGTTCAAGGTAGGTGCAATGGCAGTTGTTGTAGTTGTAAAAGCATTACAAAATATACCCGTCAAACCTGTTGCGAACTGACTAATTTGATGTGTTTTGTCGGACGATAAGTTATAAATTAGGTTGTCATACACTTCGGTGGTTGCTGCAGTTGAAGCTGGCAATAAATTGATGCCAATAACACTTGTAGAATTTCCACCTTGACCTTCGATATTGTAGATTTTATTATTTCTAATGACAGAACCTGCAACTGTACCTCCAAAAGTGATACCACTTGACCAATAATATTGTGTGTCATTTGTTTTATTAACCGTGAATACCAAATCCCTAATTTCATTGTTGTTGATAGTTACAGGAAAAAGAGTGGCAGTGGCATTGAACCAAATTCCATTTACATAAGTTTGATTGAGAGGTGTAAAAGTATCAAGTGCTTTGTACATGTTGTTGATTTTGTTGTTCGAAATAGTCAGAACTCCACCAGCAGCGCCAGCGCTATTCATATAGATTCCGAAACATCCCCTACCTTGGTAATTCTGAATAGACATGGAAGTAGGTGCTACATTGGTATCATTATTCCCAATTTCATTGTTGTCAATCAAACAGGTAGAAGCAGCATTTCCAATAATATTAACGCCAACAAAAGAAGATATTTTGGCAGATGTATTAAGAATGATACAAACACCTGCTATTTTGTTGTTAGCTATCTTTACACTTGCACCAGCAAGTGAGTTAAATAATATGCCGTTAAATGCACAAGAAGTACTTGAACCCATAAAAATAATCGAAGCATTTGTAGTGCCAACAGCAGTTGATGATTGATCGCCAATAATGTTTGGTGCAGCCGTTGTTCCGTCTTCTTTGACACCAACATTTACATAACCACCGTTTACATAAATTCCGGCCCCTTGATAGGTTTGGGCTATTGCAGAACTTGCGGCTACATATAAATTTTTAATTGTATTGCCATAAATAGCTGATGTTCCAGCATTCATTGATGATAAATAAATGGCAGTAAAAGCGGTATTATTTCCAATAGTATTATTATATCGTGAGCCTCCGCATTGAATTTGTGAGCCTCCAATATTATTATCTTTCACAATAAAGCCACTTCCATTTGTCAAATTATCAATAATAACAGCGCCAGTTCTAGCTCCGTTGGCATTGCCATAAAGTAGTCTAGGAGTAGTTTGATAAAAGTTATTACTGGAAATGGTACAGCTTGAAGTATTCGCTCCCAGCAATACGCCAACTCCTGAACCCACTTGAATATTTGTTCCTGAAGCTTTATTCAAATCGGTGGCATAATAATCATAAATATTATTGTTGGAAATGGTCAGATTCGTATTCGAAAAACCAGTGGTTCCTGCGGATAAAATGGCAGTGGAAGGAGCGCCAGTGTATGGATGAATTGGTCCTAAATCGCAATGGTCGATGGTATTATAGCTATTACCAGTGGCAATACCAGCACCAAATACAATTGTAGCTTTATCTACTGCACCGGTTGTCCCCACACGCCAATTGCCTAACGTGGTAGCACCTTTCAGATTAAGATACTGAACAGTGTTGTGTGACGCATCATTTTCAAATTTGAGGGCAATGGTGTTTTTTAGTGCAGTTGTTATGCTATTACCAACAATCGTATCGGCTCTCAAAGTCATAACCACCGCACCTGTTCCACCCGCACGTCCATCGATAGTTACATTTTGACAAGCATTCATGCGCCAAACGTAGGCACCTGTTCCGGCCACCACAAGTGATGTTACACCAGCTTGAGGACGAATGGTTACTGTATTGTTGCCATCTGCACCTGCAATTGCATTGATGTCATCGGTGGTTTGTGCATAATCGGCAGTTAGTTCAATAATTAATGGCTCAGTGATAGTTCCAACTGCAACAATAGCTGCCGAAATGGATGGATAAGTTCCTGAGGGTGTACCAACCGTAACAGTTGCGGCATTCATTTTGACGCTAAAAATGGTCAAAAAGGCTACTAAAAGAGTAAAGATTTTTGTTTTCATTGAATGATTTTTTATTAAATAGTCATGACTTATATGGATTGTAGTTTTAAGACGTGAAGCTGTGAATTATTGTACTCAAAGAGTTAGCACTTTAAATAAAAGTTGCCTCGAAACTTTCGTTCCGAGGCAACCAATTATTAGAATTCGATAATGTTATTCGATTATTTTACAAGCACTTTCTGGATGTTAGCACCCGATTTTACAATATAAAGTCCTTGTTGCATCGCTTCGCCACGAGCTGCTTGAGCTGGGGTTAGCGTTCTCAATTTCTGTCCGGCCACATTGTAAATAACAAGATTTTCGGTGGCATTGGTAGCAAAAATTGAATTGTTGGCACTATAAATTATAGCCGATTGAGCATTTGGATTTTGTAATGCTGTAAGTGATGCAATTGCTGATAAAGTATAGTAGAAACGAACGCCATTGTTGATTTCCAACCTTTCGGGAGAAGTGACATTGGCAGCCAAATTATTTACTGAAATTGAAACTTCCAATGTGTCATTGGCCAAAGTTCCTGCAGTTGGAGCTGGTATTGTCAACGTAAATTTGGTAGTTCCATCGGTCGGTGTAAATGTGTAAGGAACGTCTGTGACATATCCTAAAGAACCCGATTTTGCCTTAACAGCACCCGTTGCAGCAAATGAGTATTTAGTATTTGTTCCGCCACCATCATTGCCTTCGGTAATTGTAAGGGTTGAAGCACGTTTGATGTCTGACAAATAAATTTTTATTTTTGACTCAACACCTGCAGCTACTGCAACAGGAGTTCCACCAGTTAAATCGGTTGCAGAACCAACTGAAACAGTGCCGTTGTTATGATTCAAATAAGAGTTGGCTACAACACCGGTTGGCAATGTCCATTGTGGGATTGAATACATCAGGTTGAAATTATCGAAAGTGATGATGGGATCGTATGCAATTGGTGTATGCGTAACATAATTGGCTGCGTTAGGCAATCCATCAACTACAGATGAAGCATTGGATGTTCCTAGCGTTTTTAGAAAAATATAAACGTATTTATTGGTAAAATCGCCTGCTGTTTTACCTAAAAGCGTGGAAAGATTTATTGAAACCGGTCCTGAACCTGTGGTATAAAAATTCGCAATTCTACCCATTAAATAAGTATCGGCAGTGGTTGTGCCAATAGCACTAAATGAAGTAATGGTGCTGGTATTGGCATACACGGTCAACTCATAACTAGCAGTTTTACCTGTTGTTCCGGCGCTATAAGTATCCATGTCGAAAGTAATGTCATCGGTACATGTTTTTCCCACTAGATTGTAGTAAAAGCCATATTCCACATGTTTGTATTTACCTGGATAAACGCCATACGCCTGATTTGTTGCGCTACCAGCAACATCAAATAAACAATGAGCTGGTAAAGTCAAACTATCGCCGGGATTACCATTATTTGTGGGTGATGTGGTTGAAATAACCGTTGTGCCAGTATTGTATGTTGTTGCAGCAGATTTTGTCATCACTTTCAACAATGAATCTACACTAAATACATGTACAGGGTTTCCGTTTCCAGTATATGAAACACATTTAAAATTTGCACTCTGCATAGAAGTTGTAAGGGTTGCATCAGAATAGATAATAGCTTGTAAACCTTTTTGAGTTTGGCATTTTCTTACCACAACAGAATCGGCAGTATACGGTGATTTCTTTGATTTCAGCCAGGTACTGTTTAAAACATTCGTGTTGAAATTTACAGTAAATGTATCTTTGTCGGTAGATACAACACTTTTTGAAATTTGACCGATAGCAGCATTTGTGTTAATGCTAAACTGAGCAAAAGCACTGCCCACAAAAAGTGCACTGAAAAGTGCCGTAAAAAGTAGTTTTTTCATAAAGCGTATTGTTTTAAATTAACGGATTAGTGATGTGTTTTATTTTTAAGACGAGATGTTTGAATACTTGTACTCAACTAGAGAAAAAATCAGCTGAAATAAAGTTTATGCGTTATCGATAGTCTCACTCCAAGTGAGGCTATCAATATCTGCATCACGCAGAAAGTCCAATAATACTCCATCCGATCATCTGCACCATGCAGAAGGTTCAGCGGTACTCCATTCGTTAATGTGCACCGTGCAGAAGGTTCAATGGTGTTCCATTGGTTAAACTACGTTTTGTAGAAAGTCCAACGGAGTTTCATTCAATCATCTACGATTCGTAGAAGGTTCAACGGTACTCCATTGGTTAAACTACATTTCGTAGAAGGTTCAACGGTGTTCCATTGGATCATCTACATTTCGTAGAGGGTTCATCGTTACTCCGTTCGATCATCTACGATTCGTAGAGGGTTCTACGGTGTATTTTTACACAAAACCGGCTGAACTTCAGGATAGAAATTCAGCCGGCAGTATGTTTTAATGATAGCCTCTCTTGGAGTGAGACTATCAATGAAAATTACAATATCACTTTGAAGGTTTTAGTGGCAGTTTTCACCAAATAAACAGCATCTTTGATTGCAGGGATAACCATGCGCTCTCCGTTTGATAATACGCTTTGTGTTTGAACACCATTTACTGTGTAAAGCGACACTAATTCGCCTTCGGCAGCTCCTTCAACAATAATATCCGATTGAGAAGTGTACACTTTTACTTTGTTGTTGAACATTTGTGGTGCTCCAGTTACGGTGCTTACAAACGATACATTTAGCAATGCATTGGCCGTAATGGCAGGTGCGGTATAAAAACCATTCACCACTGAGCTTGTAACGTCCACATTGTTGTAGAAAACAGTACTTACTGTCCAACCAGTAGTTGGTGTGAAACTGAATGCTGGTATTGTACCATAATCTAAAATCATGTTCATAGTGCCTGTTGAAGCATCTTTCATTGACAATACCAATTGGATTTTTTTGTAAGTTACAACCAATGTACTAGTAGCACTTACTGTTGCAACATATTGACCGCCGCTAATTTGCGATTTTACATCTGCACCATTAAAAGTCAACGTGGCCACTTCATATCCTAAATCTGGTGTAAATGTGAACGTTTTGGTAGTTCCTTTATTTGCCACAACAATTCCACCGTTTGTCAACGTTACTCCATTTTCACTTACTGTTCCATTTTGTCCAACTTGTACAGTTACGTTTTGTGGATCAACAATAATACCTGTACAACTAATATTTTTAGTAGTAACACCTGTAGCACCTACTGTAACATTCTCGGTATAAGTATTACCTGCTAAGTCGACTTTAAGTCTAGTATAAATAGTAGTTTCAGTTGCGGTACCTAGTGTTTGTGGAATCTCAATTGTAGTCATTGGAGAAAAAGAAACCCCAGTAACAGTTGAAATCTCAAAGTTTATTGAAGGTGTAACCGTAATCACAGAGGTTAAGTTTATACCACTTACCGTGAATGATCTTTCTACTGATGGACCTGTTCCAATTGAATAATCCATGCCTGTCAATGCTGTAGCAGAAACCGTAACGACTGGTGCAGGCACTGAAACTGTAGCACTTAAACTAATGTTTTGAGTAGTAACTCCTGTTGAAGCAAGTGAAATACTTTCAGTATAAGTGTTGGCTGTTAACCCAGCTTTCAATCTGGTATAAACAGTAGTTAATGCTGCAGTACCAGATGCAGGTGTAATTGTTATATTACTCAAAGCTGCAAATGAAGCACCTGTACCAGTTGAAATTTCTAAGTTGGCAGAAGGGGTGATGGTAATTGGTGCGCTTAGTGCAGTGCCTCTAACCGTAAATGATTTTTCAACCGATGGACCAGATCCTGCAATATAATCCATTCCTGTTAGGGTTGAAGTAGAAGCAGTAATGGTAGAAGCAGTGCCGATAGCACCAACAGTGTATCTGAACAAAACACCATTCGAAATTTCTAATCTTTCTGAGACATTTGTTCCTAAAGGAAGGGTAGCTAACAATGAAATTTCCAAATCATCACTCGCAGTACCGGTAGCTGGAGGAGCTATACTCATTTGAAAAGCTGTGGTACCATCAGACGCAGTGTTGGTATAAGTTACCGGAATTGAATAGGTTCCGTCACCCGCTTTGGCCATAATAGCTCCAGTAGGGGCAAATGAGTATTGCGCATTATGTGCAGCATTATTATTTGCTTCTTTAATTGTCATAGCAGCAATTCTATTAATATCACTCACATAAATTTTTATGGCTGTAGGAATATCTTGAGGTATTTGTACAGGCGTACCTCCAGTGAAATCAAGAGCAACTCCTAAAGTTGGAGTACCGTTATTATGATCGAAGTATGATGTTCCAGTAGCTCCTGCAGGAACTACCCATGAAGCAACACCATAGGTTGCATAAAAGTTATCTAAAACAATGGTTGGATCATAAACCACAGGGATATTAGTAGCACTTGTTGCATTCTGCAAACCATCAACTACTCCTAAAGCATTGGGTGTTCCTTTTGTTTTTAGGAAGATATAGACGAATTTATTTGAAAAGTCATTCGGCGTTTTACCCAAAGCAGTAGAAAGATTCACTGATTTCAAACCTGATCCAGTTATATAGAAATCACTAACTCTTGAACCTAATAAAAGAGCATCCGTAAAAGTAGTGATTGCAGATGTACTTGCATAAACTGATAATTCATAACTTGCTGTTTTACCAGTAGTACCTACATCATAGGTATTGATATCAAATGTAATATCGTCTTTTACAGCTTTACCCGAGAAACTGAAGTATGCAGCATATTCTACACGTTTACATTTACCAGGATACATTCCAAAAGCAGAATTACCTGTGGCGACATCAAACAAACAGGTTGCAGGACGACTTAAAGAATCGGATGTGCTACCATTTGTGGTTCCAGTCACTAAACTTTTTGACATAATTTGCAAAAGTGAAGCCATGCTTGAAACGTGTACTGGATTAGAGACTGCTGTGTAACTATCACATTTAAAATTGCCCGAAGCCAAATTTGTTACTGTTGTTCCATCAACATAAGCTTTAACTTGAATCCCTTTAGCAGTTGTAGCTTTTTGTATGGCGATAGAATCTTTTCCTAGGTTTGCAGTAGTTTTTGCTGGCGCCCAAGCTGATATGACTTTAGTCGTATTAAAATGAACTTGTATTGTGTCCTTGTCAGTCGTAATCAAGTTTTTTACAGTAACCCCAGCAGTTGCGTTGGTACTATAAGTGAACTGGGCAAACGTGCTGCCCGTAAAAATAGCACTGAATAGTGCGGCAATAAGTAGTTTTTTCATAAAATAAAATGTTTTGAAATTAATTGGATTAAAGATTTTATGAATGAAAGACGCCAATAATTATTAGTTGTACTCAATACACTAATAAATCCATTTTTTTATGTTGTGATTTTATTCTAATAAGTTTTTCGAAAGTGAATGAGTACTATTTAAACCTATCATCGTCTTAAATTTTAGATACAATAAATACAAATATAATTAAGTTTGATGATTAAAAAGACCCAACTATTGATCGCTTTTTTGTTCGTATTCCTGTCGGGATACGCTGAAAAAGAATACTTTATATCAACATCATTTCACGAGCCGGCCAACGAAGGACTGCGTTATATTTATAGCGAGGATGGCATGCATTGGGACAGTATTCCCGGAACTTGGTTGAAACCAATGGTGGGAAAGCAGCAAGTTTTGCGTGATCCATCCATGACACGAACTCCCGATGGTACGTATCATTTGGTGTGGACTAGCAGCTGGAAAGGCGATTTGGGCTTTGGATATGCCAGCTCGAAAGACCTTATTCACTGGTCGAAACAGCAAATGATTCCTGTGATGAAAGCCGAGCCAACCACAGTAAATGTATGGGCACCCGAGATTTTTTACGATGCTGATAAAGCAGAATTTATTGTGGTGTGGGCGTCGTGTGTTCCCAATCGTTTCAAAAGAGGAGTGGAATCGGAAGATAATAATCACCGATTGTATTATATCACCACCAAAGATTTCAAGACGATTTCGAAAGCGAAGTTGCTCTACGACCCTGGGTTTAGTGTGATTGATGCTACCATTTTAAAACGTGCTGCGAATGATTACGTGCTGGTGTTTAAGGACAATACCCGTCCGAACAGAAACCTGAAAGTGGCTTTTGCAACCTCTGCCACCGGTCCATATTCTGCAGCAAGCAAAACCTTTACCCAAAGCTATGTGGAAGGTCCTACAGTTGAGAAGCTGGGCGATAAGTACCTGATTTATTTCGATGAATATAAGAAATTCAGCTATGGTGCCATTGAAACAAAGGATTTCATTCATTATATCAATGTTTCGAAAAAGGTTTCCGTACCAAAAGGACACAAACACGGCACCATTTTTAAAGCTCCTGCCTCAGTCATCGAGAATTTGAAGAAAATATCTGCGGTGAATTTAATTCAGAGACAAGATTCTATTTCTAATATGGTTTCGGCGGTGAAGTGAAAACTTGCTTATCTTTGTGTCTCAATTTAAATCCAAGATGAAAAACTCGAAGCTGTTATATATTGCCAGTCTGTTATTTTGTATCACCATCATTCAACTTTCCGCACAAAACAAGATACATTACTCAGGCACGGAACTTTCGAATCCTACTTACCACGACGGGCAGCTGTCACCGGTGGTTGGAGCGCACAATATTCAAGTAATGCGGGCCAACCGACAACATCCCGATGCTTCCAATTGTAATGGTTGGACCTATAATCACCAACCGATGCTGGCTTATTGGAACGGCAAATTTTACCTACAATACCTGAGTGGCGAAGTGGGCGAGCATATTCCGCCGTCACAAACTCTCCTGCAAACGTCTACCGACGGATATACCTGGACGAATCCTCAAGTGCTATTTCCGATTTATAAAGTGCCGAATGGTTACACTAAACCTACTTATCCGGGTGTGTTGGCCAATGGGCTTACTGCTATCATGCATCAGCGGGTGGGATTCTATGTTTCCAAGGCTGGGAGATTGATTACGATGGCCAATTACGGTGTGGCGCTGGACAAGAAAGATGATCCGAATGATGGCAACGGCATCGGACGTGTGGTGCGCGAGATAAAGAAAGACGGCAGCTACGGCCCGATTTATTTTATCTATTACAATCATGGTTTTAGTGATAAGAACACCGACTATCCCAATTTTTCGAAAAGCAAAGATAAAGCATTTGTAGGTGCTTGTCAGGAGATACTTGACAATCCGCTGTACCGCATGCAATGGGTGGAAGAGGCCGACCGGGGCGATAAACTTATTCCGCTCAACAAAGAATACAAAGCGTTCTGTTACTATCATTTGCCGGATGGCAAAGTGGCTTGTTTGTGGAAACATGCGCTCACATCTATCAGTACCGACGAGGGCAAAACCTGGAGCCGCCCGGTCCAAGAGCCCTCGATCATCATGGCCAAGGCCAAGGTCTGGGGCCAGCGCACGCCCGACGGCCGCTACGCCCTCGTTTACAACCCGACGCTCGACAACCGCCACCGCTGGCCGCTCGCCCTGGTCACCGGCGAAGATGGAACGGCGTTCGACCAGCTACTCACCGTG
>JBAXAD010000052.1:0-18616 GCA_037142715.1 Paludibacter sp. | reverse complement strand
GGTATTATGTCATATAGTAATACATATTATCGTCTTATATTTAAAGTCTTGAATTGAATTAGCTTAAGGATTGTCAATATCTTAAACTTTACTTCAGTATATTTCAAGAGGGTTCAGTTTCTAAACTTGAATCCTTTTTTTATACCCAAATGTAACACTTTTCTATTCTCGCTGATATTTATAGTTATACATCAAAACTATGAAGAAGAAAGAAATACTTAAAAGACATCTTGTCGTGAGAATAAGTGAGAAGCAAGCTAACTCTTTATTGGCAAGTCTTGGAGAAAAAGAAACAAATATCTCCGAATTGGTTCGCAGAATCATAAAAGATTACAACAATAAAAAAAAAATAGAGTAACATGGAAAGTAAAATAGATTTAACAGTAGAGCTAGATAATGTAATACCAACACAATTAGATGTAAATGAATTAGAAAATGACTTTGTGAAAGATTACTGCAAAGATTTTGAGGTCAAAAACGTAGAAATTCAAAATGAAGATCTTCATTATATTGTACTCAAACCCGACACGTTGGGCAACTTCATTGTATCAATCATCAGAAATTATGACAGATACCTCGAAAAATTAGATTATTGATATTGTCTGATTTCCCCACCAACTGACAATTAACAAAAAATGTTATCAGATTATGTGTTACAAGAAAAGTCAACTACGTCAGTATGTAACACCAAATAAAAAATCAACTAATTTCTAAACCCAATGGAAAAAATATTCAATTTAAACTTAGACAATGTATTACCAACTCACGACTTAACTGAATTTGAAACTGATTTCTCTGACTATTACATTAGTCTATTTGGAATACAAACAGATGAAAGAGTAGATGTCCCGATATTGTTACTATGTCCACATACCTTTGCAAATTTGATAACGGATATAATTCGTGAGTATGATAGTTTCAATTCCGAAACAGTTGATATTGAATTAGAATAAACTAAAATATCCATTTCTTTTGTCGTATCCAAACTATTAGTTTTCAACGACATATATTTGGTTGTTTATTTGATTAATCAATTGACGGTCTGTGAATAGTAACCACGAACTGTATTCCAAACAAGTTCCTCCTTCATTATCCCTTAATTGAATCACTCACCATTTCTTTTAAAATTTAGAAATAAATTTTTGTCGTATTATACTACAACAACTCATTAATAATCATCCCAAGATCAATATCCACAGGAAAGAACTTTGGGATGGGAATTAAAACTTGCTAAATTCGTGATATTTTAGCAAGCTTTCGTTCCCAGCTCAGACATTTTGGATCTTGTCTCTGGTTGCAACTCTACCAGAATATAATTTGCTACTGGTAAATTAGATCTGCATGCGCCATATTATTAATCAACTCACAACAGGCAAATTTCGTTAATTCCCATTTTGTTAGTTATAAAATTATGACCCCCTTATTCCAATTTTGATGCCTTTTTTTTTCATTCTGCACTCACATAAATTTCTGATTAACAATAGCATACTTTAGCTCAAATAATTTGGCAACATCGCTGAATAGCTGTACCTTAGCTATATATCAATAGAGTTGATAGTTGAATAAAGCATAATCAATAACCGCTAAAAAGACAGAAATAATGACACCTCAAAATTTACAAACACTTAGAAACAGTAAAGATTTAATCTTATTCGACAGGATAGAAAAAATGTTCGTTGGATTCAAACTCAATACGAATGAAAAAATGATATGCTGGAAACGACTTGTATCTAAAGACCGTAGGAATTGGGTTTGTTGGAATGAGTATCTGTCATTAAAGGATGTTCATGGTATTGTTAATGAATTGAAGAGTAAAACGAATCGTACGAATTTATCAATTGTAATCATATAACAAGTAACTAATTTTAAAACTAAAATTATTCAAAATGGAAAACGCATTCAATTGACGACTGCATTCAAATAAATCTGAATTGATTAAAGAATACACATATAAATTGCAATGATTTTAATCAAAGAATAATTTAAACACTAAACACAATGAAATCAGCCGTAATCTACTCACGAGTGTCATCAACAACAGATAGACAATCAACCGAAAGACAAGTCTTGGACTTAAAATCTTTTGCCCTAAAAAATGACTTCAAAGTATGCAAAGTTTTTGAGGAAAAAATCAGTGGTGCTAAAAAGAATGAAGAACGTAACATTCTTATTGAATGTGTTGATTATTGTGTGTCCAAAAATATTGACTGTTTACTTACTAGCGAACTTTCAAGAATCGGGCGTTCTACATTACAAGTGCTAAAAACATTGGATACACTCCATACTAATAAGGTAAACGTGTATGTTCAAAATCTTGGATTAAACACCTTAAATGATAACAAAGAAATCAATCCACTAGCAAGTATCATTATTACCGTTTTGGCGGAAATGTCATCAATTGAACGTACAAATATCCAATTTAGATTAAATTCAGGTAGGCAAAACTATATTGATAAAGGCGGAAAATTAGGTAGAAAAATTGGTAGTGAGAAATCATTAGAAAAACTTAAAGAAGAATACAAAGATGTTTTGGCTTTATTGAAGCGTGGTTATTCAATAAGAAACACAGCTAAATTATCGGGAAATAGTATAAGTACCATTCAAAGAATGAAAAAGACATTCAACATAATATCAGAATAAACCATCAAAAAAAACAAACGAAATGCTAAAAAGGAAAAGGTGGTTGTAAAGAATCACTTTTTTTTGATTCATCCCTCGAGAAGTCATAAACGGCAAATTAAGGTTTTCGATAAATATGTTTATGAATCAGGATGTTTGGAGCTATTATTTACGTCAAGATTACAATTATAAATCACAAGCGGCAACGAAAGCTTGTTAATTTGATGTAATAAATTTATTTCTACACAAATAATTGGCTTCATTGAAATCTAATAAGTGTATGGAAAAGTAGGGGAATAGCACCACCTTACTTTTGAAGGAATTACATTATAGGATTATTAATCCCAAATGTACTATCATCTGACCTACTGCCAAGGTAATGAGAAGTAACGATAACGTTACTATGACCCAACATATCCGAAATATGTTCAATGGGTGTATCCGCACGATATAATGTTGTAGCATAACAATCTCTAGCTGTTCCTAATTTTAATGGGACTGACAATTTTAATTTAACTGTCAGAAATTCAAGACTCCTGTTTATCTTTTGCTTGAATTTCCCACTGATATTATCAAAAGTTACTTCTGAGTATCCATCTTCTAATTTCCCTAATAAATAAGGGTTATCTTTGACTTCTATTCGTTCAATTACTTCTTTTACTTTATCATTATACGGAATAACAATTGGTTTAATATTATTTTTACGAGTGGTTTCAGTTTTCTTTCGGATAAAAGTTATAAAACGACCTTTAATATCTGACCGCTTCATACGAAGTAAATCAGCAAAGTTGATTCCATTCAATCTGTATAATGTCAACCAAATATCACGGGCATATTCTTGTTCCTTAGTTTCAAAATCATTGAAATCAACAATAGATTGAATTTCTTTATCACTAATAACTTCTTTAGTGGGAAAGAAACTTGATACTATAAATTTACCATTACCAAAAGGGTAGATATAATCACTTGGCAAACCACCTTTAACCTTTAGATAGTAGTTTATTACCGCACGTAAGTTTCTTGCATAAGAATTAACTGTTGCTTGTGAACATCCTTTAGTTTTCATTTTAAATTCAGAAAAATCCATTAAGAAGTCAGGAGTAATATCTTGTACACATATATCTTTCTTATAAGTTTCAAGGATGTTTATAGTGGTTTGGTAATGTTCCTTAGTCTTATTTTTCAACCGTTTCACAGCAACATACTCTTTAAACATTTCCGACAATTTCAAGTTTTGATTGACTTCTTCAACCTGTTTGTCTTCATGTTTTGAAGAAAATATCCTGCGGAAATCTGTCTTATCAAAATACTTCATTTGATTGTAAATTCTTTCACACTTTGTTACATAACCAGCACATTTTTCCCTGAAATCAATGCTTTTTTCATCCATTGAATTAACAACAAAAACGTGATTATAAGCACTTTCTTCTAATTCTATAATCTTTAAATACATTACATCATTCTTTTTGTTGTATCGTACACACAAATCGAATGCACCATTCTTTCTTTTAACTCTTTTGTCCAATACCAATTTAAAATAACTCATACACTAATCAATTTAAAAGTTAGGTAACTCAGGAATCAGGACAGGATTTGTATATCCATTGTCCACCCATCTATCTATTTCTTCCTGAACAAACAGAACTCTTCTCCCAACTTTACGGTGTGGGATTTCATTACTTTCAACCTTTTTGTAAATGTAACTTTCTGACATAAAGATGTACTTTCTTAACTCAGATACCGATAAATAATTTCTAATCATTTCTTTCTTTTTTATGTTTATAATTTTTAAATAACTCACAAAATAAATATATGAAAATAAAGTGTTAATTCCAAATTTTCACTTCATAACCCACGAATATTTAATACTGGCTAAGATAGAGAATTATAATATAACTTGCGCTATATCAATGTAATGTAAACGTATTTTTAATTCATGAACGATATACATCAATGGAATACTGATACGATTTTGTATATTTATGGTAGTAAAAAATGAGTTGATAATAGGAAGGTCTGGCGTAAATTCTGGCGTAGTTTTAACCTACTAATTATTACAAATAACAGGAATCAAAATGATGGATAGAGTAATCCTAAACTCATATCAATGAACATAATCTATAAATTTGAAACAAGACAAATTGATATATACCTTAGAAGACAGGAATACAGGAAATGTATAAGTTGTGGCGTGAACTTGGCGTAATCTTGGCGTAATAAAAAAAGACACCCACACAATTAAGTGTAAGTGTCTAATTTTCATTGTGGGCCCAACTGGGCTTGAACCAGTGACCCCCTGATTATGAGTCAGGTGCTACTAACCAACTGAGCTATAGGCCCCACAATTGCTCAATATTTTGAAATAGATTTTACAAAATTTCTTGTATCTTTGCAAAGCGAATGCAAAAGTAGTAAATTTTGCGTACCTGCAAAAATTATCTATCAATATTTTTAGCAATAATGAAAGAATTCTCAAATATCTCTACCCTTATTTTTGATTTTGGGGGAGTACTTATCAATCTAGATTTGAACCAATGCATTCTAAACCTCAAGAAATTAGGGCTTGAAAATGTAGAACAATATCTAAGTAACTTTGGACAGAAAGATTTTTTCTTGAAATTTGAAAAAGGACAAATTGGAACTGAACAATTCCGTACTGAAATACGTAAACTAACTACTAAAACACTTACTGATGCTGAAATTGACGCCGCATGGTGTTCGTTTCTGTGCAATATTCCACTGGAAAAACTTGAATTGCTGTTGGAATTAAAAAAAAAATTCCGCATTTTGATGCTCAGCAATACAAATCCGCTACATATTGATGTGAGTGCAGCAGCGGAATTTGAAAAAACAGGGAAGAAAATAACAGATTATTTTGATAAATGCTATCTGTCGTATGAAATGAAAATGGTAAAACCAGATACTGAGATATTTCAAGCATTGCTCCTAAGTGAACATGTGGATGCAAGCCAATGTTTGTTTCTCGACGATGGATCCAAAAACATTGAGCAAGCGAATATACTGGGATTTCAAACCTATTTGGTAAGCGCAAACGAAGATTTGAGTTTTTTGTTGGAAGTTTAGTGTCACTGTAAAAGGGCGAGTATTGTTAATGCTGAAATACAAATTAGAAATAGTAAATGGTAAATGAATAAATAGTAAATGATTCAATGAATATAATTTATCAAACGTCTTCCGAAATCCTTCCACCTTGCGTAGCCACTGTAGGTATATTTGATGGTGTACATGCCGGGCATCGTTATTTGATTGAAGAATTGAAGGCGCTTGCAAAGTCACAAAACCTTGAAAGTGTTGTCATTACCTTTGCCAAACATCCTCGCAGTGTAATTAGCCCTGATTTCAAACCCGATTTGATTACTACACTTGATGAAAAGGTAGCACAAATTGCAACCACTGGAGTGGATACATGTATTGTGCTGGATTTCACCTTTGAAATGGCGCAACTATCGGCTTACGAGTTTCTTAATACCATTTTGCAAAATCAGTACAACGTGCATACTTTATTGGTGGGTCACGACCATCGGTTTGGGCACGACAGATTGGAAGGATTTGCTGAATATAAAAAATATGGGCAAACTTTGGGAATGCAACTCATTCAGGCCAAACGATATAAAACGGAGGAAGATTTACACATTAGCTCTTCCGAAATAAGATTGGCGCTACTAAAAGGAGATATTCAATTGGCCAACCGAATGCTCACCTATCCGTATTCTATTAAAGGCAAGGTGACTGGAGGTTTCAAAGTAGGTCGGAAAATAGGATTTCCCACTGCTAATATTTATCCAAATAATGCCAACAAAATAATTCCGGCATTTGGCGTTTATGCTGTCCGGGTTTGTTGGAATAACGAGTATTTTAAAGGGATGTTGAATATCGGCACACGTCCAACTTTGACCGATGATACCAGCATTAGTATTGAAGTTCATATTTTAGATTTCGATGAAGATATTTATAATCAAGTAATTGTGATTGATTTCATTGCTAAAATACGCGACGAGCAGAAATTCAATGGCATTGATGCATTAATTGGACAGCTTCAAAAAGATAAACTGTTTGTATCAGAAATGGTTATTCCTGTAATTAGAGCAGTTTAACCAACAATGAATTTGAATATCTGTATGTATTTTCATACAAAAAAATTGTATCTTTGCCGCTCAAATTACTTCATTTAAACATTTACACAAATGAAAAAAACAGCTTTTATTCTTATGACAGCATTACTTCTTGTGGGAACAGCCCAAAGTGCCAATCCATTTTTTGAAACCTACAAAAACAAATACGGTGCACCGCCTTTCGATAAAATTAAAAACGAGCATTATAAACCTGCATTTACCGAAGGAATCAAGCAGCAACAAGCTGAAATAAATGCCATTGCCAATAGCAAAGCCGCACCAACATTTGTCAATACCATCGAAGCTATGGATTTTAGCGGTGTGTTGTTGAAAAAAGTATCTTCTGTTTTCTTCAACCTTTATTCGTCGGAAACGAATGAGGGGATGAGCAAAATAGCCACCGAAATATCACCGGTTTTATCGGAGCACAATGACAATATCTACCTCAACGAAAAGCTTTTTGCACGGGTAAAAACACTTTATGACAATCGCGCAAAATTGAATTTAACGCCTGAGCAAACACGATTGTTGGAAAAATACCACCGCAACTTTATTAGAAGTGGTGCGGCTTTGAATAAAGAACAAAAAGAAAAGCTGCGAGCAATCAACAAAGAATTAGGCCTTGCACAATTGGCTTTTGGTCAGAATGTGTTGGACGAAACCAATGCTTATCAAAAAGTAGTGGACAATGTTGCCGACCTAGCCGGCTTGCCCGAAAGTGTGCGACAAGCTGCTGCCGCTGATGCCAAAGAAGCAAAAATGGACGGCAAATGGTTGTTTAGCACCCATAAAGCCAGCTTTATACCAGTGCTCCAATACAGCGATAATCGCCAGTTGCGCAAAGATTTATTGATGGCGTATACCACGCGTGCCAATCATGATAATGACAAGGACAACAAAGCGGTTATCAATAAAATTGTGAAACTCCGTTTGCAAAAAGCACAATTGCTTGGTTTTGATACTTCTGCTGCTTTTATTCTTGATGATACAATGGCCAAAACACCCAAAACGGTGTATGACTTTTTGGCAACAGTTTGGACACCAGCTCTCAATAAAGCCAAAACGGAGGCCGCAGAATTGCAAAAGCTGATGGATAAAGAAGGAAAAGGTGAAAAACTGGAAGCTTGGGATTGGTGGTATTATTCAGAAAAGCTTCGCAAAGCGAATTTCAATTTGGATGAGGAAGCCTTGAAACCTTATTTCAAGCTAGAAAATGTACGCAAAGGCGTGTTTGATTTGGCCACGAAATTATATGGGTTGAAGTTCAAAAAGTTGCACGATATGCCTATTTATCATCCAGATGTTGAAGTATTTGAAGTAACCGATGCCGATAGCTCACTGGTTGGAATTTTATATACCGATTATTTTCCACGTCCTGGCAAAAGAGCGGGTGCTTGGATGAACAATATTTCGGATCAATACAAAAAAGACGGCATAAATCATCGCCCAATTATATGCAATGTGGGTAATTTCACAAAACCAACGGCTGGCAAACCATCATTACTGAATATGGACGAAGTGGAAACGCTTTTTCATGAATTTGGTCATGCATTACACGGTTTGTTGACGCAATGTACCTACCCAAGCCTTTCGGGCACAAGTGTTTCGCGCGATTTTGTGGAGTTTCCATCGCAAATAATGGAAAACTGGTGTTGGGAACCTGAGGTGATGAAAACCTATGCGCGTCATTATAAAACTGGTGAAGTTATGCCACAAGAGTTGATGGACAAAATTCAGTTGGCTGGCACTTTCAATCAAGGTTTTGTAAATGCTGAATTGCTTTCGGCGTCATTGCTTGACATGGATTATCATACCATCAAGGACACTGCAAACTTTGATGTCGCCGCATTTGAAAATGCATCGTTGGCACGCATGGGCATGATTCCACAAATCATTGTTCGTTACCGCAGTACCTTTTTCAATCATATATTTGAAGGCGACTATTCGGCTGGATATTATAGTTATACTTGGGCAGCTGTTTTGGATGCTGATGCATTCGCTGCTTTTAAAGAGACTGGAGATGTTTACAATCCAAAAGTGGCCAAGGCTTTCAGAAAAAACATTTTGGAACGAGGTGACTCTGACGACCCTATGAAGTTGTATCGTAAGTTTAGGGGTGCCAATCCAAACCCAGATGCGTTATTGAAAAAAAGAGGGCTGAAATAAGAGAATGGAAGAATGTAGAAATGTAAGAATGTAAGTAATCAATTTAGAATTGATTGCTTATATTTTAAATGTCAATTATCAACTAAATATGAAAGTATCATTAAAAAACATCATTGTACCCAGCATTCCCTTGGCGGTTTTGTCCGTAGGGTTTTGTTTTGTGTTGTGGATGTCGGCTTTTGTTGGCGAGAGAATTACCTCTGTTGCTACCCAAAATTCATTTTTGGTTCAAGTTATGCAATCGTTATTTTCGCCAAACTCGCTTGTTTCCTATTTGTTGAGCTTTTCTTTCAATCTGCTCAATGCATATCTACTGGCACAGCTCAACAATAAGTTTACTTTTATTAGAGCAAGAACGTTTTTGCCAATTTTGATATTTTTATTATTAATGGGCACATGGAATGATACACATATTGTAAATGGATCCCACATATCATTAACGCTTTTTATACTCTCATTATTCTATTTTTTTGGCATGTACCGCAATGAAAAAGGTGCAGAACAATCATATATGGGGAGTTTTTTACTTAGCACTGCTAGTTTATTAATCAATCCACTCCTCTTTATAATTCCAGTTTTTTGGATTGGATTTATCATGTTTCAAAGTTTTTCATTACGGACCCTTCTTGCATCTCTTTTTGGAACTATCACACCTTGGTTGCTTTATCTAGCAGCATATTATATTTTTGAATCCCATTTTGATATAAAAACGCTACTCTCTACAAATATAATTGTTGGATTTGACATTTCGTCTTTTTCAATATACAAAATAATTTATGTAGCCATACTAGTTATCATAATGATAATAAACTTAGTAGGCATGTATTCTAATGCCCATGGCGATGCTATACATACGCGTATAAAACTGAATTTTTTGGTGCTTTTATTAGTTGCAATCGTAGCTATTTCTTTAATTTTCAGTATTCAAATAGCTTCTTTTTTACCAATTATCGCTTTGGTTTATTCCATACTGGTTTCACATTCATTTACCTTAAAACAGAGTAATTTTTATGGTTATGTATTTCTTATATTCTTTGCAGCAAACATCCTGTACGTAATCTCTAAATACTTTGTTTTCTGAGCAAATTCATTGATTATAAAACACAAGTAACTGATTTTTAAATTATTAATTTTTTCATTATTCATTTCTTACATGTTAGGATTTACCGTACTTGGCCTTTTGGGTCTTTTTCTTGCTTCATTTTTAGCTGCCACTGTGGTTCCATTTAGCTCCGAAGTTGTATTTTCAGCCATGGTATTTGGCGGATTTGATGCATGGAGTTGTGTTTTTGTAGCAACGCTGGGCAATTGGCTAGGAGGTATGACCTGCTACTATATGGGGCTATTTGGCAAAATGGAATGGATTGAGAAGTACTTTAAAATCAAAAAGGAAAAGATTGAAGGGTTTACTGAAAAAATCCACAAATATGGTGATTGGTTTGCTTTTTTCTCTTTTCTGCCAGGCATTGGTGATATAATTGCCGTAGCTTCAGGTTTTTTCCGTTGTAGGTGGTGGATTGTAGCACTTTCAATGCTGCTTGGCAAATTTGTGCGCTACGTGGTTTGGATGTATTTCAATGGATTATTTATGCATTAAGGATTAACAGAAAAAGTATTCTAGTCATCTCAAAACACTAAATATCAGGTATTACTTGAGATTCTCTATTTCTTTCAAAAAAGCTTTTCCATTGGCAAAATTTGATTTCTGAAGAATTCTGTGGTAAGCCACCCTTAAACTATTGGATGTTTTGCCGGTAATAGATGCAATCTCTTCCATAGACATTTTGAGGGACAGGAAACTACACAATGCCAATTCATTATTTGATAATTCGGGAAGCAATCTCGAAATATGTTTGATACGGTCTTTATGCAAAAATTCAAACTGATTGTCACGAAAAGGTTTGTTATTAATGACTCCTTCCAATTTATCATTATAAATGATTTCTCCTAGTAATTCCTTTCCCGGCTTGTTCAGATAAGGTTTTAGCCTTTGCATTTCATTTCTAAATATCAAAACTAGCTCCGTGAAATAATGCTGATTTTGATGCGAATTGTCAACAAATTGTAGAAGTATAACATCCTCATTTTCAGGAAAAACAAATGCATTTAGGTCAATGCAAGCTATGGTTTTATCATTTCTTCGCAATAACATTTTTCTCTGCAACAATTTCTTGTGCATTAATATTTCCTGTATCAAACTTTCAACTATCAATAAATCAATAAAAACACCCTGAATTTTAAAACTCTCAAAAAACAATTCTTTTGTTTCTGTTTTGAAAAATTGAAGTGCTTGTTGATTGACGTCCAATATCTTGGCATTCACATCCATTATCAATGAGCAAGTGGGCATCCATTCGAACATAGATGTCATTTTTGTTTGATAATTTGTCTGGTTGTTAGCGTTGGAAAGCACTTTGCAGGTTGTTTGTGAAAGTTAGCAGTAGTCAGATTGGAAAATAAAAGTACAGCTGTTAAGGAGGAGGTTTAAAACAATTGCTAACGCAACAAAATCGTTACGTTAGCAATTAGTAATAAGATATTTAGGACATAAAATCAATAGAAATTTTAGTAGCCTCTGATCGCTTCAATACCTGGCAAAATACGTCCTTCAATGGCTTCGAGCAATGCACCGCCTCCTGTAGAAACATAAGAAACGCCATCGGCCATTCCAAATTTATTTACGCAAGCAACAGAGTCGCCACCGCCAACAAGCGAGAAAGCACCATTTTTGGTTGCTTCCACAATGGCTTCACCTACTGAACGAGAACCATGAGTAAAGTTCTCAAATTCAAATACTCCTGTAGGTCCATTCCACAAAATTGTTTTTGACGCTTTGATTACATCTGCGAAAATTTTCTCTGTTTCAGGGCCAATGTCCAAACCTTCCCAGCCATCAGGAATTTCACCAACTGGCACAAAATCAGTTTTGGCATCATTGCTGAAAGAATCTGCAATTTTTGCATCAACAGCCAATACAATATTTACATTATTTGCTTTGGCTTTTTCTAATAATTCCAATGCTAAGTCCAACTTGTCGTCTTCACACAAAGAAATACCAATTTTTCCACCCAAGGCTTTGGTAAAAGTATAAGTCATACCACCTGCAATAATCAGATTATCCACTTTTGTAAGTAGGTTTTCAATAATTTCGATTTTCGAGGAAACCTTTGAACCACCCATAATAGCTGTAAATGGACGAGCAGTATCGGTCATTATTTTATGTACGGCAAGTACTTCTTTTTCCATCAAATAGCCAAACATTTTGTTGTTTTCGTCAAAATACTTTGCAATTAATGCTGTAGAAGCATGCGCACGGTGTGCAGTTCCAAATGCATCGTTCACATAGCAATCGGCATAAGAAGCCAAAGTAGCCGTAAATTTCTTTTGGTTTTCTTTTGTTACTTTTTTAGCAGCAGCTTTCTCTTCATCTGTAGCAGTATCGGCCAAACGTGGTTTGCCTTCTTCTTCTTCGTAGAAACGAAGATTTTCAAGCAATAATACTTCGCCAGCTTTCAATTCTGCAGCCATTTTTGCAGCATTTGCATCTGCACAATCAGGAGCAAATTTTACTTCCACGCCCAATAATTCAGCTACGTGAGGCAAAATTGAAATTAAAGAGTATTTATTGTCGGGATTCTTTTTTGGTCGTCCCATGTGTGAAGCAATAATTAGGCTTCCACCGTCAGCCAAAATCTTTTTCAATGTTGGCAGAGCAGCACGGATACGTGTATCGTCAGTAATTACCGAATTTTCGTCCAAAGGTACGTTAAAATCTACGCGAACGAATGCTCGTTTGCCCGAAAAATTGAATTTGTCAATAGTTTGCATATTGTTATATATTAATGATGTTGATAATTGAATGTCTAAAGGTTTCCCAACTGATAACAATTTGATTATTATGATAAATTAATGGCTAATTTATCGACCACAAAGATACAAATATTCTTATAAATTTGAGCAATTTGCTATAAAGCATTTTGTGTTCTTTTTCTATATAATTATTTGTGAAATTAATAAAGAAATTTTTCTCTAATGAATATATATTAGTATCTTTGTGCCCGAATTGAAAATTGATTATTAGAACCGTAAAAAAATAAAATTATTATGTCAAAAGTAACCGTAGTTGGTGCCGGAAATGTAGGTGCTACATGTGCAAATGTCCTCTTATTTAACGAAGTGGCTGATCAAGTTGTAATGCTCGATGTAAAAGAAGGTGTTTCAGAAGGAAAAGCGTTGGATATGCTTCAAACTGCCTCCTTGTTGGGTTTCGATACTACAATAGTAGGTTGTACAAATGATTATGCTCAAACAGCAGATTCGGATGTTGTGGTAATCACTTCTGGTATTCCCCGCAAACCAGGTATGACCCGTGAGGAATTGATTGGTGTGAACGCTGGAATCGTTAAGAGTGTTGTAGAAAACATCTTGAAATTTTCACCAAATGCAATTATTGTAGTTGTAAGTAATCCTATGGATACAATGACTTATTTGGCTTTAAAAGCTACCGGTATTGCCAAAAATAAATTGATTGGTATGGGCGGAACATTGGACAGCTCACGTTTCAAATGTTATTTGAGCAAAGCTTTGAATGCTAATCCAACTGAAGTTGAAGGTTTGGTAATTGGTGGACACGGTGATACTACTATGATTCCTTTAACTCGTTTTGCTAGCTACAAAGGTCGTCCAGTTGCTGACATTTTGGACAAAGCTACATTAGACAAAGTTGTTGCTGACACAATGGTTGGTGGAGCTACTTTAACTGGTTTGCTTGGCACTTCTGCTTGGTATGCTCCAGGTGCAGCTGCTGCTTATTTGGTTGAATCAATTATTCATGACCAAAAGAAAATTATAACTTGCTGCGTTTCTTTGGAAGGTGAGTATGGTCAAAACGATATTTGTATCGGTGTGCCAGTGGTTATTGGCAAAAATGGAGTGGAAGAAATTATTGATTACAAATTGAACGCTGAAGAAATAGCATTGTTTGAAAAAAGTGCTGCTGCTGTTCGTGCTACGAATGATGTATTGAAAGAAATCAACGTATTGTAATATTTAGGAATTTAAAAACAGCAATAAATTAGATTTATTGCTGTTTTTATTATTTGGAATTTTTTCCTGTAGCATAAAATGTTTTCGTGCTTTGGATCAACAAATATGATGATAATCAATAAAAGTAAATAAACCCAAACCACCTAACATTTAAATAATGTTATATTTGGATTTATTTTCGAATAGCAAGTTGTTATTACATGTTTTTTGGTTGTTTATTCATTTCTACATATTATCTTTGTATTGATTTCAAATCTATAAATAAAATAAACTATGAACCAGACTATCGAATCCCACAACTACCTTCGTCAATTTGCCATTAAACCATCAGTTCAAAGAACTGCAGTAATGGAATACATGATGCTAAATAGGACACATCCAACCATAGATGAAATTTATTTGGCTTTAAGTCCCTCAATGCCAACTTTATCAAAAACAACGGTTTACAACACTTTGGATTTGTTTGTAGAGAAAGGCGCAGTAAAATCTTTGGTAATAGATGATAAAAATGCGCGTTACGATGTGGACATTTCAGCACATGCACATTTTATTTGTAAGAGTTGTGGAGCAATACACGATATATTTGACGTAAAACCAAGTGTATTCCAATTGCCAGTGAACAAAAAATTCGCCATTGATGCTGTTGAAATATCATATTCAGGTACATGCAATCAATGTAAATGTAGCTAATTTTTTTGAATTATACTTAGAACAATGAAAGCACACTATCTTCTAGTGTGCTTTCATTGTTTTGGACAACTGCAAATCAAATTCAACAAGTTTGATAAAACAATAATCAATTCAATTTTAAGTTAGTAAGTTAAGAAATTTCATTATCCACATTTAAGTAGACAATAAATTCTCTAAAACTCCGAATATTTACATTATATTAACGATTTATTTGAATCAAGAATTCAGTTTATGTAACAATTATCTGTTTTGCTCAAGCTGAAAATCAAATATTTTCAGCTAAATGAAGAATTAAATTATTTTTGAGCCTATTCTTTACTACATTATCTCTGCAAAAATTTCAACACTTCACTTTCAACAACACTAACAGAAGCACCTCATTGTCTGATTGTTATATTACAATATATTTTTATTTTAAAAATTCTACAAATTCACGAAAAATGTAAAAATTGAACTTTTAAATTATCCGTGTAGTACAAACATAAAAAGTGATTTTGAGAAATTGCTACAAATGACTTAATGTTAGCCATTTAGAAAATAATGATTATATTTGTATTCTACATTTATCTCACATTAAATATCTTATTTATTTCAAAATAGAATCAATGCTACTAATATATCTAACCATTATAGTTTGCTATTTATATCTGATACTTATTGCATATTTTGTATTTGGTTGGAAACAAATATCTGTGTTTGTGCCAACTAGTGAAGGGTCTAAAAAAATATCGATTTCTTTAGTTGTGGCATGTAAAAATGAAGAAGTGCATTTACAACGTTTGCTTTCTTGCTTGGCACAGCAAAGTTTTCAGAATTTTGAACTTATTTTGGTCAATGATCATTCAACAGATGGAACTTCACGGATTATGCAAAAAGCAGTAAGTGCTTTCTCGAATTTACAAATATTAAATTCAACGGGATTTGGCAAGAAACAGGCAATAAAGGACGCAATAATTTTAGCAAATGGGAAAATAATAGTTACAACAGATGCCGATTGTACACCTTCATTTCACTGGTTAGAAACGATTGTTTCCTTTTATAAAAAATACCCCTCCGATTTAATTATTTGTCCTGTAAGGCTTTCAAATTCGGGATCGTTATTCTCACATCTACAATCACTGGAGTTTACTAGCTTGGTAGCTTCTGGAGGAGCTGCTGCTGGTGCAGGAATGCCAATATTGTGTAACGGTGCAAATTTAGCATTTACAAAAAAAGCATGGTTACAAAGTCAGAACGACTTACATTTGGAAGAACCTTCTGGTGATGATATATTTTTACTTCAGAGTATAAAAAAACGTAGAGGAGTGATTCGTTTTTTAAAGTCCGAGTCAGCATTTGTAACAACTAAAGCTACCAACACATTAGGGGAGTTTTATAGACAACGGCAACGTTGGGCAGCAAAATCACCATCTTACACCGACTGGCAGCTGATCATTACTGCTTGTATAGTGCTTTCAATTAGCCTTTTGGTCTTATTATTATTTGGATTATCCATTTATGACCCATCATATTGGAAAGTCCTAATTGCGACGACTACAGTTAAATTTCTTATAGATGCCAGCTTTTTGTTTTCAGTTCGTACTTTTTTCCAATTGCAATATGTATGGTGGTATGCATTTTTATTGTCAATGATTTATCCTTTTTATATCGTTTTTATTGCCCTTTCAGCACTTCTATTTAAACCAAAAAACTGGAAGTAAATCTTGTGAAATAGAATATTAAAGATTATCGTGAAATATATAATACATCACCCACAAGATTTGCTCTGTATCTTTTTAAAGTTTCCTTTGCTGGACCAGACAATGGACTTCCATTGCCATAACTAACATCGAATACTGACCCGCATTTTTCGCAAACAACACGAGACAAACCAGTTGAGTCTGGATAAACGCGTATGTTATTTTTAACTTCATTTGGACAAGCCATATCAAATGCAAAATAGAGGCTATTGCCATAGTCATCGAAGCCCGAAGTACAAACAATAATTCCACCAAAACCAATATAATTATTTATTGGAAGTCCAGCACTTGTTTTAAAAAACAAAAAACTATTTACGGAATTTTTAAAAATAGGATAAGTTGAAGTTAGGTTCAAATTCAAACTTACAGGATAGTCAGGAATTGAGGATTTAATTGTATCATTGCAGCTCACAAAATAGAATGCAAGTAGCAATGACAATAAACAATATCTAACCGAGCTGACTTTCAAGACAATTTATTAATTTTCAATACATTAATATGCTTTTAAGCACCTAATTCACCAATCTGCCACAATTCATCATCGCTGAACGTAGTGTTTTTTAAGGCATCAATATTGTCCCGGAGTTGTTTAACTGAACTTGTTCCAATAATGACAGAATTCACTTGTGGTTTGTTCAAGCACCAAGCCAAAGCCATTTGAGCAAGGGTTTGACCACGCTCTTGTGCAATAAGATTTAATTTAGCAATCTTTTCAATTGTTTCTGGATTTAATTGACTTTTCTGCAAAAAACCATAACTGTGAGCAGCACGAGAATTTTCTGGAATTCCATTCAAGTACTTATCACTGAGCATTCCTTGTGCAAGGGGAGAAAATGCAATAAATCCAACACCATTTTCTTCGGCCAAAGGTAAAACGTTCGTTTCAATTTGTCGTGTGAAAATATTATATTTGTCTTGATTTATTAAGCAAGGCGTACCATTTTCGCGCAAAATACGATAAGCTTCACGCGCTTTATCTACTGGATATTTTGAAATACCCACGTACAAAGCTTTACCTTGTTTCACCATATCAGACAGTGCGCCCATGGTTTCTTCCAATGGTGTGTTGACGTCATAACGATGTGAATAAAAAATATCTACATAGTCCAACTGCATGCGTTGTAAACTTTGGTTTAAGCTCGATATCAAATACTTGCGCGAACCTCCGTCTCCATAAGGCCCTGGCCACATTTCATGACCAGCTTTGGTACTTATTAGCATTTCATCGCGATGCGAGGCAAAATGCTTTTTAAGTATTTTCCCGAAGTTCGTTTCGGCACTTCCAAACGGCGTACCGTAGTTGTTGGCTAAATCGAAATGCGTTATGCCGCGATCAAAGGCAAACTGAATCATTTTCAAAGCTTCTTCAGCATCATCCACATCGCCAAAATTATGCCATAAACCGAGCGAAATTCGAGGAAGTTGCAAACCACTATTTCCGCAAGCTTGGTAGCCTACAGAATTAGAATATCTATCAGAAGCGGGAGTGTATGTGGATGTCGACATGATTGTAAACTTTTTTTTGGGGGAACTGTTGCGTTTGAAAGTGAAAAACACAAACGTTCAAAGGTGCTGCGCACACTTTGAGGTTTGCGAATCTTTATTTAAAACTTCACTTGAGGTGCATTTTTACTTTCCTTCTCAGCTTCAAAGTATGGTTTTTTATCAAATCCAAACATGCCTGCAAGAATGTTTTTGGGGAAACGACGAATATCTTTGTTGTAAGTTTGAGCAGTTTCGTTGAAGCGTGTTCTTTCTACAGAGATTCTGTTTTCAGTACCTTCAAGTTGCGCTTGCAATTCCAGAAAGTTTTGATTCGCTTTCAAGTCAGGATAGTTTTCGGTAATCATTAGTAATTTTCCCAAAGCTGAACTTACTTGCCCTTGAGCTGCCTGGTATTCTTGCAGTTTTTCTGGAGTTAGATTTGCTGGGTCAATGGTCACTTGAGTAGCTTTGGCACGTGCAGCTACCACTCCTTCAAGTGTTGAGCTTTCGTGAGTAGCATAACCTTTTACAGTTGAAACCAAATTAGGAATAAGGTCTGCACGGCGTTGATACTGGCTTTCAACATTGGCCCATTGGCTGTTTACGTTTTCCTGCGAAGAAACCAAACCGTTATAAACAGACATCCCCCAGAAAAATACAAGCACTACAACTGCAGCGATAGAAATTAAAATAATTGAACTCTTTTTCATTGTGATAAATTGTTAATTCTGTGTTTAT
>JBAXAD010000051.1:0-18682 GCA_037142715.1 Paludibacter sp. | reverse complement strand
GCAACCTCGTTGTGGTGAGTTTTTTCAGGAATACCATATTTGTAAGCTTCAAATTCAATGTCTTTCATGTATGCAGCCACACGACTAGGAACTGAACCAAAATAATGGTCATCTAATTGTTGGTTTTTTGCTGATTCATGACCTAGTAATGTACGACCTGTCAAAAGTAAGTCTGGACGAGTTGCGTACAAACCTTCGTCAATCAAGAAATATTCTTGTTCCCAACCCAAAAAAGCAACTACTTTAGTTACATTAGGGTCAAACAATTGACAAACCGCAGTGGCAGCTTTATCAACCGCAGTTAAAGCTTTCAATAAAGGTGCTTTCAAGTCTAATGATTCGCCTGTATATGAAATAAAAATTGTTGGGATAACCAATGTATCATCAACTACGAAAGCTGGAGATGTTGGATCCCAAGCTGTGTAACCACGGGCTTCGAAAGTGCTACGAATACCTCCACTTGGGAAAGAAGAAGCATCAGGTTCTTGTTGAGCCAATAATTTTCCAGAAAAATCTTCAATAATTGCTTCACCAGGAGCACCAGCATAGTCAATAAATGAATCATGTTTTTCGGCAGTACCATCAGTTAATGGTTGAAACCAGTGTGTGTAATGAGTTGCACCTAATTCGGTGGCCCAAAGTTTCATACCTGCAGCCACTTGGGTAGCTATTCCTAAATCTAGGGTAGCACCTTTATTGATAACGTTTTTCAATGCTTTCAAAGTATCTTTTGAAAGATATTTAACCATTGTGGCATTGTTGAAAACAAATTTTCCGTAATAATCGGAAGTAAACTTTGAAGGTGGAGTCACTTCAAGGGCTTTTTTCTTGAAAGCCTCTTCTACTGCTTTAAATCTCAATGATGACATAATTCTATTTTTTGTGGGTTATTTTTGTTCTATTTTCTTATTTCTTGTTTTATTCTGACGTATTGTAATAAAATCACTGCAAAAATAATTAAAATGATAATTATATCAGACTAATCTAAGTTCTTTCTAAAAAAAAAGATGGTTAGGTTACAAAATGATTATTATTCGCTTAATAAAAAGAAAAATGAAAAATGAAATAGTAGTTTTAATTCCAATTTGTAAGTATGGAAAAGATTACCAATTCAGTTTAGGACCTTCTGTTCATTTGATTGAAAAGAGGGACAAAGTTACAGTTTTGATTTTGATTTTTATTGATTTTGGACAATTCTTTTGAGAACTTTTTTCTCAATTTTTATACTTGATTTATTCAAAACCAAAAGATTAAATAGAGAAGCCATACTTCACTATATTAATTGATTCAAACAATAATATTAATCGAAATTATTGTAGGCTGTTTCACCATGTTGGGTTTCATCCAATCCAATCGCTTCATGTTTATCGGTAACACGTATGCCTACTAATTTATCAGTTAATTTGAACAATATGTAAGTTCCAATACCCGAAAACACAATGGTCACACCTACTGCCAATAATTGAATCCAAAGTTGGTGAAAATTACCATATGCTGCACCACAGTAAGCTGATTGAATAGCAGGAGTTGCCAAAACACCAGTTAAAACTGCTCCAATTACACCACCAACACCATGTACGCCAAAAGCATCCAACGAATCGTCGTATCCGAGCTTCGGTTTAACATAAGCTACCATCACAAAGCAAATAAGTGAAGACATTATACCAATAATAAATGCTCCGGTTACCCCAACATAGCCTGCAGCTGGGGTGATGGATGCTAAACCTGCAATGGCACCAGTACTAATACCAATTACTGTTGGTTTTTTATCTACAATCCAATCTATCAACACCCAAGTAAATGCTGCCGCTGCCGCTGCTATGTGAGTTACCAACATGGCGTTACCGGCAAGTGCATCTGCAGCCAAACCGCTACCAGCATTGAATCCAAACCAACCAACCCAAAGCAACCCTGCTCCCATTACCACATAAGTTATGTCGTGTGGTGGAAGTGCATGTCGCTTATAATCACGGCGTTTACCGAGCATTAATGCTGCAACAATAGCAGCAACACCTGCATTTACATGAACAACAATACCTCCAGCAAAATCCAAAGCTCCAAGTTTATATAACCAACCATCAGATGACCAAACCCAGTGTGTTACTGGATTATAAATCAATAATGACCAAAGTATTGAAAACATAACGAATCCTTTAAAATTGATACGTTCGGCAAAAGCCCCAATAATTAATGCAGGAGTAATGACGGCAAACATACATTGAAACATCACAAAGACAATGTGTGGTATTGTTCCTATTTTGCTTCCATCGGCTGCTAGCTGAAAGTGAGATACAAAATAAGGACTTAAATCAGTCATGTTTATGTGGTTCAGAAAAGCCCAATCAAAACCACCAATAAATGGCTTAAGCGATTCAATCGAGTTTGTTCCAAAGGCATTACTATAACCTACTGCAATCCATTCTACAGTGATAACCGACACCAGAAATATCACTTGCATAAATACGTTTAATACATTTTTACGACGGACCAAACCACCATAAAACAACGCTAATCCAGGAATCGACATTAACAATACGAAGGCAGTGGCAACAATCATCCAAGAGGTATCGCCAGAATTTATGGTTGGAATAACCGGCGTTATCGTTGTTTGGGCTGATAGTGAGGTACTAAACAGCGCAAAAATAGATATGATAACTAAAATAGTTTTCTTCATTTTTTTTGAGTACAAGTTTATATTTCTTTTCCTAATTACTTATTATACAGCGCATCTGTCCCCGATTCTCTATTTCTAATTCGGAATGTCTCCTCAATTTCGTAAATAAAGATTTTACCATCGCCTGGCTCTCCTGTCCAAGCGGAATCAAGGATGGCGTTCACGGTTTTTTCGAGATTGACATCGCGAACCACTATTGATAGCATTCTGCGGTGTATGTAATTGGATTGAAATACTTGTCCCCTAACAATTTGCTCTTCAGTTGATTTACCAAGACCGGTTATGTCCCAATAAGAAAACCACTCGATGCCGACATCGTACAAGGCCTGTTTTGTTTCCTCAAATTTTGATTTGCGGATGATTGCTTCAATTTTCTTCATTCTCTTTAGTTTTATTGTTTTAATTGTATTTGAAATCTGCTTTTCTGAATTACTTCTCAGAACGCTACTGTTAAATTCAATTCATATAGCTTACATAATGAATCAATTTCAAGAAAAAATTAGTGCAATTTTTGTTCGACCACAAAAGTAATTATTTATACTGATTACACAAAGCAATATGACAATTGATATTCTTAAATATAAACAAATTGATATATTTTCGATGGTTATTAGTTCGTTTTGTGGTTATTCTCTGATTAATTATGACATATCAATTCATTAATTCAATGTCGTTATGATAAATAATATAAGAATGTCATTTAGGTATTGGTTTGTGTTCCAATACAAATACTTGAACTTAAAATGATATAAAAAGGGTATATGCTTTTCTACTTTATTGAAATAATTGTACAAAAAAAGGCTGCTCGTAAACGAACAGCCTTTTCTATATAATTAAAGAACTGAATTATGCTTCTGGAGTTTCTTCTACTGCAGGTGCTTCTTCAACAACTTCTGGAACTACAACTTCTGGAACAACTACCTTAGGAGCTACCACTGCTGGCTCAACTACTTCAGGTGCAACTTCAACAGCAGGAACTTCAACTACCGCTTCAGGAGCTTTAGCTTTCTTTTCTTTTTTTGCTGCTTTTTCAGCTGCCAAATCCATTTTGTCTTTCAAATCAGACAAAGATTGAATATCACCCAAAGTTGATTTTTCTACTGTAGAAGTAGGAATTTGAACTGTAGCTTCTTCTTTCTTAACACGTTTTGGAGCTGCTTTTTTCAAAGTTGGTTCAGTAGCAGTACTTTCGCCATTTTCAGCGCGTTTCACATCTTCGTGAATACGGCTATGAGAAAGAATGATACGTTTTGCATCTTTGTTGAATTCAATTACCTTGAAAGATAATTTTTCATCAATTTGAGCTTGTGTTCCGTCTTCTTTGGTCAAGTGTTTTGGAGTTGCAAATCCTTCAACACCGTAAGGCAATGAAATTACAGCACCTTTGTCCAACATTTCAACAATCATACCTTCGTGTATGCTGTCAACTGTGAACATTGTTTCCAAAACATCCCAAGGATTTTCTTCTAATTGTTTGTGGCCTAAGCTCAAACGACGATTAGCTTTGTCGATTTCCAATACTTGTACATCAATTTCGGCACCAATTTGAGTAAATTCAGATGGATGTTTCACTTTTTTAGTCCAAGAAAGGTCAGAAATGTGGATCAAACCATCAACACCTTCTTCAATTTCTACAAACACACCAAAATTGGTGAAGTTGCGAACTTTAGCTGTATGTTTGCTACCAGTAGCATAACGGCTTTCGATATCTTCCCAAGGATCAGATTTCAATTGTTTGATACCCAATGACATTTTGCGTTCTTCACGGTCCAAAGTCAAAATAACTGTATCAACAGCATCTCCTACTTTCAAGAAATCTTGAGCAGAACGTAAATGTTGTGACCAGCTCATTTCAGATACGTGAACCAAACCTTCAACGCCTTGTGCGATTTCAACAAATGCACCGTAATCGGCCATAACCACTACTTTACCTGTTACTTTGTCACCAACTTTCAAGTTTGGATCCAAAGCATCCCAAGGATGAGCAGAAAGTTGTTTCAAACCTAAAGCGATACGTTTTTTCTCATCATCAAAGTCCAAAATAACTACGTTGAGTTTTTGATCCAACGATACAATTTCCTCTGGGTGAGAAACACGTCCCCATGATAGGTCAGTGATGTGAATCAATCCGTCTACGCCGCCAAGGTCAATAAACACACCATAAGAAGTGATGTTTTTAACTGTACCTTCAAGTACTTGTCCTTTTTGAAGTTTACCGATAATTTCTTTTTTCTGCAATTCAAGTTCAGCTTCGATAAGTGCTTTATGCGAAACAACAACGTTTTTAAATTCGTGGTTGATTTTGATAACCTTGAATTCCATTGTTTTATTAACAAACACATCGTAATCGCGGATTGGTTTCACATCGATTTGTGATCCTGGAAGGAACGCTTCGATACCGAATACATCCACAATCATACCACCTTTGGTACGGCATTTCACAAAACCTTTCACAATTTCTTGTGTCTCAAGGGCTGTGTTTACACGTTCCCATGAGCGAGTGGCACGGGCTTGTTTATGTGAAAGAATTAATTGTCCTTTTTTGTCTTCTTGGCTTTCGATATACACTTCAACTTTGTCGCCAACTGCCAATTCAGGATTGTAGCGGAATTCGCTCATTGGCACAACGCCATCCGATTTGTAGCCAACATTTACAACAACCTCACGTTTGTTAATCAAAATAACCGTTCCTTCAACAACTTCTTTGTCTTTAATTGCATTCAAAGTGTTGTCGTAAATTTTTTCTAGGTCAGCCTTAGCAAGTTCAGTGATAACATCACCTTTTTCGTAAGCATCCCAATCGAAATCTCCCTGTGGAACAGGTTTAGCAGCTTTCACTCTAACTTTTGGAGCTTCTTCAATTACGATTTCTTCTGCTACAACTGGAACTTCTTCTGCTACAGGTGCTGCTTCAACTACTGATTCTGCAATTACTTCTTCAGCCACTGGTGCTGCTTCTTCAATTACTTCTTCGGCTACTGGAGCTGCTTCTTCAATTACAGTTTCTGCAACTACTGCTGGAGTTTCTTCAATTACTGATTCTACTGCGGCTGGAATTACTTCTTCCGCAATGTTTTTGTTTTCTTCCATTTCTGAAAAATGTTTTTTTTAATTACTAATAAATTAGTAGGTTAGACAATATGATAACTTTACAAAATACGGGCGCAAAGATACAAAAAGTTTATGAGCTACGAAATAGTATTATTACTAAAAAACTTATTGAATTCATTACGTTAATTTCAATCCGAAACATTGATAAAATGCATTCGAAAATTGTATTATGTTGAAAATATTTGTTGGTAAATATCAAAAAGATATTTGATTTTCATTTGTATGTTGTCAAATAAAAAATATATTGTAATTTTACAGCACATTTCAAATTTAATAATACAACTAAAAATTCATTATATTATGAACCACTTATTATTTATCGATTCTCCTGTAGTTATTGTTATTGCTTTAATCTTTTTATTATTGTTTGGAGGCAAAAAAATTCCTGAATTAATGAAAGGTTTGGGCAAAGGTGTCAAAAGTTTCAAAGATGGAATGAATGAAGTCGAAAATGAAATTAAAGATGTGACAAAAGAAGAAACCAAAGACGTTAAAAAAGATTCAGCTAAATAATGAGCAAGCCGAATGAGAGTGAAATGACTTTCTGGGACCATCTAGATGATTTAAGAACTACTATATTTCGAATTGCGGGATTTGTTGGCATTTCATCTCTAGTGTTTTTTGCCTTCATGAAAGGAATTTTCGACAATGTTATACTTGCTCCATCACGAAATGATTTCTTTCTTTATCAATGGGTTAGAGACACAAGCAAAGTATTTCCATATTTTCCTGATTTTATCACCAGTGAGTTTAACGTTAAAGTAATCAATATAAATCTCGCTTCGCAGTTTCTTGTTCACCTAACGTCATCGTTATGGTTTGCATTGGTATTCAGCTTTCCTTTTGTTATTTATCAAATTTTTATTTTTGTAAAACCAGCACTTTACGACACCGAACGAAAAAATGCTGGTGGAGTATTTTTGTTTGGAAATATTTTATTCTATCTCGGTGTCTCTGTGGGATATTTTTTTCTTTTCCCAATGACTTTACGGTATCTTGCAGGTTATCAACTCAGTAAATATATTGAACAAAGTGTTTCGCTTGATTCATATATGAACACTTTCCTAATGGTTTGCTTTTTTATGGGATTGGTGTTTGAGTTGCCAATAGTTGCTTGGTTTTTATCACAATTAGGTGTTTTGCATCGCGAATTTTTCAACAAATTCAGAAGACATGCATTCTTTACATTGTTTGTACTTGTTGCTATTTTTTCTCCAACTGGCGACCCAGTTACAATAATGTTATTTTTCATACCAATTTATGCCCTTTGGGAATTAAGTGCTTTGGTAGTGAAAAAGAAGCCAATTGAACGTGATATTTAATTGTTCTCGTTTCCTGATAAAAGATTTTAAATCATTGATAAATAAAATATTATGAAAAGAAGAGAATTTTTCAAATCAGCGGCTGTTGTAGGATTGGCTTCGGTAGTCAATTCAAGTATTTTTGGTTCAGTTACTTCAAATGCCGCTGTCAAAAAAGGTGGCGAACCTGATTTAGTGGCAGTTATGGGTGGCGAACCAGAAGCTATGCTCATTCGAGCTTTGAAAGAATTGGGCGGAATAAAAAACTATGTAAAAAAAGGAGATAAGGTGGTCATTAAGCCCAATATCGGTTGGGATAGAAAACCCGAATTGGCAGCCAATACTAATCCCGAGCTTGTTGGTGCTCTGGTAAAGTTATGTAAAAGTGCTGGAGCTTCAGAAATTATTGTGTTTGACCACACCTGCCACGATTGGAAAAAAAGTTATACCAACAGCGGCATAGAAAAAGCGGTTATCGATGCTGGTGGTAAAATGGTTCCTGCAAATGATGATTCCTATTATAGTGAAGTAGATTTGCCACTAGGTGTAAATTTGAAAAAGACAAAAATTCATAAATCATTGCTGGAATGTGATGTTTGGTTCAATGTGCCTATTTTAAAACATCATGGTGGTGCAAAAAACACCATTTCGATGAAGAACATGATGGGAATTGTGTGGGACAGAGGCTATTTTCACAATCATGATTTACATCAATGTATTGCGGATGCAGCCACTTTTCATAAAAAACCAGCTCTCAATATTGTTGACGCTTACCGCATAATGAAATCGAACGGGCCGCAAGGAAAATCGGAAGCCGATGTGGTTTTGCTAAAATCGTTGATTATTTCACCCGATTTTGTAGCTGCAGATACTGCTGCAATGAAAATGTTTTCGCAAGTCCAACCTACTGAAATGAAAGATGTTCGGTATATCGCTTTGGCCGAAAAACTAAATGTAGGAACACAAAATTTAGAAAAATTGAACGTGAAAAGAATTAAAATGTAATAAAACCCCAAACCCCTAAAGGGGCTTAAAGACCTAGTTGGCATTTTATTTACATTATCAATCATAACTAATAATGAGATTCCTAAAACATATACGAGTAGCTCTTGCAATTTTCTTTTTTCTTCCAATTTTTCTTTTTTTTGTAGATTTCACGGGAAAATTGCCGTTGCAGTTGCACCAATTCCTTAGCATTCAATTAATTCCGGCTTTATTGTCGTTGAATGTAATTGTAATTGCTATTTTGATTGTTGCAAGTTTACTTTTTGGACGGATTTATTGCTCCACATTGTGTCCACTGGGTGTTTTTCAAGATATAATAGCTTGGAAATCAAGATTATTTCGCACGAAAAAGAAAAAGTATCGTTTCCTTTTTGTTGAACCACAAAACATAATTCGCTATTCAATTTTGGCAATAACGGTTGTTGTATTTATTGCTGGGAGTTCATTTTTAGTGATATTGCTTGACCCTTACAGTATTTTTGGTCGTTTTATTTCCCAACTTTTCCGTCCGCTTTTTATTTGGGGAAATAATGGTTTGGCTGCAATCTTGAGCGGAATGGGCAATTATACACTTTATAAAGTAGACCAAGCTGGTTTTGTGCCAATTGCTTTTGGTATTTCACTATTCTTTTTTGTATTAATTGCCTCAATGTCATGGTTTCGAGGTCGGTTATTTTGCAACACTATTTGTCCTACAGGCACCTTTCTGGGACTTTTATCAAAGGTTTCAATCTTCAAAATATCCATCGAAGATTCAGCCTGCACAAGTTGTGGTATTTGTGCGAAACACTGCAAATCGCAATGCATTGACAGCAGAGAAAAAACAGTTGATGATTCGCGCTGCGTAAGTTGTTTCAACTGCATTTCTACTTGTAAAAATGGTGGTGTAAAATATGGTTTTCGCTACAAAAAGAAAGTTGCCAAAACTGTTGAACCGATTCAAAAAACTAATAACAATGGCCGCAGAACTTTCTTGCTAACCTCTGGGGCAATAGTGACTTCAATGGCATGGGCAAATGCCAAAAAGTTTACTGGAAAAGGAGATTCAATTCTATCTCGAACACCCATAATGCCTCCAGGAGCTACAAATATCAATCATTTTAATACACATTGTACTGGGTGTCAACTGTGCGTAACAAAATGCCCTATGCAAGTGCTAAAACCAGCAGCTTTGCAATATGGTATTTCCGGCATTATGCAACCTCATTTAACATTTTCGACAGAAGTATTTTGCACTTACGATTGCAATATTTGTTCAACCGTTTGCCCTACTGGTGCGTTAAGAAAATTAGCAATGGACGAAAAAAAATTGGTACAGATTGGTATCGTCAAATTTAGGAAAGATATGTGCGTGGTGTTTACTGATGAAAAAGACTGCGGTGCTTGTTCAGAACATTGCCCAACTCAAGCTGTACACATGATTCCTTATAAAAACGGATTGACAATTCCACAAACCACTGAAAACCTGTGTATTGGTTGTGGTGCATGTGAATCAATTTGTCCAGTCCGCCCCTATCAGGCCATTTATGTGGAAGGAACAACTACCCAAAGGCTGGCTAAAAAGCCACAAGAAGCTAAAAAATTCGAGAAAGTAATTGATGATTTCGGATTTTAAATTTGACATCTCGAATCGTTATTATAATTTTTGACTTTAAATAAATCAAGTCACTAAAAATCAAAACTATAAAGCACATTCTTTTTTTTTACATTTTATGAATAAATTTCTATTTTTGTTCAATTTCAATGTAAGCAGAAATGATGTATTGTTTATTGAAAAATAATATAATAATTTTAATGTACTACAAAGTGGTCATTGTCATGGCATGTTAATTGGATAAAAATTCCTATCTTTGCAATGTAATTAATCAAAGTGACTAATGTTTGAAATCATTTTAAAGGGTATATTAATCGGATTGTGTATATCGGTTCCATTGGGTCCGATTGGCATGCTTTGTATTCAGCGCACCCTTAATAGAGGAGCAAAATATGGCATTATTACTGGAATTGGTGCAAGTACATCTGATTTAATTTACACTATCATAAGTCTTTTCTTTTTGAGTTTTGTATTGGATTTCATTGAAATACACCGCTTTATAATTCAACTATTGGGAAGTATTGTTGTAACTGGTTTTGGCTATTATATTTTCCATTCAAATCCTGCCACGCAACCCAAACCCAACGAACCACTGAAACACAGTCTTTTTAGCGATTTTGTTACATCATTTGCATTAACGTTATCAAACCCACTACTTTTATTTGTATTAATAGCACTTTTTGCCCGTTTTGAATTCATTGGCAAAGATTCCACATTGTTTGTATCAATTATCGGTATTTTATCAATATATGGTGGGGCAATATTGTGGTGGAGTACCATTACATTTCTGGTGAGTCATTTCAAGAATAAATTGAATATGAGGGAGTTGAAAATAATAAATCAAATTACGGGAATAGTTATTATTCTGATAGGATGCGTTGGTTTTTACTTAAGCATGGTAAAATAGTCAACTGTCAATCTAAATCATCCTTTTTACCACACGCAGTTTGTGGGAATACTCACCAGTTTCGTTAGAAATAATTCCTTGTGAATCAATACTTTCAATCTTCACCCAACCAGAAGCATGAATAATTTGATGTGAATTCAACATCATTCCCACATGAATAATTTTCCCTTCCGAATTTTCAAAAAATGCCAAATCTCCAGGCTCTACTTCTGAAAGAAAATTAATCATTTTCCCGTATTCAACTTGCTGCGAAGCATCTCTCTGCAATTGTATTCCACACATATCGTAGATTACTTGCACAAAGCCCGAACAATCAATGCCCATAACGGTTTTTCCACCCCAAAGATAAGGTGCATTCAGATATTGTTTTGCTAAATAAACCAATTGCTCACCAGTTTTTTCATTAGAATAAGGCAAATTTATTGGGTCAATGAAGTAGTTTTTGCCTCCAAATTGAACTTTATTTCCATCCAATATATTCAACTTACTACCACCTGGCAAAAATAATGTTTCATTATCTTCAGGATTTAGACATTCAACAATTGGAAAACTAACACAATATAAATCAACCGTTTCTTCAATATTTTCATGATCTAAATTTAAAATTTGAACCATTTTTCTATCCACCCAGCCAGTGTAATTATCGGCAATATTGCGTACAAAAAGCCAACGTTCACGTGTTTCGAGAATTTCTACTCGTTCTCCATAAAGTAATTGCGAAGTCATTTCGCTTCGTTCACTATCTTTACTACGTAATGGAACAAGTGGAAGTTTAATAATTCCGTTCATGTATGATTAAAGTTTGAGGGCCAGATAGGGTATAACGGGCCGATTGTTTGGGAGTTTTTGATGGAATTTTCAGAAATAATATCGTTTCACAATTATTTAGCTACAAAAATACGGAAAGTTTAGGGTTTCTGCTTCTAATAGAGATTTTTTTTGTAATTTTCGGCCTTTTATAATTTCAACTTTGAACTATTTGGAAATTATACACCAAACATTTAAAGTTCATTTTTTTTTTCAATGTTCCAATTTCAATCCTAGAATGATTTTTTCTAAATAATCAAAATATGAAAATTAACTTTACCCAGTCTCAGCTTCAAAATATTACAAAAGCAGTACTTTTTGTATGTGTTATTGCAGTAATAGTTCAACTTTTTCCTATAGAAAGTAAATTCAAATATCAATTTGAAGTAGGAAAACCTTGGTCTTATGAACTTATAACAGCTTCATTCGACTTTCCAATTTATAAAAGTGAACAGCAGATATTGAAGGAACAAGAAGAAATGCTGAAGGATTTTACGCCTTATTTCCAGACGGATACGAATGAACAAAATATTCAGATGAATAAACTCTATTCTGACTGGAAAAAAAAGAGCGGTAGTTCAGTTCGTTATCAGAGTTATATCAAAAACAAATTTAACAGTATTTATTCTAAGGGAATAATTTCTAATGAAGTATATAACAAACTGAAAGACAATGGAACAACAAATATTTCCACTATTTTACCCAATAGAATGACTAGAATTGTTCCAATTGATGAAGTTTATACACCTAAAACGGCATATGAAGAGATCACAAAGGATGCTCCCGAAATATTAAAATCGTATGACATTAATCTCTATTTAGTAGAAAATCTAAAATATGACAGCGCCACTTCTGCACTATCAAAATCTGATTTATTGAAAAACTTATCGCTCACTTCGGGCATGGTTCAAAGTGGCGAAAGAATAATAGATAGAGGAGAAATTGTTACACCAACTAGCTATTTGGCTTTACATTCACTGAAAATTGAATATGAAAAAAGAAAAGCATCAATACAACAGTCAACAGTGGTTGTAGTTGGAGAAATAGTTATGATTTTTGTGCTTGTAAGTTTGTTCTTTTTATATCTTTTTTTGTTTCGACCAAGAATATTTGACAATTTCAGCAATTTGCTTTTTATATCATTAATTACTGTGTTGATTATTGGTCTCACATCCTTTACTATGCACTATACGTCAGTCAGTTATTACATAGTACCTTTTGCATTGCTGCCAATTATTATTCGCGTTTTTTTCGATCCACGAACCGCATTGTTTGCACATATCATTACCATGCTCATGATTTCGTTTATGGTGGATAACTCATTCCAATTTATATTGCTACAAATTACTGTTGGAATGGTAGCCGTTTCCAGCTTAAAGGACATGACACAACGCTCACAGTTAGCTCAAACAGCGCTTTATATCTTTTTGAGCTACGTTTTGATGTATTTGGCATTAGAGTTTATTTCTGAAGGCGATATATTGCGAATCCATTGGCAACCAATCATTTCCTTTGCCATAAGTAGTGCATTTGTTTTATTGGCTTACGTACTGATTTACATTTTCGAAAAGATTTTTGGCCTGATGTCCTCTGTTACATTATTGGAACTAACCAACATTAACAGCGACTTATTATTGCGCTTTTCTGAGGCGGCACCTGGCACTTTTCAGCACACGCTTCAGGTATCCAATTTGGCCACCGAAGCAGCTAAAAAGATTAATGCCAATAGCTTATTGGTTCGTACAGGAGCTTTGTATCACGACATTGGCAAAATGAAACACCCAGAGTACTTTACTGAAAATCAGCTTGGTGGTAAAAATCCGCTTTCAGATATGGACTACGAACAAGCTGCTCGAATCGTAATTAGTCATGTGACTGATGGAATTGAAATTGCAAAGAAAAGTCATTTGCCAGAACAGATAATCAATTTTATTGGTACTCATCACGGACTTGGCAAAGCAAAGTATTTCTACAATTCGTTTATCAATGATTTCCCCGATGTAGAACCAAACGAAGCAGCCTTTACTTATCCTGGGCCGCTGCCCAATAACAAAGAAACGGCAATTTTAATGATGGCAGATGCTGTGGAAGCACGGTCAAGAAGTTTGGGTATTTATACCGAAGAAAGTATCAACGAGATGGTGGAAAGCATGATTAACAGCCAAATAGCCGATGGCCAGTTCAAAGAAGCACCCATAACTTTTAGGGATGTGGAAACTGTAAAATCGGTTTTCAAAGAAAAAATAAAAAATATTTATCATACCAGAATTGCTTATCCGGTGGCTAATAACGAAGTGAAATAATTGATTATTAGCCAGTAAGATGGTATTATACAAACTAAAATTTAAGCATCTCAATATCTTCAAACTCTCAAATCTAAATAATTTTTAAAAATAAATGATTCATATACAAATTAAAGGAGTAGCCGCAGAATTAACTTTGGGTAATTATATGCCCAAAGACACTACAATATTCAATAATTGGGAGGATTTTTTTCATTTCAACGATTTGATACATCAGTCGCAACTGATGATGGAGCATGTTTCCGAAATAGAAATTAAACAGGACGATGAAGTAATATTTACTGGAAAAATACCTGTTGCACATGTTCATGCACAAAAAAGCACTTCTCCAGTGTTGGAAAACAAAGCATTGTATCTTCGTACTGAATGTGTAGAGGAAGCCATTTTTCAATGTGAATTTGAAGCCGAAAACTTTGATAAAATGAAACTCAAGTTTGAGACACAAGATTATGATTTACTTTTTAAAGTGGGTAATTCATTTCTAGCCAAAATGTTATATGATGATAAGGTTCAGAATCTTGAATGGAAAAGTGCTAAACCAATTGGTAACATCTGCGTGTTATGTCGATTTGAGAATGGTTTTCTGGTTCCTATTTACGATGCAGTAAATAAAGTAAGTTCAATATAAAACCAATATAGAAAAAATCTATTGAATCATTTTCAACATAGTTAAACTATTTTCATTTTTTGTTGTTTTTGTGAATAGTAATACAAAACAATTAGTCAAAAAAATTATGAAGAAATATAGTATTCTATTATTAGTATTATGATTCACAGCAAATATATTTGCACAAAAAGGCATTATTAAAGGACGAGTTTATGACGCCAAAACCAATCAGCCAATTGAATTTGCTGCTATTTTAATCCAAAATACAGGTATTGGTTCTACATCAGATTTGGAAGGTAATTTTATTTTTACAGGGGTTGATCCTGGCTTTAAACGTTTGGTAGTGAGCTTGGTTGGTTTTCAGACTACTGTGTCTTCCGAATTTCAAGTTCAGGGCAATCAAACGGTATTTATTGACGTTGCAGTACCCGAATCGGCCATACAACTGAGCGAGGTGACTGTTCGTCAGAACTTGATTGTAAAAAGAATTGAAAGTCCAATTTCAGTTTTATCCGTTGGTGTTCAGGAAATTGAGAAAAGTGCCGGTGCCAATCGCGATATTACCAAGGTGGTGCAAGCTTTGCCTGGCGTAGGCGCTACCGACCCTAACCGAAGCGACTTGATAGTGCGTGGTGGTGGCCCGTCGGAAAATGTATTTTACCTGGACGGCATCGAAATTCCAGTCATCAATCACTTTGCTACACAAGGTTCTTCGGGTGGTTCGGTGGGCATTATCAATCCTGATTTTGTGCGTGAAATCAATTTCTACACAGGCGCTTTTCCTGCGAATAGAGGCAATGCGTTAAGCTCGGTGATGGAAATTCGCCAAAAAGACGGCAGCAATGACCGCATTCACAGCAAACTATCCGTTGGCGCTTCAGATGCTGCTTTGACTATTGACGGGCCGATTGGCAAAAAATCAACTTTTATCGTTTCGGCTCGTCAATCCTATTTGCAATTTCTTTTTGCAGCCATTGGTTTGCCATTTTTGCCTACCTATAATGACTTTCAATTGAAGTATAAATATCAGATTGACAAAAAGAACGAAATTTCATTTATTGGAATTGGTGCCATTGACGACATGGTTTTGAATACCGGCATTGCCAAACCTACCGAAAGTCAAAGCTATTTATTGGCACAATTGCCGACTTACAAACAATGGAATTATACCGTTGGAACTGTTTACAAGCATTATGCGGATACACACTATGACACTTGGGTATTGAGCCGCAATATGCTACGGAATTCTAATTTCAAATACTTAAACAACGATCAAAGTCTTGGAAAAACTTCAGATTACAAATCGGACGAAGCAGAAAACAAACTTCGATTTGAGCGAAATTATCCCGATTTACCAATAAAATTATCTTTTGGTGGTGGGCTGAAATATTCACATTATACCAATGAAACATTTCGTAAATTGTACTTCAACAATACCGTAACTGACTTGAATTACAATACGGCCATCAATCTTTTTGGTTATCAAGCATTTGCCCAAGCATCCAAAGCGGTACTGGATGAAAGGTTGAAGTTGTCGTTGGGAATTAATTTTGCGGGACTAGATTATAATAACAATATGCGAAATCCGCTCAATCAGTTCTCACCTCGATTGTCAGCATCTTACGCACTTACCGAAAAATTGGATTTCAATGCCAACGTGGGACGTTATGCATTGCAGCCAGCTTACACTACTTTGGGATACAAAGATGCAACTGGCAGTTTTGTAAACCAAAATGAAAACCTACGTTATACCGTTTCTAATCAGGCTATTGCAGGTTTTGATTATCGCCCAATGGAAAAAGTGAGAATGACGTTGGAAGGTTTCTATAAAGGCTATCAATATTATCCATTTTCGGTTGCCGATGGCTTGAGTACGGCCAGCAAAGGCACCAATTTTGGTCAAATAGGCGATGAACTCATTATCTCAACAGGCAAAGGTCGTGCTTATGGCGTTGAATTTTTGGCCAAAATAGTGGAAATGAAAAAGCTAAATCTCACAGCCACTTATACTTATTTCCGAAGTGAATTTACAGATATTAATGGAAAATATGTTTCTTCCTCTTGGGATACCAAACATTTATTTAACATGATAGCCAGTTACAAACTTCCAAAAGACTGGAATGTGGCCATTCGCTGGCGTTTTGTGGGTGGTGCACCATATACTCCAGTTGATTTTGTTGCTTCAAAGCAAAAAGCAATTTGGGATGTAACCAACCAAGCTGTGTTGGATTACAAAAATTTCAATTCTGAAAGGTTACCCAATGCACATCAATTAGATATGAGAATTGACAAAGAGTTTTATTTCAAAAATTGGGTATTGAATCTCTATACCGACATTCAAAATGTTTATAACTTCAAAACACAAGGCGCTCCAATTTATACCAATTTGAAAGAAAATCCGGTTGACTCCAAAGATATAAATGTTGATACAAGTGGAAATTACATATTACGTCCGATAGCAAACTTTGGAGGAAATATTTTACCAACCATTGGAATAATAATCAAAATCTAATTCACAAAGGACATGAAGTCAAAGTTTATTTTAGCTTCACTGTTACTATTGACAGTGAGTGTTTTGGCCAAGAAAAAACCTGAAGTATTTTCGGAATACAATTATGGCGTAAAGAACAATGGCAGCACCATTAGCATTCGTTTTGAAAAAGGAAAAGAACACAATCACCCACTCTTTGCGATATGGTTGGCCGACCAAAATGGAAAATACATTCAAACGCTATATGTTTCAGAAAGTGTTGGCCATGGCATATTTGTGCGAGCTAATAGAAGTAGCGGTAAATGGATGGGCGGAGAAATTCAACGACCAGCAACTGTACCATATTGGGCGCACCAACGAGGCATAAAAAACGAATATGGCACTTATTTACCAACTCCAAAACAACCGGTAGTGGATGCTTATACTGGTGCTACACCATCCTCCTCATTTATTTTAAAAGCAAAAACAGAAAAGCCATTATCGGGAAAATATAAAGTGATGCTGGAAGTCAATCAGTCATGGGATTGGAATGAATATTGGTCAAACGATTTATACCCTGATGACAAAGAATATAGAACTTCCAGTCAGCCAGCTTTGGTATATGCGGTTGATATTGACACAAATAATACATCTTCAAATAATATAATGACTCCCATTGGGCATAGTCATTATGCAGGTGCAGATGGAAGTTTAAGTACCGATTTAAGCACCATAACCACAGCTTTGAAAATTGCAAAAAAGATAACTGTAGCAATTGAATAGTAAAATTATCAATGCATAAAACTCCTGAAAAGGATAAAAATTCACATTATCAGTTTCACGGTTTTGTACCTAACGAACTTTCAACGATATATTTACAATAATAATTTGTACAAAAAACGCGAACCGATAAACTCGATTCGCGTTTTTTAAATTATGAATTCTGCTTTATGAATTATGAATTGTATTGATTCACCAAAGCATTCACCTCATCGGTAATCAGTTTTGCAAAATCAGCCACTTTCATGCTGCCTTTGTCGCCTTCGCCCTGACGGCGAACGGAAACTTCAGCATTTTCGGCTTCTTTTTCACCAACAATTAGCATGTAAGGAATACGTTTCAACTCGTTATCACGAATTTTACGACCGATTTTTTCGTTCCGGTCATCTACTTGCACACGAATATCTTGCGAATTCATTTCTTTCGCAATCTGGAAAGCATAATCGTTGAATTTTTCGCTGATAGGTAAAATAACCACCTGATCGGGCGTTAACCACAACGGGAATTTACCGGCAGTATGCTCGATAAGTACCGCCACGAAACGCTCCATAGAACCAAATGGTGCACGGTGAATCATTACCGGACGATGTTTTTGGTTGTCTTCGCCAGTATATTCCAATTCGAAACGTTCAGGCAAATTATAATCCACTTGAATGGTTCCCAACTGCCATTTACGACCGATGGCATCACGCACCATAAAGTCAAGTTTTGGTCCGTAGAATGCTGCTTCACCAGTTTCCACTTTTGCTTTCAAGCCTTTTTCGGCACAAACCTCAATAATGGCTTGCTCTGCTTTTTCCCAGTTTTCGTCCGATCCTATGTATTTCTCCCTATTGTTTGGGTCACGCAATGAAATCTGCGCTTCGAAGTTTTCGAATTCCAGGGCTTTGAAAATAATAAAAATAATATCCATTACTTTCAAAAACTCGTCCTTCACTTGGTCGGGGCGACAAAAAATGTGCGCATCGTCTTGTGTAAAGCTACGTACGCGCGTCAATCCGTGCAATTCTCCACTTTGTTCGTAACGATAAACGGTTCCAAACTCGGCCAACCGAACCGGAAGTTCTTTGTACGAACGTGGTTTGAATTTGTAAATTTCGCAGTGATGTGGGCAGTTCATCGG
>JBAXAD010000050.1:0-18711 GCA_037142715.1 Paludibacter sp. | reverse complement strand
ATGAAGCAGTTCACGCCGACCCTGTAAATGCTATCAAAGGCTTTAACGACGGGTCGTGGAGCAAATACAATTTGGTGGAAAATGTGTGGGATAATTGCTTCGATGGCATTCGAAAAACCAATCTTTTTCTGGAAAATATCGACAGTATTCCATTGCCCAAACGTGCAACAGTTTTGGGAACCGATTCTACCATTTTATTGACCATAAAAAGAATGAAAGGCGAGGCCCATTTTTTGCGTGCTTACTTTTACTTCGAATTGGTACGCCGATATGGTGGCGTTCCGGTTTTGAACAAAACGCTAAGCATTGAGGAAGCGTCATTGGTGGAACGCCAAACTTCCGACAGCTGTTTCCGTTTTATTTTTGCCGATTGCGATTCGGCAATTCTTCGACTTCCAACTGCTTATTCGGGAACAATTCCAGGATATAACGAAGCCAAAGAATTAGGTCGCCCCACTACATGGGCAGCCAAAGCTTTAAAAGCCAGAGCACAAGTTTATTTTGCCAGTCCGCTTTTTAACCCCACCAATATTAAATCTCGTTGGCAAGATGCGTACCTTACAGCTCAAGACATTCTAAAAAAAGGGCCTTTTGGACTTTGGACTTTGACCACTGGTGGAAACATAACCAATTTATTTGTGCCAAATTCAGCCATGGGATTGTACAACAAAGAAATAATTTTCTCCACTAGTTACGCTGCCAATACAACAAATGAATCGCTTAACGCACCCATTTCCTATGGTGGTGATGGCTTGACTTGTCCAACCCAAAATTTGGTAGAAGCCTTTGGAATGAAAAATGGAAAGTCGATTACAGCAACCGGAACTGGAGCATTTAATCCCGCACTTCCTTTTGCAAATAGAGACCCACGATTGGATATGACCATTCTGAAAAACGGAGACAAATTAAATATAAACGATATATCAGATACTATCAGAACTTATACTGGCGGTAAGGATGCACCCGATTCTGACCCAAAAGCCTCAAAAACGGGCTATTATTTGGCTAAGTTTGTGGCACAAGGTTCAGCTTCGTCCACGCCTTCGGCAGTGTGGGACAACAGAACGGTTAACACTTCCAAAACAAAAATCCTCATCCGTTTGCCTGAAATTATGTTGATTTTTGCTGAAGCTTATAACGAGTTTAATAGTACGCCAAGTACGGATGTGTATGTATTTTTAGAAAATATTATGAAGCGTTCAGGTGTTTCTCTAACTGGTGGTGCTTTGCCCAACATGAACCAAACCACCATGCGCGAATTTATCAGAAATGAACGTCGCGTGGAATTGGCTTTCGAGGAACATCGCTTCTTTGATATTCGCCGATGGCGATTGATGGACAATGCAGTGGAAAAAGAAAAATACCTCAATATTAAAGGATTGAGAGTGACTAAAAACAACGAAACCAATACTTTTACGTACCAAACAGTAAGCGTTCAGCAACGTGTATGGGATGATAGAATGTACTTTTATCCGATACCGCAATCGGAAATGTTGAAGTCTAAAAAGTTGATTCAAAATACTGGTTGGTAATGTATCACACAAAATGATACACAAAAATGGATAATTTACTACCATAAGATGTTTGGGAATATAATACCTTTGTGTCAAAGTAATATTCTTAACCGCATAAAACAAATTTTTGTTATGCACAGCTTATTCCATAATGGAAAAACAAAAGTATATCAGAACAATAGATGGTGAAATCATAATTTTCCCATGTACTATTGAACATTCGAAATTCAAATTTTTAAATCCCATATCAGCTGGTTTTTGTTATATTGGCAAAAAGAATGTTGAATGTAAAGGTTTTTCATTTTCTTTAAAATTAATATCAAATCCTGAAGAAGATTCTCTTCAAGCAACAAAACAACTTTTTGGTATATCCTTGAAATTTTAAGTTGCCTGATTATTGTAAAACATATTATTAATCATCAAGAGTTAAGAATTGACTCTTAAAACATCATTTATTATGAAACACATTAAACTCTTTCTCTTATTATCGGTTTTTGCTTTTCAAGCCAATGCCACAGTGTATTATGTAAGTCCTGATGGTACAGGCACGGATGGTTTATCTTGGGCAACTGCTTTTCCCACATTATTGGCAGCCCAGGCAGCTGCTGTATCGCCTGCCGAAATTTGGGTAAAACAAGGAACATACAATGTAACCGACACTACACTAACAATTTACAGTGGTAAAAATGTGTATGGCGGATTTTTGGGAAATGAAAGCACTTTGGAGGCGCGAAATCCAAATCCAGCTTTGACAATTCTGAATGGAAACAAAAAGCGTAGGGTGTTAAATGCTGCAACTGGTATAACGCTGGAAACAATTTGGGACGGTTTTACCATTCAAAATGGATATGCCGGAAATGCCGGTGGTGTTTCATTGCAAAAGAATACAACATTAAAAAATTGCATTATCCAAAACAATAAAAATGCGACGAATAATGGTGGCGGAGTTTATATGACTTGCAATGCCACCGACTCGGTAAAACTCATCAATTGCATTGTAAAAAACAATATCGTTTATTACAATGGGCTTGCAACTGACCCAGCAGGTGGCGGTGGTGTATTTGTTTATGCAGGCTCTTCGGCTGCAATAATTAGAGGCTGTACAATTCAAGATAATATTGTTGATGCAGAAACTTTTTCGTCGGCAAAAATGTATGGCGGCGGTGTGTTTATGAATGATGGCACGATGGAAAACTGTACCATAAATCGTAACCGATCCACCAGTATTGACCCTGGAACGTTGGTAGTTAAAACTGTTGGTGCTGCCAATGCTGGAGGTGTTTTTGTAATGCCGGGGGCTACAACTGCGAATATCTTAGTGAAAAACTGTAAAATTACCGGCAATACTGCGGAAGTAACCCAAGGTGGTGGATTAATGATAAATCCTTACTGGACGGGAACGGCGGTTGCTGCAAAGGTAAAGATTGCAAATTGTACCATCAGCAATAATTATTCACGCACCAATGGCGGTGGAGTAATGTGCGATTCACAAAATACTTCTTCTACAGCCGAATATACTTTCGAAAACTGTGTTATTGCAAATAATTTGACTGAAACACAGCAAGGTGGTGGAGTTTTTATCAATAATAAAACGCCTTCCGTAGTGAAATTTACAAACTGTACGGTGGTTAAAAACCGAATGAATACTTATAATTATGGTGGTGCAGGAATTTTTTACAATAACATTGCAGCCGACATTACAAACTGTATTTTTTGGGGAAATTTGAATGCCGGAACTGCTCCACTGAAACATCATGTTAGAACATCATCTGCTACGGGCAATATGATTACTTATTGCGCTTTCGACTCGAAATTTAAAGATACTGATGTTTCTCCAGTTGGTAACGAAGCCGATTTGAGTGGTAAAGTAGCTATGTCACAAGCTAATACAGGTGTAGATTCATTGTATGTGAAGTTTGTAAGTCCAACCAATTTTACCGGTAATGCTAAAACTGCTGCCGATTCTTTATCACTTGGTCAAGCCAATTGGGCCATTGCTGCTACTTCTGCTTGCGTTGATGCGGGTGCAACTGTACGCACTTTGACCAATGATATTCGCGGTGTTACACGCCCTTTTGGAAACGGTTACGATATTGGTGCTTACGAATATGACCCCAATGCTATTGCTGGCATTTCTCAGAGTATTGATTCAAAATCAATTGTTTACGGAACTCAAGGAGCTGTTGTTATCAATAATCTGGATCATTTAAAACAAGCTACAGTTTATACATTAATGGGAACTATGGTAAAAATGCTGAACCTGTCGGATGGCTTAAACAGCATTGCGCTTCCTGCGAATCAATTGTATATTGTAAAAATTGGAAATAATGCCAAGAAAGTGTTGGTGAAATAAGATTTTAGAATCAAACAAAAGAATAGATTCAAGACAAAAGATAACGCACAAATCACAGTTGAAAGACTGCGGTTTGTGCGTTTTTTATTTGGAATTGTATAGCAATTTAGAAAGTTGATTTTTTGCTGTTATGGATAGACTTTCTTACTTAGCGTTAAATATCATTTTTTTGCAACCTATAAAACCATTATCAATCAATGTATTTAGCTTGTTTGTATCGTTTTGATATTCCGAATGCGGGCCACAATAAATGAGTGCGGAGAGTGGGTATTTGTCAACAATACTTAACATCAATTCAGACATTGTGGGTACTTTCGTTAATCGACTATAAGCCTCGTAAGTGTAACTCAAGAAAACGACATTTTCATTTATTCCACGGTTATCCAACAAATATCCTTGACTCAATGGCGTTGGAATTGACAGTTTTCCATCGCTTTTAAGATCTATCGGATCAGGATACGACACAATTTTTGTTCTTTCGACGTTCATTATTACGGGTACCAAATTGGAATAATCTTTGGTGGTTTTATACACAATGGCCAGCGGTTCTGACACCGATGAACTAGTCGTCACAAGAGGATTCTGAGATATGTGCGTGGTTTTGCACGACGAAAAAGGCAGTATTAGCATCAGTGAACATATACACAATATTGGTTTCATTTGATAGTTTTAATTCTTAATAAACTTGGCTACTTTTATGCCTTTTTCTGTTTCAGACTTGAGCATATAAGTTCCTGATTTTAAATTTTCTACCACAACAAATATCTCGCCGTTTTTTTCTGGTTTGGCATATAAAACTTCTTTTCCCAATATGTCGATTATGCGAATTGATTTTACGATTTCTTCCGATTTTAAACTCAATATATTATGTGTTGGATTTGGATACAGCATCAAATCGGCAGAGAATTTTGACTCAGACAGTGCCGAATAATTGTCAACCAACGTAAAAACCAAGGCCGCAGAATCAGAAGGTTGCACTTGCGCCCAAGTTTTACTGGCTGTGTAATAGTCCAGTTCAATAGCGTAAGTGCTAGGATTCAGGTTAATAACTCCACTGAAAGTAATGGTTTTTTCTACGCCTTTTTCAATCACTACACTCTGATTTCCAAGGGTTGCAATAATGCTGCCACCATTTCGGGGGTATATATTTGCCACCAATCTGCTATCAAAATAGCCATCGGTATTTTTGATATGAGCGGTAAGTACGGCATTGTTTTTATCTACTTTTTTCGGGTCTGGAAACGATATGGCTGAAGTCAGTACCAAATTTGTAACACCAGTTGGAGCAGCCAATACCTGTACTGGAATTTCGATAAGACTGCAATTGGTGGTGCCGTTTGAACGGATATTGAGCGAATCATACATTACTTTCAAATGATACATTCCTGGCGTTGCAGTTACAATACCATTCAAATCAAGACTTTTGGTTTCGCCAGAAGTAATGTTTATTGGCTGTGTAGTAATGATTTGTGTGTTAGTGGCCACTGAATCATTTTGAAGTATTACGGTGAAAGTAGAATTATATTCACCGCCATTATTCGTAATATTAACATTGATTTTGCCCGTTTTTGTTTGATAGAAATTGTTGCTCGCTTCGTAATTGTTCAAAACCAACTGAGGATATAAATCTCGGGTAGCATACAATTTTAATTTATTGGACGTTACGGTGATATTTAGATAATCCTGCGTACCCACTTTTTGTCTGATTTTTTGCCATTGACTTTCACTGTTTGCTTTATAAATGACGTAAAGTTTATAATTTCCGTTTGGAATTTCCGCAGGAATGGTGGTTGAGTAGCTATACAATGAATAACCTGTCATGCCGCTTAGTTTTGATATAGCGCTGTTTTTTATGATTTGAATCAAACTGCTGTCGTTGTACAATGCCAGCGCAACATTCCCATCAAAAGCATTTATTCCATTGTTATACAGACTTGTAGAATAAACTGTGAAAATGGCATTTCTATCAATCGAATCAACTTCATTGGTTGAGATTTTACTGGCGCACAAACGGTATGTTGGTGTAGAATTCGGATTTGGTTTTTGCACACCAACTGTAATTCCTTGACCGGCATTATAGCCACCCGCAGTGCCGCCAATTCCCTGATCGCTAGGGTTTAGCACCGTTAATTCGAAGTAACCATTGGAGGAACCACCCCAGCCCCAATTGAAGTGAAACAAGCCGTTGCTATCATACCCGTCGCACACAAACAAATGACCACCTGTGGCCGATTGTCCATCGTATAATACAGGACGTGAAGCATTTAATTCCGTTTTGATAATGTTGGCCCATTCTGCCTTTGTATAATAATCTCTTTGATAAAATTGAGTATTGGCATCGTAATTAAAATAAGTAATCAACGATTTTGCCATTGTTACCGACGAAGCACTACTCGATTTGCCATAATCCATATTCACGGCCACACCGCACGAATACATCAAGGTTGCCACCGCATCCTTTTGTATTTGCGTACTCGAAGTGCTGTACGTGTCGCTCATATTCAGCCATTTGTATTCTGTAATCGAAAAATCAACACTTAAAGGTACGTTCAGGGTTTTGGTAGTATAGGTTTTTGAACCCCTTCCCATCATTGGCCAGGCGTGGTATTTCATTACTTGCGCCATACCCGTTGCCACACAGCCGCTTACGCATCTTGTTGTAGCATCAAACATGGGACACATATTGTTGTAAGGTGAACCTTGATTCCATTTTATTCCACCTAAAAGCGGGGCAACGGTTGTGGCAAAAGTCCTTTCATTTTTAACCACTTTCGTTGCGGCGTTGGTTCTTAATCTAGGAGCAAATGCTGCCGTTTCGGGCTGTGCGGCCAACAGTTTTAATTCTGAAGCGTAGAAATCCAACCAACTTTTCAAATTCTCGGGTATTTCGTTTGATTCAAAAGTGCCACTGTCGGAATATCCCAAGATATCTTTGGCCCTGTCGTCGCCCGAAACAATTACAAATCCATCGTTTTCGCCTACATTGTAAACATAATAATAAGCATTATTCGCCAAGGTAGACGATGTGGTTTTATCAACAGAGGCATAAACTAATTTTACCTTATTGACCGCCGCAGGTGCTTTTTTCATCATTCCTGACGGCTGGTTTAAGAATGTAGCCAGCATTTTTTGTGCTTCACTTTCGGTACGTGATTTTGAGTATCCATTTGATATACAAAGGATATTGACGATTGCAAGGAGGATTATTTTTTTCATGTAATAGATTGATTTGTAAATGACAAAATACATCAACAAAAGTAATCTGTTTATATTTCATCGGCTGAATCAATTTTCCATTTTTATGTATCATATTGTCCGATTAATAAATGGCAACGCAAATTAGATGTAAAAAATATAGCATCGCTTTCGCAAAACTTCCAAAAATCACATCTTAATAAGTGTTTTTGAATTATTCTATTTTATTTTTATTGGCGTATAAACAGCTTAAATACAACATTATAACGCAATTGGTGCTCACGGATAGACATCACATTACTATTTTTCAGTTATTTTTTTTCTCCCGTACAATTCTATACACACATTTGGAAAATAAACGACACTCTTATTATTAATTGCTGAGTAAGTTTGCAGCGTTAATTTTCAAACTGAACAAAACATTAAAGTATTATGAAACGAATCAAACTATTTTTTTTAATGATGGCTTTTGCCGGAATGGCACATGCAACAGTTTATTATGTAAGCTCTGCTGGTAATAATACAACTGGTGATAGCTGGACAAATGCCTTTACAAGCCCTGCCGCTGCAATTGCCAGTGCAACTCCGGTTTCCGGTTCCGAATTTTGGGTAAAACAAGGAACATACACTTCCGCAGCTACTTTAAGCTGGGAAACAGGTCAGAACTTTTATGGTGGCTTTGTTGGTACCGAAACACTTCGCAGTCAACGAAGTACAGATGCTACTTTGACCATATTAGAGGGAAATAATACAAATAGAGTATTAAATGCCCCATCGATGGCATCTGCAACTACATGGGATGGATTTACCATTCAAAAGGGAACGGCCGCGACTGGTGCTGGTGCTTTTCTTCAAAAGAATGCTATCCTTAGTAACTGTATTTTTCAGAATAACAATGCTGCAAATGCCACAACTCCTTTTATTGCTGCAGGTGGAGGTATTTATATTCAAGGACTTGTGGCAGATGCCGATTCTATCAAAGTTTTAAACTGTACAATCAAAACCAATTCTGTAAAAACGGCTATAACAACAGCAGCTTCTGGTTATAGTTACTGTGGCGGTGGTGGGATTTATATCAAACCCGGTTCTATAAAAGCTGTAGTGAGAGGATGTACCATTGATGGAAATACATCGGATGGATTGGGAACTGCAAATGCTATTGTTTGCGGGGGAGGAATATATATAGGTGATGGAACTCTTGATGGTTGTACCATAAAGAATAATATTGCGACTAATAGAATTGCAGCAAGCCCTTATACACTTTCAACTAGCGGAAAATGCCAGGGTGGTGGACTGATGATTATGCCACAAACGACTAGTAATTCAATTACAGTAAAAAATTGTTTAGTAACAGGTAATTACTCAGAAGGAAGTGTTGGTGGTGGAATAGCAATTGATCCATTATCGGGTTCAGGGACTCTTATCGCTGCTCCAGTTAGTATTACCAGAACATTTATTACAAATAACTGGGCTTACAAAAATGGCGGTGGAATTATGACCGATGGTCAAAATGCTGCTTCAACGTCAAACTACACATTTGCGAACTGTGTAATTGCCAATAACGAATCAACTACATCTACTGGTGGTGGTGTTTTTATTAATAATGTTGCTGCTTATACTGGGTCTGTAAGTTTTGCTAACTGTACAGTGGTAAACAATAAAATGATTGTAGCTACTTTTGGTGGAGCCGGAATTTATTACAACAATATAAAATCAGACATTACTAATTGCGCTTTCTGGGGCAATGGAGGAGTGACGACATTCTATAATGTAAAAGTAAAAAACACACTTACCACTAACAAATTGATAAATTGTGTTTTTGATAGTCATTTTAATGAATTAGAAGTTTCACCAGTTGCTACTCCTGCCGACCTTACTGGTAAAGTAATAGTAGAACTAAGTAATACTGGTTCTACATCTGGCAAATTTTACGCAAACTTTACAAGCCCAACCAATTTTATCGGTAAAACAGTTACTGCTGGAGATGTTACATCCCTTGCAACTGCCGATTGGTCAATCACTGCCGCATCGGCTTGCGTAAATGCTGGAGCTACTTTAGGGGCTGTAACAACCGATATGATTGGAACAGCTCGCCCACAAGGAAGTGCTTACGATATTGGTGCTTACGAAGCAAAACCCTTGCAAACGCTTGATGCTACTACGGCTGTAACTTCCATAAAAGCTACCACTGCCACAAGTGGAGGCAATATTACATCCGAAGGTGGTGCTACTGTAACCCGTGGCGTTTGTTGGAGTGCTGCAACTAGTACACCCACAATTGAAGCGAATGCTAAAACCTCAAATGGTACTGGTTTAGGAACTTTTACCAGTAATTTATCGGGTCTAACTCCCAATTCAAGATATTATGTGCGGGCTTATGCCACCAATCTTACTGGAACAATTTATGGTGCAGCTGTCAATTTTTATACCGACCCATTAGTTACCTATACTTCCGGTTGGCCAAAAGTAGAAAACGCAACTTCAAGTAGTTTTACTGCCAAAGCAAATTTAAACGTTGCTGGTATAAGTTATTATGTTGTGTTGCCAAGTGGAGCAACGGCACCAACTTCAGCTCAGGTAAAAGCTGGTCATAATGCCGCTGGAAGTGCTGTTACAAGTGGTTCAATTACTTGTACAAATGCCGCTACAGAATATACCGCCAATATTTCAGGTTTAAGTGTTGGAACTGCTTACGACCTATATTTTGTGGCAGAAAATGCTGCGGGCAATAATTTACAAGCATCTCCAACCATGGTGAGTGCCACAACGCTTCAAACATATAGCATTTCTGCCTCTGCTGGAACGGGTGGTAACATTACTTCTGGAGCTGGCACATACGATTTTGGAACAACTGCCACATTAGTAGCTACTGCCAATGCCGGTTATCGTTTTATAAACTGGACGCTGAATACAAGTGGTGGTGCTGAACAATCCACTTTGGGTTCATATCCTTTTACTGTATCGGAAGCCAAAACCTTGGTAGCCAATTTTGCGTCAGTAGAAGTTACAGTTCCAACTGGAAATACAACAAATGCTTCTTTGTTAACAAATTGTGCAAACTGTGATGTAACAGTTAGCGGAGCAAATACCGTGTTGACTATAGATGCTCCAAAAACAGTAAAAAGCATAACCGCAACAACTGGAGGTAAGCTTGAAGTTTCTCAACCATTGACTGTTACGGGTGCAATGGTGATTGAAGCAGGTGCTAAACTCAATTTATCAAACACCCTATCAGTTACAGGCGATTTAACTTTCAAAGCTGATGAAAATGGTTCGTTTAGTGCTAAAATTGGTACAGGCGTTACATTAGATCCAACAAGTAAGGTTCGATATGTGAAAACAATGCTCGACACGAAATGGTATTTTCTCTCATTTCCATGTGCTATTAACATTAACGAAATTGTTCAAGTTGAAGGTGGTGCATTTAATCTTGGAGCAGATTGGTATATTAAATACTATAACGGACAAACGCGCGCCACAAATAGAGGAGGATCAAATTGGGTGGAAATATTTGACCAAAATGGAACACTTTCTGCAAATCAAGGATATATTATTGGTTTAAAAACAGGTGTTGGCACCAAACATTTATCCTTTGTTTTAAATCATTCGGTAGTTACAAATGCCGAAAATGCAGCAAGACCTGTGCCAGTAAAAGTATGGGATGCAACTGCTGGTACACATGCAGGATGGAATTTGGTGGGACAACCATTTATCAGCCAATTTAAAGGGAATAAAGTTACTGGTGCTACCATGGTGACAATACCTGACGCTGTCACTGGAAAAACTTATACACAACCCACCATGTCGAATGCCACATTTGATCCATTCGCAGCATATTTTATTCAAGCTGGATCCGATGATAATTTATCATTTGATATTGACGGACGATCATTTGTACCTGCGGCAGTGGCTACAGATTTGTCGGACAGAGTTGAATTAAATGTAAGCACTGCCACCGGAACAGATTTTACTAATTTGATATTGGATAATAATTTCAGTACAAGCTACGAAATTGGACAGGATTTGGAAAAATGGATAGGAACAGGAACAACAAAACCACAGCTGTATAGTATTCTCGGAGGTGTTAATTATGCTTTCAATGCACTACCAATGAGCAGTGTTGTGAATTTGCCGATTGGTTTTTATACTCAAACAGCTGGAACTAGCACCATCAGCATTAGCAATTCTTCACAAGCTCCAAGTTTGTCGAAATTGATGTTGTTGGATAAAACTACCGGAATGACTACCGATTTGTTGACTTCCAATTATAGTTTTATAGCTGATGCTGGAACCGATAATACACGTTTTTTAATCACTGCTCAACGAGTTCCGACCAGTGTTAATATTGAAAGTAATTTTCAAGATGAAATTGGTATTTCAGTAGTAAATGACAAATTGCTATTACTAAATCTCTCACCATCAACTACTATTCGTATTTGTGATGCAATAGGGCGTATGGTTGTAAATAAAACGATTAATAATACTGCTTTTGAAATCAAGTTGAATGCAAAAGGTATTTACACCGTTCAATTACAAAATGAAACTAAAACTTCAACCAGAAAAGTAATTTTATAATTCAAAATGGAAAACCGCCAGTCTGCTTGAATCAGTTTGACGGTTTTCTTAAATTCCTTTAATTCGTAAAAATCAAATCAAATGAAAAATTCAAATCAAACAGGTGCGTTACTCATAGTGGCCTTAATTACAGGAGTTTTCGTCTATGTATTTATATTTTTTGGTACCGAAATGGAACACCAAAATGTGTCGGCTAGTTTTGGACATTTATCAAAAACAAAGACAATAAATTTGTTTTCTAGCAATAATAAAGCAATTGATGGTGAGTTTTCTACAACCGAAATTCGTTCCGATTTGTCGGGGGTAAGTTTGCCCGCTCACAAAATGAGAAGCACTTCTGGTGGAAATTATACACAAACTTCCAATCCCGATTTTCCTACAACAGGAATTGAACAACCGGATGTACAAAACATAAATCAATCGTCAACCACTTCCAGAACAACCAATTACGCAAGCAATCAATCGAATGCTTTTGCCGTTGGAAATGCCGATATTCAATACATTTCCAATCCACAAAACCCAACAAAATCGGACATCAATGCCTTACTTTTGCTTGATACGCATGCTGCTGAAGCGGCCATGTCAACACAACAAGGAGCTAAACGTGCCACTCCAGCATTGGCTGCAAAAACAGCAAGTGCTTCAACAAATTTATCAGGAAATAAGAATGTCCAAAAAGTAGATGGAAATCCCGGAGAACCTGGAGGTAGTTTACCTGTGGGCGATGGCGTTTGGTTAATGTTATCCATGCTAGCATTTTACGGTTTATTCTCAACCAAACTTTACCTACTGCTTGCTAGACTTATAGGGATAATGCACTGAAAACATTGAAATAAATATGGACATACTTTATGTTTTCAATTGTTTAACGCATTACTCTTATTCAACATAGAATCTTAAATTTAACATAAAGCCGAGGTGCAGCAATGTATTTCGGTTTTTACTTTGTACCAATAAATGCTTCTATATTGAAAAATAGAACTAATTCTGGCAAAAGTATTGCAAAAAATCAATTTGTACATCAAGTCTAAATGTATCAAAAAAGCCAATTTTCTAATTTTGACACACTTTTTTTCGTATCATACAATTCTATACACTCATTCGGATAAAAAAATACACTATGCTATTATTTTTCAGACTATTTTTGCAGCATAATTATTTCAGAAACAATCAAATCAAATTTATATTATTATGAAAAGAATCAAACTACTTTTTTGCTTATTGACATTTGCAGTTTTTGCAAATGCCTTACCAACTGTTTATTATGTAAGTGCTTCAGCCACTGGTGATGGGACAGGAACAAGCTGGACAAATGCTTTTTTAAGCCCTGCAGCAGCAATTGCAAGTACCACGCCACAAGCTGGCGATGAAATTTGGGTAAAACGTGGAACTTACATTTCAGCTACTACTTTAAGCTGGGAAACCGGACAAAATTTCTACGGTGGTTTTGTTGGTACCGAAACATTACGTAGCGAAAGAAGTACAGATGCCTCTCTAACGATTCTTGAAGGCACGAATACCAATAAAGTGCTCAATGCACCTTCGATGGCTTCGGCCACAACCTGGGATGGTTTTACCATTCAAAAAGGACTTTCTACTGGAGGTGGCGGTGGTGCTTTTCTTCAAAAAAATGCTATATTAAGCAACTGTATTTTTCAAAATAACAAAACTACTAGTTTTGGTGGTGGAGCAATTTTTATTCAGGGCACAACTGGTGATGCAGATTCTATTAAAGTAATTAACTGTGTAATAAAAAATAATACTATTACTTATGCAGGTGCTGCCAAACGTGGTGGCGGTGGAATTTATGTAAAAGCAGGCTCGTATAAAGCTGTAATCAGAGGATGTTCTATTGAAAGCAATACTGCCGATGGTTTAGCCAATAGTAGTTCTGATATTGATGGTGGTGGAGTATATCTTTGCGATGGAATACTTGAGAATTCAACAGTAAAAAACAATATTGTAACCAATAAAAATGCAACATCTCCTTTTGCAGTATCATATACTGGTAAATGTCAGGGTGGTGGTGTTTTTATCATGCCGCAAACAACTACAAATCCTATAACAGTTAGAAATTGCATAATAACCGGAAATATTTCAGAAACGAGTATTGGTGGAGGTATCTCAATAGATCCATTATGGGGTGCAACAACTCTTATTGCAGCACCAGTAAATATTACCAAAACAATCATTTCTAACAATTGGGCTTATAAAAATGGAGGTGGCATAATGACTGATGGTTTAAATCCCAGTTCAACAGCCAGCTACACTTTTGCTAACTGTGTGATTGCGAATAACGAATCGAGTACTGTTGCTGCAGGTGGCGGTGGAGCCTTTGTTAACAATGTTGCAGCTTATTTAGGTTCGGTAAGTTTTGCAAATTGCACTGTAACAAATAACAAAATGGTTTTAGGTACTTACGGTGGTGCTGGAATCTATTATAACTTTATCAAAGCGGATATTTCCAATTGTGCATTTTGGGGAAATGGAGGAGTAACTACTTTTTACAATGTAAAAGTAAATACAACACTCACTACCAATAAAATGACAAATTGTGCTTTCGATAATCGATTTGTTGAATCAGAAGTTTCACCTACAGATTTTGCTACTGACCTCACAGGTAAAGTAATTGTTGATGTTGCAAATACAGGTTCAACAGGTGGCACATTGTATCCAAACTTTACTAGTCCGACCAATTTTGTTGGAAAAACAGTAACTGCAGAAGATATTACTTCACTTACTGCTGCCAATTGGTCAATTAATTCCGCTTCGGCACTTTTTAATGCTGGCGCAACATTGGCTTCTTATGCTTATGACATTACAGGATTAGCACGTCCACAAGGAACTAAGTATGATATTGGTGCTTATGAAGTACCTTATTATAACACTACGGTGACGTTTAACGAATTTGGTACGGTTGATAGTTATACCACTGGAGCAGTTGTTTCGGATGTAAAAGGTAAACAATTGACATTCACCATTACTCCCAACTCACTTTATAAAATTACGTCGGTACTTTACAACAATGTGGAAGTAAAAGGCGATATGGTTGGAACTGTTTATACTGCACCTGCTTTGAGTGCAAATGCTACTTTAGTGGTTCAGTTTGACCTTGCCACTGGTTTAGATAAAACGACAGTTGATTTCAGTTGTATTTCTGCCAATAATGGTTTAGAAATAAGTGGTTTAACTGTGGGTGAAGAAGTAACGATTTTCAGTATTGCGGGAGTTAGAATTGCAAATAAAACGGCTCATTCTTCCAACGTATCATTGCTTTTACCTCAAGGAATTTATTTGGTGAAAGTGGCCAATTCAGTCAGAAAAGTAATTGTAAAATAAGTTCATTTCAATAAATAAACCCATTGTTTTCATTCATTAGAATAAACTCTATTTGTTTGATTGCAATGGGTTTACTGTTTTTATAAAATCTATTCAATGCTAAAACGGAGTTGCCTTGTTTTGATTCTTGTATTGTTGGGTTCGTTAAATGTAGGTGCAAATAAAAGACCCAACTCCCATATTTTAAAAGAAAAAAGAGCGTCGATATTGAAAACCTTGAAACTGGTGGCTGATTGGCAAATGGCAAACTTGAGTTGGTGCTTTTTTGATGGCTGGGTGGAGATATATAAACTCAATAGTTAAATTGATTTACAAAATACAATGAAAAATTATACACGCTTTAAATGGGTATTTTTGTTTTTATTTGCCTTCACGCAATTAACTGTTGCAAAGCCTTTGAAAAAACTGAAAACTGGTGCCGAAGACCGAAAGTACTGGGTATCGTTGTTGGACAAGATTTCCACGCCGGTGCTCGGCAATATGTGCAAAGGTGAATTGCATAAAAATATGCCTTTAGAATTCAGTCCAACATGGGATGGACGCGATAAAGAAGTGGCTTATCTGGAATGTTTTGGTCGTTTGATTGCCGGAATTGCGCCTTTTATGGCACTTCCAATGGATGCAACTCCCGAAGCTAAAATCAGGGAACGATTGCTCAAGCAAACACAGCAAAGTTTGGCTCACGGCTTTAACCCCGAAAGCCCCGATTATCTTTTCAGGGCTTCCAAAACTGCTCAAACGCTTGTAGATGCAGCCTACATTTCACAAGCGCTGTTGGCTGCACCTTCAGCATTGTGGGCGCCACTCGACACGATTACAAAGAAACAGATTATTCACGAATTTGTGAAAGTCCGCCAAATCAAACCATTCAACAGCAATTGGTTACTGTTTGCTGCCATGGTGGAAAGTTTTTTGCTTCAGGTGGGCGAAAAGCCCGACGAAGCAAGAATTGACCATGCCATTGATAAAATAAATGACTGGTATGTGGGCGATGGCTGGTACAGCGATGGTGAGAAATTCCATTTTGATTATTACAACGGCTTTGTCATTCACCCCATGATGGTGGAAGTATTGCGGGTGAATGTTGCCAATGGTCGGCGCAATTTATCAGAATATGAACTTACCTACAAACGTATGCAGCGCTACGGTTCGTTTCAAGAACGCTTTATTTCACCCGAAGGAACTTACCCTGTTTTTGGTCGTTCGTCCACCTATCGCGTAGGTGCTTTTCAGCCTTTGGTAAAACTTGCATTGGACCACAAACTCCCCGAAGAAATTAAACCTGCTCAGGTGCGCTGTGGTTTGACAGCTGTTATGAAAAACATTTTCATACCGTCCACTTTCCGAAAAGGAGATTGGTTGACGCTGGGTTTGGTGGGCGATAAACAGGAAAATCTAGCTGATTATTACACAAATACGGGCAGTGTTTATATCACTTCTTTAGTGTTTCTATCGCTTGGTTTACCGCCAACAGACGAATTTTGGACGGCTCCTTACACCGAATGGACCCAGAAAAAAGCGTGGAGTGCTAAAATGTTTAAGAAAGATTATGCTGTTGAGTATTGATTAATAAAAACACACTTGAATGAAAAGATTAATATTACCTACGTTATTAGTGAGCTTATTTTTAAGCATAAATGCCCAAATATCAACCAATAAAGTCTTTTGGAAAGAGGATTTTTCTTCTGGAAAAATGCCTTTTGGCTGGAGTTCGGTAGCTTTAAACGACAGTAGTTCAACTTGGTTCCTTACCGACCAACCCTATCCAGGCTCGCCGGGAAGGAATTATCAAGCTCCACCAATTGCCTCTACAAGTCGAGGTTATCACTTGCAATATGCTGCAGGTGTGCGTGTTGGCAAGAATATCCGTAATTGGAAGAAAGCAAACATTCAGCCCAATGCCTATATTCAAACGGCTGCGATTGATTGTTCTGCAAAAAAATCTGTGGTGTTAAAATATCAGCAAAACTTTTTTTGGAATAAATGGGAAAAAGTGGGTTTGGTTTCAGGACTTTTCGTATCAGTGAGCAATAATGGAAAGGATTGGAGAGAATATGATGTGCGCAACCATATTGCAGCAGCCTCGGATTGTCCAAATCCAATGGATGTGGAGCTGAATATTACGGCTGTTGCAGCTGCCCAAAAGACTGTTTTTATCCGCTTTTGGTGGCGCAATTTGTACCAATGGTATTGGATGGTGGACGATATACAGTTGACAGAAGCGTTTGATGCCGATGTACAGGCGCTGGACATTGTTTCACTCAAAACGGAAGGCAATGTTTTTGTGAAAAATGACGCGCTCAATTTCCGATTTGTCAATCTCAGTTCCAAGCCACTCACCAAAAACGTAGATTGCTATTTACAGCTCGACAAAAGGCCGTTGCTAAAAGTGACAATTCCCGTATCTAAGCAAAAACCAATCGGAATTATCGACACCGTACAGGTTACTTTCCCGAATCTCGATTTAACCGATATTGGCATTCACAAGGTGAAATTCTATACTAATTTGGAGAATGATTTGCGTAGGTCGAATGATACATTGTCGATGGAATTGTATTCAAAGGCCTGTGAATTAGGTAGTATTACTGACTTCAACATCAGCCCAAACGAGTTTCTGATTTCGTGTAACAATGCTCAGTTGAAATTGCAAATTCTCCGCAATGACATGTTTCGTATTTGGCTAGCGTACGATGGGGTATTTACAAATCCTGCCGAAAACGATATTATTATCAATGCACCAAATGTTGCGGTGGATAGTAAATATACCGATGTAGGCGATTATTATCTGGTAAAAACTCCCGAAATGGCCATTCGTGCCTACAAAAAACCGTTGCGGTTTGCACTTTACAAAGCCAACAATAGTACTTTGGTATGGGAAGAAACAAAAGGAATTACCTACGGAAAACAAACTGTTCAGTACCTGAAGCGTGGTGCCAATGAGCAATTTTTTGGCGGTGGAATGCAAAATGGTCGATTCTCGCATCGTGGAAAAACGATTAAAATGACGATTGATTACAACTGGGAAGATGGAGGAAATCCGAATCCGGAAACTTTCTACATGAGTACAAATGGTTACGGAGCAGTGCGAAACACCTATGCCACAGGCGAATACTCTTTCAAAGATACCATTTGTTTGGCACAAAAAGAAAGTCGTTTCGATTGCTATTATTTTGTGGGAAATTCGCTGAAAGAAACGCTGAATGATTTTACCGACCTGACCGGGAAGCCCTTCCTTATGTCACGTTGGGCATTGGGCATGGGCGATTCCAACTGTTATAACCGTGGTGCAAAATCGGGTAAAACCATTGGCACAACCTCTACCGGATTTGATGGCTTGACGCCAAGCGTTATCAGCTTGATTGGCGATAAATATGTGGAACACAAGATGCCGCGTGGCTGGATTTTGCCAAATGATGGCTACGGCTGCGGATATACTGCCTTGGATTCGGTTGTAAAAGAACTCAAAAAACGGGGCTTTTATACTGGTCTTTGGACTGAAAACGGTGTGGAAAAGATTGCTCGGGAAGTTGGAGAATATGGCACACGCCTTTGCAAATTGGATGTGGCATGGGTTGGTCCCGGGTTTAAATTTGCACTTGATGGTGCTAAAATGGCTTACGATGGAATTGAAAAAAATAGCGATGCGCGCGGTTTTGTGTGGACAGTTTGTGGTTGGACGGGCTCTCACCGCAATTCCGTGTTGTGGACTGGCGACCAAGCTGGAAGCTGGAATTA
>JBAXAD010000049.1:0-18905 GCA_037142715.1 Paludibacter sp. | reverse complement strand
TCCCGGCGAGACTACCATGTAAAAGCTTGATATGCAATAAATTTGCGTTTTAAGCTTTTATTGTTTTAGACCTGCTCAACAATTCAACATCAATAAAATATAATATTTTTTGCGTTCTGTTTTTTTGTGAATACTCACCAACATTCTGTATTAGTGTCTATTGTCATTCCGATGCCTGCTTCTATCCAAAACAAAATCAAGTTACTTTTTTGATAAATCTGCTGTTCAATAAATTTATTCAATTTATTGAACAGCAATAACTTATTTTTTATCTTTATTAAAGCACTTTTCAAAAAACAACATTTGGTATTGAATTGAATTTGTCCAATAATTCCAATTATGAGAACCTGGACGCTCAATATAATCGTGATCGATATTTAAAGCAATTAATCGGCGATGTAAGGCTGCATTGATTTGATAGAAAAAGTCGGATACGCCACAATCAATAATTAAATCCAACTCCCTGTTTTTTAATGAGTTTACCATATTAACCACTGACCGATTATCCCATTCTTCAGGTCTTGTTTCAATACTACCAAGTCTTTTTGACAAATCGAAACTTTTGGTTGAAGTCCTTAAATCCACACCTCCACTCATACTTCCAGCATGTGCAAAAATATTTTTATTGCGTAAAGCAAGATACAGTGCACCATGTCCTCCCATACTTAATCCGGTGATTGCTCGCGATTTTCTATCTTTTATTGTAGAGTAATGATTGTCAACATATTGAAGCAAATCCTTGGTGATGAATGTTTCATATTGGAAGGTTGAATCAATTGGACTGTCAAAATACCAACTACTGTAACCCCCATCAGGACAGACAATTATAACTTGATGCTCAGTAGACATATCTTTAATTGAAGGAACGGTTTTTACCCATTTAGCAAAATTATCACTGTATCCATGAAGTAAATAAAGTACTGGATAATGTTTGTGTTTACAATAATTTTTTGGCACAATTACCACGTTTTTCACGCTTTTATTCATTTTGGGTGCAAATACCGAAATTGTGTCAACTTGATTCCGAGAAAAAGTAATTTGGCAAATTAAAATGGCAAGAAATAGAAAATTTAATCTTTTCATAAAGAGTTTGTTATAGAGCTGTTTGACTGTTTAAAAGTTGAGAATTAAGTGAAAATAATATAAGTGGAACTATTTGCAAAAGTAATATTATAATTTTGATAATAGTGCTTTAGACACTTTTTCTGAAAGTATAAATTTGTACTGTATTGGAAATAATTTTACCTTTGCAATAAAAAAACATTTTTCATAGATATTATTGAATTTAAATACAAAAAATTATGTTTAAAACAAACCAGTATTTTGATGGAACAGTAGTTTCCATAGCTTTAGAATCGGCCGAAGGAAAAGCAACAGTAGGAGTGATGGCTGCAGGAGAATATACTTTCGGCACAGACACGATAGAAATTATGACAGTAGTTTCGGGTCAATTAACGATACAACAGCCGAACGAAACAGAATGGAAAACCTACAACAAGTTTGAAAGTTTCGAAGTGGCAAAAGGTGTGAAATTCAAGGTAAAATGTACTGAGGATACCCCTTATTTGTGCTTGTATAAATAATATCCAATCTCCACTACATCGAAATATTTTCGGGTAGTGGAGATTTAAGAATTCATTTTGTTATCGTCATTTTTTAAGACACAGCTACACCAATTAATTTACCAATCCCAAAGGTAATTCCTGCTGCAATTAATCCAAAAGCAACTTGTCTCATCCCTGAAAACCAGATGCTTTTTCCCGTAAATAGAGTAATGGCACTACCAATTAAAAATAAACCAACTGCACTAAATGAAACACTAAGTACCAATGCCTGAATTCCATTTGTAAAGAAAAATGGCGCTACGGGAATGACTGCACCAATGGTAAACAAGAAAAATGAATATAATGCTGCTTCAATGGCTGACCCTTGCAATTCTTCTGGATTTATACCTAATTCTTCTTTCACCAAAACAGCATGAGCTTTGGATTTATCTGTCATAATTTCTGCGGACATTGCTCGGGCTTGGGCTTCAGGAATACCTTTGGCCATATAAATCAATGCCAATTCCTTTTCTTCACCTTCGGGGTTGGTTTCCAGTTCATCCATTTCTATCGCCATCTGGTTTTCATAAAGTTCCTGCGAGCTTTTCACCGAAATCCATTCTCCCAACGCCATTGACAATGCACCAGCCAGCAAACCGGCAACTCCAGCGAGTAAAACGCCTTGTTGCCCAGTTGTAGCGCCCGCCACACCCATTACCAAGCTGAAGTTGGAAACTAGGCCGTCATTACCACCTAGCACCGCAGCACGAATAGCATTGCCACCTACAGATTTATGGCGTTTTTCGAACCTTGCATGTTGCGTTCCGCTAATATTTTTGTCTTTTTCTATTATCGACCATAAAATTTTGACATGATTGGTTTCAGTACCAGTTATCTCCATTTTATTTTTTTCTTTGGTCTTTATTATCGCGTTCGAAAGACTTTTTTCGGTGTCCATCAGCGCCCCTAGCACATAATCGTAACCAAATACTTTTCCTATCGTATCTAAAGTTTTAGCTCTCCACGAAGGTTGAATCAAATTTTCTGTTGAGATATTTTCTCTTCGGGCGAAAGCTTCTGCGTGGCTTTGCTCAATTTCTCCCATTTGTCGAAATATATTTGCCACTGCCTCGTCTGATTCGTTCTTTGCTAACTGACGATATAAATAACAGGCATCTATCTCTGTTTGAACACTTTTGTTTTTCATTCTAAGATATTAAAATTTTGTTTTGTTATGTAGTTGATTTTTTTTCAATGTTCTATTCAATCAATTTCACCATTTCTTCTTTATTCAAGTCTTTCAAAGGGTTACTTGAAGTGATAAATGTTTCCGCCAATTTTGACTTGCTTTCTTGCAGATTTCGTATTTTTTCCTCTATTGTTTCCGATGAAATAAAACGATAAACCATCACGTTTTTGTCTTGTCCAATGCGGTGCGAGCGGCTCAACGCCTGCATTTCCGAGGCTGGATTCCACCAAGGGTCAATGATAAAAACATAATCGGCAGCTGTTAAGTTCAAACCCACGCCACCCGCTTTCAATGAAATGAAGAAGCAATTCACTTCAGGATCATTTTTAAATCTTTCAATCTCAGTTTCTCTACTCGTAGCCGGCGTTGAACCCGACAGCCATGAGTATTTCCAATTTTCCTTCTCAAAATAATCTGCCAATAAACGTAAATGCTTCACGAAAGATGAGAATATCAGCACTTTGTGATTTTCCGATTTAAGGGTTTCAAAACGCATGATGATTTGCTCAAATTTCCCTGAATCGCCGCCATATTCCTTATCGATGAGTACTGGATGATTTGCCAGCAAACGCAATCGCGACAATCCTTGTAAAGTAAGAAATGCCAATTTTTGATGGTCAAAGCTAACATCGTTTATCAAAAGACTGCTGCGAAGTTTGTTTTTTTCTTCATTGTAAGCAATTTGTTGCTCATCGCTCATGTCGCAATAAACTGTTTCCTGACTCAGTGGTGGAAGCTCGGGAGCCACTTCATCTTTTGTTCGTCGTAATATAAATGGTTGGATCATACGCAATAAAGCATCCTCCTTCGCTTTATTGTTTTTTAAAATAGGATTTATATAAGCATTTTTGAACGAATTCTGATTTCCAAGCAATCCTTCGTTCACAATGTTGAGTTGTGCCCACAAATCAGTTAACGAGTTTTCAACCGGAGTACCTGTCAAAGCAATTTTATGTAAAGCGTTTATTTGCTTTACGCACTTGTAAGCCATCGAGTCCGGATTCTTTACATACTGACTTTCATCCAGAATTAAATGATGAAAATGGCAGTTTTGTATTATGTTTATATCATTACGTAATGTTCCATAAGTAGTTAGCACCACATCATAGAAACCGAATATTTTAAAAATATCATTGCTTTTCAAACGTTTAACACCTGAATAAATGTATACTTTCAGACTTGGAGCAAATTTATTGAGTTCATTTTTCCAGTTATGTATCAATGAAGTTGGCATAACTACTAAAGATGGAAACGAAGTCACAGCGGTTTCAATTTCCGCATCAAAAATTGATAACTGGACAGCTCCATTTTGTGAAATTTTATTTTCAGCTTGTTCAAATTTTGGCTTATTCTTCTTATTTAAATTAGATATATATTGTAATAAAGTGATGGTTTGCAGTGTTTTACCTAATCCCATATCATCGGCCAAACATCCACCAAAGTTATTTTCGTAGAGATGCACCAACCAAGCAAACCCTTTGAGCTGATAATTCCGTAATTCCGCTCTAATTTCTTTCGGAACAGCAGGAAGTTCCTTTTTATCATCAAAATTCGAAAACTTGCTTTGTATTATACCCTGCATTAAATTAATTATGCCAAAATGAACTTTCTTTAAACGAATTTTTTCATCCGTTTTTTTGCTGAAAAACATTAATTCATAATAACGAGTAAACCATTCCTGTGGTAATATAGCAATTGAACCATCCGGCAGAATATACTCCCGAATGTTGTTCAAAATATGATTTCTAAATCTTGCAAATGGGATTTTAAAGTCCCCAAAAAGGGCTATCGAATGAACATCAAACCAATCTTGTTTGGTATCAATTTCTGTGCTAACGGAAATCTCACCAATGAAATATGTTTTGTCAGGCAGACTTTGTTGAAAATTAAAATTGGTAAGTAATTCTTTATGCAACTGTAGCCATTCAACCATTGAAGCTATATCTTCATGATTTTCATTTACTTCAGTGTTTTTTCTTGTTGTGAAATGATTAATGCCAGACTTCTCTAAACCATTGTCTAACAGTATTTTTATCATTCTATTTTCCCAATTCTTATCAGAATAAAACCAATAAAGCGATGTGTTGCTATCCAATTCGTCAACATATACATTCTTTTTATTTGGAGAATCAACCGGAAAAAGCTTGTCTTCATACATGAAGTTTAAATGTAAAACAGGTACCATTTTCAAATCGTTGTCCAATGACAAAATTGCTTTTCTTGAAGGATTAACTTCTCTGATATTAATTCCTGTTGCATTTACCTCATATTTTTCAACGCAGTTTTTTACAAATTTCTTAATGTAAGTTTTTTCGGCCGAAGAAGGTACTTGAATGTGCTTTTTAGTGAAAAATGGTATCAATTTCTTGATGTCTATTTCGCTGAATGTGTGCAGCTTATGATTGATAACGAGTATCGCAGGCTCATTACAAAGTCCAAAATAAGTTTTCGAGTATAAATCAAACACTTCGTTGTTCGATTTTAAACTTATAAAATAGCGAATTCCATTTTCATTGTCCTTCTGAAAATTAAAAACAACTTGCGATAAATCTTGAGCTACAATTATTTTGTCAACATCATATAAAACACGGGTTTTTATGGCATTTCTAAAATAAAGGTTTAGTTGTGAGGATTTTAAAACATCAACAACTTTACGGTGAAAGCCTTCAATAGTAGGCCGAATGTATCTTTCAATTGTTTCGGGAGTTACTTTTTTATGAAATTCCACAAGACTTTTCTCTTTCGAATAATTTTTCATCAAGGTTTTGTCTGAAACTTTGTCCGACAGCATCACAATTTCTTTTTCCCAATTACTTAATTTAGAGAAGAATGTTGATTTACTTCCAACTATTTCAAGAATAGTCAATGCGCCGGATAATTCTTCACATACCAAAACCGGTTGAAGAATTGCTCCCCAAACCACATGTTCTGTAAGTGTAATTATCAGTTTTTCAGCCATATATTAAATGGAATCTTATCAAAAAGAAATCCCTTCTTAGTCTCGGAAAATAAATCTAAAAATACAATTCAGCAAAATTACTAAAAAAGAATGAATTGGTGCATACAAAAAACGAGTCCTGAAACAAATGTTCAGAACTCGATATATGTTGTGTGTAAACCTACCCTCTATAAAACGCGAATGGTAGTCACGCTTGACTACCAATCTTTGTTAACCTTAAATCTAATACTATGAAAAAATCACGATGCAAAAGTACAGTTTTTCTGAATACACTCCAAGCTTTTTGCAATAAATATGTTTCAAAACTATGTTATATAACATGAATTAACGGAATTGTTCTGATTTTAGCTTCAAAACGACGCCTAATTACCGAATCAAATTCGAATTGGTTAGAAATAAAAAAACGAGCCAAGAACAAAAGTTCCGAACTCGTAGAATAAATTTATAGAAGACCTACCCTCTATAAAACGCGAATGGTAGTCACGCTTGACTACCAATCTTTGTTAACCTTAAATCTAATACTATGAAAAAATCACGATGCAAAAGTACAGCTTTTTTAAATACGCTCCAAGCAATTGTCAATAAATATGTTTCAAAACTATGTTATATAACATGTATTAGCAATATTTCTAACATCTAAAGACAATCTGACTCAGAAAACGACTAAAATCCAATCGCTTTTAGTCCCAATCCCATTTTTTCGTCCAGTCCAAACATCAAATTCATGTTTTGAACAGCTTGACCAGAAGCACCCTTCAGTAGATTGTCTATCATAGACACAATCAACAGTTTATCGCCGTGTTTTTCCAGATAAACAATGCCTTTATTGGTATTTACCACCTGTTTCATGTCCGGATTTTTATCCGTCACAAAGGTAAATGCAGCATCTTTGTAGAATGATTTGTATAAATCCTTTGCTTCAGTCAAACTTAAAGTAGATTGTGTATAAGCAGTTACGTAAATTCCACGTGGAAAATTACCACGAACAGGAATAAAATTGACTGCTTTGAAAAAGCCAGGTTGTAACTGACGAAGCGATTGTCCAATTTCTTCCAAATGTTGGTGGTCAAAAGCTTTGTAAATGGAGATATTATTGTTGCGCCAGCTAAAATGCGAGGTGTCCGAAGGTTTCACACCCGCACCAGTGGAGCCGGTAATAGCATTGACATGAATTTCATCAGTCAATAAACCAGCAGCTGCCAATGGGAATAATGCCAATTGAATGGCCGTGGCAAAGCAACCTGGATTGGCAATGCGAGTGGCTGTACGAATTTCCTCGCGATTTAGCTCGGGCAATCCGTACACAAAATCGTGGTTTGGGCTTTTTGCACGATAATCCGTAGAAAGGTCGATGATTTTAATCGAAGCGGGAATGGAATTATTGTCCATAAATTTTTTGCTATCGCCATGTGCCGAGCACAGAAATAGTGCATCTACTTCATTAAAAGGTAATTCAGAAGTAAATACCAAGTCAGTTTCACCAATCAATCCGCTGTGAATGTCTGCAATTGGGTTTCCCGCATTGCTGCTGCTATTTACAAATACGATTTCTACCGCAGGATGATGAATAAGAATCCGAAGCAATTCTCCGGCCGTGTAACCAGCTCCGCCAATTACGCCTACTTTAATTTTTGTCATGATAAATATTCTATGTAATTAAAAAAACTCTCAAAAAAGAAGATTTTATAAGTAATACGAAAAAAGATTTTTTCCTTGAGTTAATATCACCACCCATCCAATCATTACCACCCACGTAACCCAATAATAACTAAACTTCCTATTTTTGTGTCGCAAGGTGTACATTAGCATGATGTTAGCAAATGCACCACCAACTAGTTCGAATGTATGTAAGGTGGTTTCTGGAATTCGTCGTCGGTTTTTTCTAGCTGCTTGTTTGTCATACGAAAAGAGTATTCCACTAAGCAGGTTTATAATAGCTAAGTAATACCAAATCAAATAATTATTCATTCCAACAAATCAGGTCTTAATAACTTCGTTCGTTCCAACGATTGTTGATGCATCCATTCTTCCACTTTGGCTTGATGGCCCGAAAGTAGAATGTCGGGAACTTTCCAACCTTTGTATTCTGCTGGTCGTGTGTAAACGGGCGGTGCTAACAAATTATCCTGAAAAGAATCAGAAAGTGCTGACATTTCATCACCAATTGCTCCAGGAATTAAGCGCACTATGGCATCTGTCATCATGGCAGCAGGCAATTCGCCGCCAGTAAGTACAAAGTCGCCAATGCTTATTTCTCTGGTAATGAGATGTTCACGGATACGGTGGTCGATGCCTTTGTAATGTCCGCAAAGTATGATTAGGTTTTGGGACATAGACATGCGGTTGGCCATTTTCTGGTCGAATTTTTCTCCATCGGGTGAAGTATAAATTACTTCATCATAGGTTCTTTCACTTTTCAGGAGGGATATGATACGGTCGATAGGTTCAATTTGCATTACCATACCGGCACTAAATCCGAATGCATAATCGTCTACTCGGCGATGTTTATCGGTAGTATATTCGCGGAGATTATGCACCACAATTTCTACAAGACCTTTGTCCTGAGCACGTTTGATGATGGAATAATTGAGCGGACTTTCCAATAATTCGGGTACGGCAGAAATGATATCTATGCGCATTTAAATCAATTAAAAATTTGAAATGCAAAGGTACGAAATAAATTGTTTGAATAGTTTGAAGATTTTGAGAGGTTTGAAGATTTGAAAATTGCCATTCAGCATAAGTTAAGAGTGAATTTGGTCGCAAATAATCTTCAAACCTCAAATTTGCAAATTGTCAAACCCTTTTTTAAAGATTAGCCGCCATCCATTTTCTCAAAACTTCAGGAGATTTGCCACATCTTTTGGCATAATCTTCAAACTGAAGTTGGTCCACTTTGCCCACCATAAAGTATTTAGATTGAGGATGTGCAAAATATAAACCACATACAGAGGCGTTTGGGAACATGGCGCCATTTTCGGTGAGTTCAATCCCAACTTCATTGAAATGAAGGATAGGGTCTAACGCAAAAATGATAGATTGGTCGGGTAGGGAAGGATAGCCCACGGCAGGACGAATGCCGCTATATTGGGTTTTCAGCATTTCCTTGGTGGTTAGATTTTCGTCTGCTGCATAGCCCCAGTATTCTCTGCGTACTTTATAATGCAACCATTCTGCTGCAGCTTCTGCCAGTCGATCCGAAAGGGTTTTTGCCAAAATAGAATGATACACATCATCGTCTTTGTCGAAGATTTCTGCATAATCTTCCACGCCCTGAATGGTGGTGGCGAATGCGCCAAGATAATCATTTTCGGGAGCTACAAAATCGGCCAACGAATAGCAAAAACCATCAGTGGCGGCATGTTGCTGACGAAGCATTGGCAAAACCGTAGCGCTGTTATCATGCTGAACAATAATGTCATCGTCTTTGGAATAGCTTTCAAAAACACCGAAACTTGCATTGACAGTCACAATTTTTTTGTCCAACATTTCCCGAAGCATTTCTTGTGCATCTTTATAAAGTTTCAACGCTTCTTCGGCTTTTGGACGGTCTTCCAATGGGAAATTTTGTAGCCAGCCCATTTTGCATGAATCGCAATCATGAACGGTTTCGATGCCCTCATATTTGCCCGACATGCGCCAAGCCATAAAGAAAAATACCCAGTCGATAAATGGTACAATTTCGCGTAAGTCTATGTCTGTGAGTTTAATTAACCCAAGTGTATTTGGTTTGAAAGGTGTAAAAGCCATTTTTTTGTTTCGTGTTTTTTGTTTCGTGTTCAAATGCAGCTTACTGCGTCTTGTTCCCTTTCAGGGGCTAGGGGTTGTTCTACAACGTGGGAATACTCATCCCCGTAATTTTCCGATACAAATCCAGCGCGTAAATGTCCGTCATGCCCGAAATATAATCCAGCACCGCCATTATTTTGCCGTAAGTAGAGTCGCTATTGGTTTCAAACTGTTCCGGAATTCGCATCAATAATTGTTGAGAATATGCTTTCTCGGGATTCAAGACAGCCGTTATTAAATTATCTAACAAGGTCAGAATTATCTTATATCCAGCCAATTCCACATCCAATACTTCTGACGAACGGTAAATTTTCGCAAATGCCATTTTTGAGCAATTTTTATAGGCCAAAGCCGATTGCTCAGGCAAATGTTTGATAAGAGAGGAGCTGAAACTGCCTTCCAAAATCGCATGTTCATTCTCCACAAATACCGCCGAACATTGGTCAATAAGCTTTCCAATCACCGATGACCGTAAATACGCAATTTGCTCATTCACATCCGTCACCATCTCCATGGTTTCGAGTATGCGTGTTTTTCTTTGTTCATCAAAATAACCCAAAAACAAGGATTTTGTTTCGTCGGTGGTCAATATTTTTAATTTATGTGCATCCTCAATGTCCATAATTTGGTAGCAAATATCGTCTGCGGCTTCCACCAAATACACCAATGGATGACGGGCATATCTGTTTACATTATCCGCCAATCGTGGAATGCCCAACTCGGCAGCTATCTTATCAAAATCAAGTTTCTCCATATCGAAAAACCCGAATTTCTGCTTTTTTATATCAGAATAAATTGACGCATAAGGATACTTTACAATGGAGGCTAGCGTGCTATAAGTAAGAACAAAACCACCCTGCCGACGACCAAAAAATTGATGAGTAAGCAGTCGAAAAGTATTTGCATTTCCTTCAAAACAAGTGCAGTCCTTCCATTCCTCGGTACTCATTTTGGATTGCAAATGTTGCCCATTTCCTTCCGAAAAGAACGTGGCAATGGCTTTTTCGCCCGAATGTCCAAATGGCGGATTGCCAAGATCGTGCGCCAAACAAGCTGCTGAAACTATCGCACCAATTTCCTCTAAAAATGGCGAAACAGCGCCATCTCTTTCCTGCAAACGATGCGCCACACTAGTACCCAACGACCGTCCTACGCAGGCTACTTCCAAACTATGCGTAAGCCGATTGTGCACAAATACGCTACCGGGCAATGGAAATACCTGCGTCTTATTTTGCAATCTGCGAAACGGTGCCGAAAAAATCAGACGGTCGTAATCGCGTTGAAATTCGCTGCGATCGTCAGGCCTTTTGGCATGATAAGCTTCCATTCCGAAGCGCTTTGTAGATAGTAATTGGTTCCAATTCATGGTTTAAATTTTTTGTCGCCAGTCAACAGTCTCCATACTCCAGAAAAGATTGGAGACTGTTGACCGGCGACTGAAGACCTATGTTTTAATGTTTTGCTTTCACCACACCATTCTCAGCATAGAAACTGGTTGGGTGACTAATGAGATATTCTCTTTCTGGTGAGTGTGGAACGGGGTCGGAGGAATGATGAAGATGAAATTGAATAGCTTCATAAGTTAGGCGCTTAATTTTGTATTTCATCATTAAAAAACGTTCTGTTAAATTTACATCTTCCAGACCTCTTCCAATGATGGTTTCATCATATCCATTCACAGCAAAAAAATCGGCTTTGTGAATTGAAAAATTTGAACCATAAGCATAATAATGCTTAGCAAACTGATTCAAAATATGATATATAAATGGAATATAAAGCCCTCTTTTACGCTCCTTTACGGTATATTCTTTTGAAAGGTAGGATTGCTTTTCAAACGACCGTTTCTTGATGTCGTTGATGGTTAGATGCGTGGTTGTATTCTCGTTAAGCATTATTCTTCGGCCAGCAAGCACTACTCCACGCTCTCTTCTTTTAAAATGTCTTCCAACAAACTCATGATGCAATACACAGTCTCCATCGATAAAAATCAGATATTCAGATGAACTTGCTAGAGCAGCAGCGTTCACAATGATTGTTTTTCTGAATCCCTTGTCCTCATGCTGCAAATGCTTAATTGGGAACTCAAATTTACCTTTAAATTTACTCGTAAGTTCAAGCATTGGTGCATATTCTCCATCCTCGGCAATTATAATTTCAAAATGCTTAAAATTCTGATTTAGCAATGAATACAGAATCTTTTCGAGGTAATCGGTGTGTTTGTAACATGCAATTATCAAAGAAGCTTTAGGTGTTTTTGTCATCTGTTTATTATTAAAAATATGTGTATTTGGTTGTTTGAAAACTTCAGAAATGTGTCAGTTTTTTTTAACTTATATTTGTGGGTTCTAATAATTTTTTTTACGTTTTGGATAAATAACCCATTAATTCTTCATTTTAAATATTTTGTAGTCAGTCTACGGTCGCCAGAAAAGACTGAAGACTTGGGACAGACGACTGAAGACCACTCTTTTTATTGCGGCATGTGATAATTCTTCAATTCCGCTCTTAATGCTTTACTTTTTCCGTCAGTCACCTTGTCCATCCAACGCCAAAAATTCACGCCATGATTCATTTCTTTGGTATGGCAAAGTTCGTGAAGTATCACATAATCAACCAAATGGGCGGGCAATAACATCAAATAAAGCGAAAGATTAATGCTTTTCAGTCCTGAGCAACTTCCCCAACGCGTTTTGCTCGATTGTATTTTCACGTCCGAAAATGTAAAATCATATTTATCAGCCAATTGTTTTGTGCGGTTGGGGAAAAGCCGTTTGGCTTCCTTGCGCATAAAGTAGCTGATTCCGTTCCAGAAATGTTGTTGGGTTTGGGTGGTGCTGCAATCGGTACGATGTGGAAATTCGATGTTTAAAATGTTGTTTTTGAGCGAGAAATAGATATTTTTTCTCTCTGTTGGTTTCGCTTCTACGTTAAAAGTTAGCGTTTGCAACTGCGTATTTTCATTGATTAATATATTGCTTTTCTCAATACCCTTTTCTAACTTTTCTTGCTTTGAAATCAATTTACTGCGAATGGAATTGATAAACTTCATCGCCTCTTCCTCGCTCGATTTGTAGGGCAAAGTCACTTTCAGTCCTGTACTTAAAATGCGAACACGGATGTGTTTTGACCTTTCGCTGTGTGCAAATTCAATGGTTCCTAACTCGGCATCTGTAAGCATAAAATCTTCGAGGAATAATGTAAAAAGACTAGAAAACAGCACAAAGGTACATTTTTTTTGTCCACAAAATGTGTGTTTATTGCTATAAACTAATAACTTTGCAGAAAATTTAGTGTTACAAATTACAAAGTAAAAACCAGCTTGTTATTTGGAACTCTCAACTTGTAACTAAAAGATGATAAACGCAAAAAATATTCATAAAAGTTTTGGTGAGTTAGAAGTGCTCAAAGGAGTTGACTTGCACGTAAAAAAGGGAGAAATTGTCTCGATAGTTGGTCCAAGCGGTGCCGGTAAAACTACTTTGTTGCAAATACTGGGAACGCTCGACAAACCAAATTTTGGAGATGTATTGGTGAATGACGTTGATTTTAGCAAGTTGGGTGAAAAAGATTTGGCTTTTTTCAGAAATCAGCACATTGGTTTCATTTTTCAGTTTCATCAATTGTTGCCCGAATTTACCGCTCTTGAAAACGTAATGATACCTGCGTTAATTGCCCGAAAAGACAGCAAGAAAACGACACAAAAAGCCAAAGAATTGTTGAAATTCCTGCAACTTTCTGACCGCATGGAGCATAAACCCAACGAACTTTCGGGTGGCGAGAAACAACGTGTAGCTGTGGCGCGTGCTTTGATCAATGACCCGGGATTAATTCTGGCCGATGAACCTTCTGGAAGTCTGGACTCCAAAAACAAAGAAGAATTGCACAGATTGTTGTTCGATTTGCGTGATAGATTCGGTTTGACAATCGTAATTGTAACGCACGACAAGGAATTGGCGGCATTGTCGGATAGGGTGATTCAAATGCGTGATGGGCTGATAATTTCTTAGAGGCTGAAAATCTAAATGAGATTTAACATAAAAACGCTTGCCAAAATTATTGGCAAGCGTTTTTTGCAAGAAAAAATTAATCATGTCGAATATCCTGTGTAAACGACTACGCTTTTGTAAACAAAAAAACAAACAATTCAGGAATTTATAGTTGGTAATTTGTATTGATCTAAAAAGGTAGCTTCGCAATAGAATTTAGTCATAAGGAATAGGTTAAAATAGACATCACTTTACCAACTATTTCCCATTGCGAAGCAGTAATAATTTTATATTTGTAATTGTTATCAAAAGACTATTTTATTTTGTACTTTTGTCTTTGATGAAATTTAAACACTTATAAATCAATACATTATTCTAACACCGAGATTTATTTTCTGTAATGGCCTGTTTAGTGTTTATAATTACGGCAATTTTAACTAATAATTTTATTTAGATTTCACACATTTAGCGTTGAATTTTTTATGATGAAAAGAAGTATTTATTGTTTAGTTTTTATGGCTTTTTGTTTTGTTTCATGTAAAAAAGAATACACTCAACACGATACAATATTGAACGCTGAACAGTTAGTGGACTCATTTCCTGCAAAGGCTTTAATATTGCTCGATTCCATCCCTAACCACGAGAACTTTTCAACCTCCGACAACGCTGCTTGGTGTTTACAGTATACCCGCACACTTTATAAATTAGATTCGGCAATTTATTCTGACAGTTTAATTTCAATTTCTATACAGTATTATAAGGGCACTTCATTGTATAAGTACAGCGGTTTATCATACTATTTGCTAGGTTGTATAGAATCAAATTTAAATGAAACTGATAGAGCTTTGCAGGCTTTTAAGATGTCTGAGTATCAGTTATTAAAGACAAAAGAAGACAATCTGCTTGGTTTGACATATTACAAAATTGGTTATTTGTATTCTTTGGATGAATACTTTGATAAATCAATTGAAAATTTCAAAAAATCGAGTTATTATTTTCATAGAGCTAAAAACATGAAAAACGAGGCTTATGCGTTTCGTGAGTTAGCCATTTCTACCGATAATGCAAAAAGAAATATCGATAGCGTGCTAAGTTATTTTCATCGAGCAAAAACCCTTTCCCTTCAGGTGAACGATTCGGCAAACTACTATGATACAAACTTTTATCTTGCCATCACTTTACTAACCAAAACTCAGGATTACCAAAAAGCAAAAAAATATCTCCTTGATGTTTACCGTTACAATAAATGCGATCCTTATTATTACAATAAAATTTCGTTGGTTTACTCTAATATGAATCAGGCAGATTCAGCTTTATATTATTTCCATAAAGCATTGCCCGATACGCTCACAATTTATGCTAAAGTGGCAACTTATATTGCTGGTGCTTATGCCGAAAAAGCCAACGGAAATTATGCCAAAGCCTTCGAATACTTTTCGTTGTATGATAACAATCGAAATAAAGTTATTGCAGAAACGAAGCGAAATCAACATTATAGAATAGATCAGCTTTCAATGCTAAATGACAAGATGATTGAAAATGATGGCTTAAAAATTGACAATAGAAATAAAGTAATTTATATTGAGGTATTGGTAATTATTTTATTGCTGGTGATTGTTGTAATGTTAAGAATTCAAGCCAAAAGATTTAAAGAGCATGACGATTTATTGAATGAAAAACAAAAATTAATGATTGAAATCAAGCATAAAAGATTTTTGATTTTTAGTCGTTTAAAGAATCGAATTGAAATTACCCTTCGATTTAGACAAATGAGTGAAAAAATTCAGTTTGCCAACGAAAAACAGCATCTTTTTATGACTGGAATTTTAGATCAGTTTGTTCTAACGGAAGTCGCATGGCAATCATGCATTGATGGCGTGAATTTTATTTATAATAATCAATTGGAAAGACTTTCTGTACTTCATCCCGCTATCACTCAGGCCGATAAAATTGTAATGTCACTAATCTCTTTACAGCTAGACATTACTGATTCTTGTATAGTTTTGGGATTAACAAAGAATACAATGTACCGTCGACGAAATACGATTAAAGAGAGATTGGGCCTCGATAAATCAATAGATTTGGAGGTTTGGTTGTTGAGCCAAATGGCTCAAAATTTAACAGATGAGGAGCAAAATGAACTGACGAAAAAAATTGTGCACAAAGATTTATATTAAAGATTTTGACATTGTTAGCACCTGACAACTAACTCATTGTATATTAAATTTGAAAAAAACATATTTTTCATTGTCAGAGTAAAGACTTTATCGATTAATGTCGTATTTTTGTAGCTAAACCCAAAATTTATTTACAATTAGTCCATTTGACATTTATGACAGTAAATATAGTTAATCAATCAAAGCATCCACTTCCCGAATATGCCACATCTTTATCGGCTGGCATGGACTTAAGAGCCAATATATCAGAAGCTATAATTTTAAAACCACTAGAACGTAAGCTTGTTCCAACTGGTTTGTTTATTGAATTACCGGCAGGATATGAAGCTCAAATTAGGCCAAGAAGTGGTTTGGCAATAAAAAAAGGCATAACCATACTTAATTCTCCAGGCACAATAGATGCCGATTACCGAGGAGAGATTTGTGTGATTTTGGTGAATTTATCAACTGAGGATTTTATAGTAAACGATGGCGAGCGTATTTGTCAGATGGTTATAGCATCACATGTTCAGGCTGAATGGGTAAGTGTTGAGGAATTGGGAATTACAGAACGTGGCGCTGGTGGCTTTGGTCATACAGGGAAACATTGATATTGAAAGTAAATTTGAAATAGTAAGTATGCGCAAAAAATATGTTTTTTTACTGTTTGGACTTCTTGGGCTGACATTTTGGGCATCTGCCAAATCTGTTGTTGCAGAAAAAGATGTGAAAGTGCATCTTGTTGATGTTGAGCAACGGAAGTTCGACTATTATTTCTACGAAGGACTTAGGTTAAAAGATATTCAAAAATACGATCAGGCCATTGAAACATTTAAATTGTGCATGGCCATCGATTCATTGGATGCAGGCTTGCAATCCGAAATAGGATTATTGTATGCTTCTATTGGATTGAAGGACAATGCACTACGACATTTAGATACTGCTGTTAGATTAGATCCGAGCAATTGGTGGTACAATGTGAGATTGATTTCGCTACTGACCGATTTCACATATTGGCAGCGGGCAATTGACATTACAACCAAACTTCAAAAGGTTTATCCCAATAAGGAAGAGGTTTATCAAATTTTGACTTCGCTTTATAAGCAAACTAAGCAGTATGACAAGGCTATTGCGGCTTTTGACAAACTAGAATCGATTAGTGGAATTGCAGAGAATATTTCATTTGAAAAATTTCAGTTGTATATTCTTGCCAATAAACCAAAAAAAGGAGTTGCGGAAATTGAAAAGTTGATTAAAAAATATCCAACAGAATCAAAATATCAGGTTTTACGCGGCGATATATTTATGCAGCAAAAAATGCCCGAAAAGGCATTCGAAATATACCAAAAGGTGTTGACCGACAATCCCCAAAATGCTTACGTATATGTCTCGCTTTCTGAGTATTATAAATTGGTGAACAAGCCTGATAAGGCTATGGAATCCATTTTGAGTGCATTGAAAAATGAGCAGTTGGATGTAGAGACCAAAATTGATGTTTTGGGCCAATATGTCGAAAAGTTGGTGCAAGATTCAACCAAATTTGCTGAAACCGAAAGTTTGTTTAAACTATTGGTGGATAGGTATCCGCTTGAAGAACAGGTACATGGTTATTATGCGGTTTATCTTCAATATCGAAAACGGAATACAGAAGCCATTTCTGAATTGGAAACAATGATAAACATTAATCCAAAAAATGAACAGACTTGGATGCGGTTGATACAATTTTCTATTTCTGATAAAAAGTATCATCAAATTTTAGAAATAACGAATAAGGCCATTCACAATTTACCGAATATACCAACCTGGTATTTCTATATGGGAATAGCTCAATTTCAGCTCGCAGACTATCGTAATGCATTGGTTTCGTACAAAACGGCATTGCCATTGATTACGAGTGAGCAAATTGCATTGAAGAGTGATTTTCTGGCGCAAATAGCAGATATTTATTATAAGTTGGAAATTAAAGATTCAGCATTTATCAATTACGAGGCTTCGCTGGCCGCAAATCCGAAAAATATTATGGTCATGAATAATTATGCCTACTATTTATCGTTAGAGAAATCAGAATTGAAAAAAGCTGAAAAAATGAGCGCTAAAACGGTGGAGCTAGATCCCAAAAATAGCACTTATTTGGACACTTATGCATGGATTTTATATCAACAAGGAAATTATTCATTGGCAAAATTTTATATTGAAAAAGCCGTTGATAATTTACCAAAGGAGGAAGACCATGGTGTAATTTTGGAACATTATGGCGATATTTTGTGGATGAATGGAAAAGCGGATGGAAAGGATGATGCCAAAGCATTGGAAATGTGGCAGAAATCGTTCGACGCTGGAAATCAATCCGAGCAAATGAAACAAAAGATAGCCAATAAGGGCTGGAAAAGAGATTAGTAAATAGTTAGAAGTTCGTAGTATTTTTTATAATTTGTTTTTATGACTAAGAGAGTTATTATCATTACAATGGTTGCAGCATTACTGTTTTCGGGCTGTAAAACCACCACCAAAATTACAAAAATAGAGTTCCCAGCGGCAACTGTTTTGGCTCAAAGAATTTTGCAAATCCAACATTCACAACCCAATTTTTCTACAGCCAATGTCAGTAAAATGTCGATGGCAATTAATTTAAACAATCGTGACTTGAATGTTTCTGCCACTATAAAAATCAGAAAAGACTCGGCATTGCACATTTCTATTCAGCCTTTTATGGGCATCGAAATGTTTAAACTCGAATTATCGCCTGATAGCATAATAATTTTTGATAAAATGAATCGTAAATACTACGCGGCAGATTATGTTTATTTTAGTACCCGTTTTGGAGTGCAAGTTGACTACTACAGTCTTCAGTCATTGATTTCAAGTCAGCTTTTTTGTATTGGGAAAAAGAACATGTTAGCTGATAGTTGTACTTTTGCTAACCTCAATGATGGCAAATGTAGTATTGGTTATCAAAGTCAAAACATATTTCAAAGTTCTCAGATACTGTCAGATAACACAATACAACAAGTAATTTTGAAAGGAAAAAACAACAATTATCAGATGCAAACGAATTATGCAGACTTTGCAGTGGTGAATGCGGTGAACTTTCCCCAGAAAATTTCGATGCTGATAACGAACCCAAATAGTAAAGTGTCCTGTGACTTTTCCTTGCAAAAGTACGAGTTCAATAACGCGCTGAAGTTTTCTCCATCCAGCAAAGCACATTATTCTCGTGGTGAT
>JBAXAD010000048.1:0-19128 GCA_037142715.1 Paludibacter sp. | reverse complement strand
AGTTTATTTTCTTGATATTCAACTGATTAACATTAAGTTTAACGAAGCATTGTCAACTTAATGAGATACAAATTTAAAAGTATTATATGTTTTGAATTTGAAAATGACATTTACTTTTAACTATGTGGATTTGAAAATAAATCAAAAAGAGCAATTAGAGTATGTTTATATTGGTTAAGTTTCAATCGACGAAAAAGACATATTTATTACCATTGAGAATGGTATTTTAATTGAAAAAAAAGTAATAAACTCTCCAATTGAAGAACTAATACAACCAACTCAAAAAAAAGATTAAATCCTCATCATTTATGGATTGTGTGGATTTTTTTAATCAAAAACACCAATAAAACAAAGCATTTTAAAGAGATATGGGGAAATTATGGGGAAAATCGACCATTTACAAATAAAAAATCCATATAAATACTTGATTTACATGGATTTAAAATAAAATATACGTGACCTCGATGGGATTCTAACCCATGACCTTCAGAACCGGAATCTGACGCTCTATACAGCTGAGCTACGAAGCCTTAATTTGCGAGGACAAAGGTAGCAAATTATTCCAATTATGAAATGGAGGAAGCAACTTTGTCAACACGAAATGAGGAAATAATTGCTTATTTCCTCATTTCTTACTACTTACTACCAACTTCATACTGGAACTACCTTCTACTACCGCCCATGAAAATCATGATGTAGTAAACTAAAGTGGCCAATGAGCCCAGAGCAGCCACTACATAAGTGTAAGCAGCTGTTTGTAAAGCATCTTTCGCTTGGTCGTGGGTCTCGTAATTGGTAATTCCAGCACCATTCAACCATACCAAAGCACGACGGCTGGCATCAATTTCTACTGGCAAAGTGATAAAACTAAACAAAGTTGTCATTGCAAAAAGCCCAATTCCTGCCAACAACAGTTGTGGAAATGAATGCACAAAAATGATTCCTGCCAGCAAAACCCATTGCATCCAACTAGAAGCAAAATTCACCGCTGGCACCAATGCCGAACGAAGTTTCAATGGTGTGTATGCCAATGCATGTTGCACGGCGTGTCCACACTCGTGAGCAGCAATTGCAGCCGCAGCCACACTGTTGGACGCATACACATTTTCGCTCAAATTCACGGTCTTGGTAAGCGGATTGTAATGGTCGGTTAAGTGACCGTTGGTGGAAATGACCGTAACATCATAAATACCGCTATCACGCAACATTTTCTGTGCCACGTCTTTACCTGTCATTCCGTTGGGAACACGAATTTTTGAATAACGCTCGAATTTAGATTTCAAACTACGTTGGATGAGCCAACTTACTAAGGCTACAATGCCAAAAATAATATACCCGATAAACATTTTATTTCTATTTTAATTGTTAGTACTTGTGGAATATCAAAATCCTTGCCAGTTGACAAATTGGCAGAAAGGAATTAGCAATTATTAATTGTCAATCATCAATTATTAATTAATTGAAACCACTTCGTAGCCGATATCGTCAACGGCTTTCTTAATTGTTTCATCACTTACTGCGTGAGATAATATGAGTTTGGCAGAGTTATTCTCCAAATCCACTTTTGCTTCCACTCCATCAAGTGCATTCAACACTTTTTCTACACGAGCCGAACAGTGTCCGCAGCTCATTCCTTTGATTTGCAATGTTTTTTCTGACATAATATTTTGTTGTTTAAATGTTTCGAGTTCCGTGTTTCGTGTTTCAGAGCGTACAACCACTTTTTCTGCGGTTTGATGCGTTAAACAGGCTTCCGTATTTTGGTTCATTCGCTCTTTTTCTTTGGATAACTCGTTCGTAACTAAGCCCTTTTGAACTGTTGGCTTAAATCGCATTAGCCTCAATGCATTCAGCACCACCGTTACCGAGCTAAAACTCATGGCAGCTGCCGCAAACATTGGATTTAGCTTCCAACCAAGTACTCCATAAAAAACGCCCGCTGCCAATGGAATGCCAATGATATTGTAAAAGAACGCCCAAAACAGGTTCTGTTTTATATTTATCATCACCGATTTACTCAGTTGCAATGTGGTGACTGCATCCAGCAAGTCACTACGCATCAGCACCACGTCGGCCGATTCGATGGCAATATCAGTTCCAGCACCAATGGCAATTCCCAAGTTTGAACGCATCAAAGCGGGCGCATCATTGATGCCATCACCCACCATGGCCACTATTTTACCAACAGCTTGCAGTTTAGCTATTTCTTTGTCTTTATCCTGCGGCAATACTTCAGCCACAACATTTGAAATGCCCAGTTGTGCTTGAATGGCAGCGGCTGTTCTGGCATTATCGCCGGTAAGCATCACCACGTGCATTCCCATCGCCCTGAATTGCTCAATGGCTTCCTTGCTGGTTGGTTTCAAAACATCAGCCACTGCAATTATTCCCAACACTTCCTTTTCATTGGCAATAAACAAGGGCGTTTTACCTTCATCAGCCAACTTATCTGACAAATTGGCAAAATGATTGAGTTGCACTTTTCTGCCATTTACAAGAAACAGATTTCCTGCTAAAAATGTTTTACCATCTATCAAAGCTTCTATACCTTGCCCGGGAATGGCCTGAAAGTTATCTACACTTGCTATTCTCAATGACCTTTGTTCTGCTTCGAATAATATTGCTTCGGATAATGGATGCTCGGACGATTTTTCCAATGAAGCGGCAATTTCCAATAATTGATTTTCAGAAATAGTATTAGTTGTAAAAATGTCAGTCACTCTGGGTTTTCCTTCGGTAAGCGTACCCGTTTTATCAAGCACCACAGTATCAATTTTATGTGCCATTTCTAACGATTCAGCTGACTTTATCAAAATACCATGTTCTGCGCCCTTTCCCGTTCCCACCATAATGGCTACCGGTGTGGCAAGCCCCAATGCACACGGACAGGAAATGACCAACACTGCAATGCCTATGGACAATGCAAAATCAAACGGATAACCGAGCAACATCCATACCACGGTTGACAAAATGGCGATAGCAATCACCACTGGTACAAACACAGCGCTTATTTTGTCGGCCAATTTTGAAATTGGCGCTTTGGAGGTAGAGGCTTCTTCCACCAACTGAATGATGTGCGATAAAGTGGTGTCATTGCCCACTTTTGTTGCCCGCAAAGTAAAATAGCCCGATTTATTGATACTGGCCGATAGCACATTATCGTCTTTTTGCTTGAAAACTGGCATACTTTCACCTGTCAGGGCCGACTCGTCCACTGACGAATTTCCGTTTTCCACAACACCATCCACCGGCACTCGTTGACCGGGTTTTACCACCACAATATCACCCACAACCACTTCTTCAATTGGCAGCTCCATTTCCTGATTACTACGAATTACAATGGCAGTTTTGGGTGCCAAATCCATCAATCGGGTAATGGCATCGGAAGTGCGGCTTTTCGATTTGGCTTCCAAATATTTACCCAAAGTAATAAGTGTGAGAATAGTTGCACCCGATTCAAAATACAAATCCTGCGAGAACTGATTCACCGTTTCCATATCGCCATGTCCCAATGCATAACTAATGCGGTAGATGGCAAAAATACCGTACACAATGGCCGCCGAAGAACCGATGGCAATGAGCGAATCCATATTGGGAGCAGCTTTAAAGAGTGTTTTAAAGCCTTTTGAAAAATACTTTTTATTTACAAAAGCAATGGGCAAAGTGAGCAGAAACTGTGTAAATGCATAAACCAAAGCATTTTCGGCAGCATGAAAAGCATGCGGATAAGGCAATCCTAGCATGTGACCCATGGAAATATATAGCAACGGAATCAGAAAAGTGAGTGATATCCACCAACGCATTTTCATTTCATCCTGTTCCAACTTCACAAAGTCTATTTTGGGCGATGCAACTGCATTTCTCCCTGCAACAACCTTTAAATGGGCTTCGTAACCTGCACTTTCTACCGTTTTTTCTATGGAAATAACATCCAATGTTGCTTCATCAAATGCCACGGTCATGCTATTGGTCAACAGATTGACATTGACGGTTTTCACCCCCTGCAATTTGCTCACATTCTTTTCCACTTGCGCCACACAAGCCGAACAAGTCATACCCGTAACTTCAAATTTTTCGGTTTTCATTTATTCAAATTACATACAAGCTAAAAACAGTTCAAACCTGCTTAAGTTCACCATTTATCAATTTTGAAGGTGCAAATTTAGTAAAAAGTTATGAGCTACTACTAAATAAAATGTTTGTTTTTAGTACCTTTGCGGTCAAATTGGGATTAGTTAACAGTTATCGACAAGCACCTATTAGAAAAATGGATTTCACCGAACAACTTTAGCATTAGAATTTTTATGAAAAACGAATTAGAAAACAAAGCCCCTACCATTGAGCAAACGGCAGTTTTATTAACCGACATAGCCTCCCAGCTTATGACTTCGGGAGCGCATACCATGCGGATTATTCAAAACGTATCGCGAATGGCAAAAACTTTTGGATATAAAATAGATTTGTCTGTTTTTCAACAGTCCATCATGATGACCATTAGCGATAATGACGACGACAGCAAGTTGCTGACTAAAATCACCAAGATAAAACCACTACTTTTAAATTTTACTATCGTATCGGATTTGAGTGCTTTGAGCTGGGACACTTACGACAAAAACCTGTCATATGAAGTTGTAATTGAAAGTTTTCAGCAAATTATTACTCAAAAACGGATGTCGCGTTGGTTGGTATTATTTTTAGTGGCTTGCGCCAATGCTGCATTTTGTGGCTTGTTTCATGGTGATTTTTATGCCATTGGATTGGTATTTATGGCCACGTTGGCAGGCTTTTATGTACGTCAGGAAATGATAAACCGTCACATAAATCACTTGGTAGTTTTCACCACAAGTGCTTTTGCAGCTTCATTATTGGCAGGAATGGGCTATGTGTTTCATTTGGGAACAACCCCCGAAATTGCATTGGGTTCCAGCGTACTTTATCTCATACCAGGTGTTCCACTCATCAATTCCATACTTGATATAATTGAAGGACACGTACTTACAGGAATAGCGCGATTGGTTAATGCTTCCAGCTTAATCGTTTGTATCGCTATTGGATTATTCACCACAATGCTAATTTTAGGCCTAGAAAAATTATGATAACCACCGAACTTTTACGATTAATGCTTATTGATGGGCTTATGGCCGCCGTTGCCGCCACAGGTTTTGCCGTCATCTCCAATCCTTCACGAAATGCCATTTTTGTTTCAGCTTTTTTGGCAGCCATAGGTCACGCTTTGCGATTTTACCTTATCAAAACTGGGTTGGAAATTTCTTTGGCCACGTTTGTAGCCGCCTCATTCATTGGACTTTTAAGCATATTTTTTGCACGTGTCATCCATTGTCCGGCGGAAGTTTTTTCGTTCCCCTCGCTCCTACCCATGATTCCAGGAATGTTTGCATACAAAACAATTTTGAGCTTAATAAAATTCATGCAAAACACAGATGTATTGAAAGCACAAGGTTTTATAATGGATTTCTTTCATTATGGAATGACGACGTTGTTCATACTTTTATCCCTAGTTGTCGGGGTTTCATTGCCCGTATTATTGTTTCCAAAACTATCTTTTTCAGTAACACGGAAGTATTGAAATAACAAAGCCCGATATCACATCGGGCTTTGCTCAAAAAATCAAATTACTAATTGTGTTTAAAACCAATTTATCAAAAAAACTTCAAAATGTTTACTTTAATTGAAAATCGTTTCTGTGAAATTAATCTTGCAATATTATCAAAGTATTATTGATTTTCAAACCTTATTAAAGAATCAATGTAAGAGAAACTTATCAAAAAAATCTTTTTCATATTTATTTCCTATTGGAATTTTTTTCTTGCCAATTGAAATTATTTTATTTCGAACTTGTTCTATTTTGCTCAAAGCCAGTACATAAGAACGATGTACACGCACAAACTCACTTGGTGAAAGTTGACCCAACATACTTTTCAATGTCATGCGCACAGTTATTTTTTTACCTGTCACCAAATAAATAGTCAAATAATCGTCCAAGCTTTCAACTAATTCAATATCATCAACTATAATTTTACATAAGCTATAATTACTTCTTATCGTCAAAGTTCGCTGCTGCTCAGTAGTATGCGATGTTTTTAAAAAACCTAAAGCTTTTTGAATCGCTTGTTCAAATCGATCGGGAGTATATGGTTTGAGCAAATAGTCTACAGCATTAACATTAAAACCCTCAACTGCATACTCTGGAAAAGCCGTCGTAAAAATCACCAATGGTTTATTCTCCAAGCTTTTATAAAAATCAATACCATTACAGCTCGGCATTTGTACGTCGATAAAAATCAAATCGACAGGATATTTTTTTAAGTATTTAATTGCCTCTTGCGGTTTCGTAAAAGTGGTTTTTAAATCCAAAGAATTGGAGAAAGCACAAAATTTTTCAATAATTTTCAGTGCAGGAGGTTCATCGTCAATGGCTATTGCATTCATTGTAATAGAATTATAATTAATTATGTGCAAAACTAATTACAAAATCGACGAGCCACAAAAAAAATCAGTGAAAAGATAATTTGATTCTGTAGAATTGATAATTTAGCAGATATTGGAATCCTAAACAATGAATCAATATTTATTTTCTAGGACAATTTCAGGTTTAACTTTATACCATAATCTTGCTCTGTTTCATCTATTTGTAGTTTATATGCAGCTGGATACATCAAAACCAACCTTCGTTTTACATTGGCTAATCCAGTACCATTCTGTATAAACAGATTGGGTAGTGCAACTTTTTTATTTGTTACACTAAACTCCATTTCATTCTCTACCAATAAAAGCTTAATTTCAATATATGAGTTCGACTCAGGATTTACGCCATATTTAAAGGCATTTTCCACAAACGGAATTAGAAGTAAAGGAGCAATTTGAAGCTCATCTTTAAAATTACTAATCTCAAATTTCACATCAACTGTATCTTCTAATCGAAGCTTTTGCAAGTCGATATAATTTTGAAGATAATAGATTTCATTTTTCAATGGAACAACATCTTTGTTTATCTCCGAAATCACATATCGCATTAATTCAGAAAGCTTTACAATTGCATCGGGCGTCTTTTTCGATTCTTCCAATGACAAAGCATAGATACCATTTAACGTATTAAACAAAAAATGTGGATTTACCTGCGATTTCAAAAACGACAATTCAGCATCTCGTTTTTCTTTTTGACTTTGCTTCCATAACTCTCTGGTTCGCAGCAACAATGACAACACAAAAACAACTATAAACTTCAATAATGTTTCTTGAAATTGATAACTTCGATAAAAAGAGTGATGTTCTGAGCGAAATCCTCCATGAAAATGAGGGTGAAAATGACCCGGAAAATTTGACTTTAATTCCTGATGTATTTCGATATCTTGAGAAAACAAATGAGGAACAAATAGCACAAACAAAAAAGAAGTAATGGCAATTATTGACCATAAAATGTACTTCTTTTGAAGAAATAGACGAGGAATAAAGACGTAATAATTTGCGTAGTAATACAAAATCAGCAATGCAGAACCTATTAATCCTGTTATTTCGGGCGATCCAATACTAAGCGAGTCAAAAACTGAAGCACGAGGTGAACCAATAAGTGGTAACATCAACAAGCCAAAGCAACTAACGAGGTTAATGCTAATTTTATATGGGTTTATTTGGGTCCTCATTTGTTGATTTTGAATCTGTGATTTTTGTAATGGACAAAAATAGTAATATTATTTGAAAATCAACGCAAATAAAAAATGGTGAGTTTATTACTCACCATTTTCTATTTGTATTCTATCTGAATTGAAGTATAAAACAGTAAATTTATCAAATTAAATTAACAAATACTGCGGGGAATAATCCAAGTATTATCAACAAAAATGCAGCAACGAAAATCTGTTTTTTATAGTTGCGACTTGATTCAATGACTAAACCTTCTGATGGAGAATTGACATACATGGCAATTACTGGTCGAATATAAAAGTATACGCTAATCATAGAGCCGATAATGGCTACAATCACCAATGGAAGATTTCCTTGTTCGATAGCAGAAATAAACAAGTTATATTTCGCTGCAAAACCTACCAATGGAGGAATTCCAGCCAACGACAACATGGCAATGGTCATTGCGAATGCTTCAGTAGGATTATTTTTTGCAAGCCCGTTGAAGGCTTTGATAGAAAACGAACCTGTTTCCTCGCGCACCAAAATAAGTACGGCAAATGCAGTGATGGTGGCAATGGTGTAAGACATGGAATATAGCAGCAAAACCCCGGCAGCTTCTTGTTTTAGAGCAATGATGGCGATAAGCATATAACCTGCATGCGCAATGCCCGAATAAGCAAACATCCGTTTAACATTATCCTGAAAAAATGCCGATAGATTACCTATCAAAATAGTGGCAATGGCAAAAACTGTCAACGTTACTGTCCAAATACTTTCAATTTCTGCAAAACTAGAATGCATTAACCTGAAAAAAGCTGCAATTGCCGCCACTTTTCCCACTGTTGCCATAAAGGTGGTAATGAGCGTTGGCGAGCCTTCGTACACATCGGGCGCCCAAAAATGAAATGGTGCCGCACCAATTTTGAAAGTCATACCAATAGCTACCAACAACAAACCAATACTTAACATACCGGGCATATTCTGTTGGTGAAGCATCACATATTGTCTAATTTCCTCCAAATTCATGGAACCACTTGCGCCATAAATCAAAGCAATGCCAAACAATAAAAAACCCGAAGCAAAAGAACCAGTCAGGAAGTATTTCATGGCAGCCTCATTGGAGTTTGGGTCGTGTTTTTTACTACCAGCCAATATATAAAGTGACAACGAAAGTGTTTCAATTCCAACAAATAACATCAATAAATTTCCAAAACCAGTCATGGTCACTGCACCAACCAAAGCAAACAAAATGAGTGCATAAACATCTTCAAGAGGACGATTTACGGGTTTATAGTAGACCGGCGCAAAAATAAATACCAGTAATGTCGTGAATATCAGCACTCCATTAAAAGCAACACTAAAATTGTCGGCAATATACATTTCGTTATAATAATGTATGGATTTGTTCCACTCCAATAAATTGAGAATGAAAGCCACAGGCAATCCAACAAAAATAATGGGTAGAAGTGGTTTCTTTTTCTGAAGTGCTCCAAAAAGAAGAACAATTAAAGCAACAATCGAGATGGTTATTATGGCGTACATAAGCAGTTACAAAATTTTAATTATTTTACAGCAACTTCAAGCATTTGAAGCACAAAAGATGGGTAAATTCCCACTACAAATATGGATACAATGATTGGAACAAACAACATGAATTCTCCAAGCGTGAGGTCGGTAAAACCTTCAGTGACAACACTTTTATTGCCATACATTATTTTTTGATACATTTTGAGCATATATACAGCTCCCAAAATTATAGTGAGTCCGGCAATGACAGCAATGATTGGATTGAATTGATAAACTCCCAATAAAATCAGGAATTCACCCACAAAGCTATTGGTTAGAGGTAATGCAACATTGGCCAAAACAATAATCAAAAATATAGTGGCAAATCTTGGAGCAACACCAGCAATGCCTCCCAAATCGCTTATTTTATCAGTTTTCGTACGTTTTACAATTATATAATAGCAAAGGAAAAACCCAACTACATTCACACCGTGCGAAAACATTTGTAAAATGCCACCTTCTATTCCGTGTTGATTGTTGGAAAGTAATCCAAGAGCTATTATACCAACGTGAGATAAGGATGCAAAAGCAATCAACTTCTTCAAATTTGGTTGATTAATGGCAATCACTGCGCCATAAATTACCCCGAAGAGTATCAATGGCAAAAAGATGAGTGAACCGCCAGCAACTACATCGTGACATATTGGAAGTAGAAATCGAATGATACCGTACAATCCCATTTTGAGCATAATGCCTGCCAATAACATTGAACCTTGAACCGGTGAAACATTGTAAGTATCAGCTTGCCATGAGTGAAATGGGAACAATGGAATTTTTATTGCAAAAGCAAGAAAAAAAGCTAAAAATACAGGCACTTGAACAGTGTATGGCAGTTGCAATAGGTAAAAACTATCAAAACTAAAGGAGTGTGGCGCAGGAGTTAGCGTGTATAAATAGAGTATGGCAATAAGCATGGCAAAACTTCCAACCAGCGTATAAATCAGGAACTTCACACTTATTTTCTTTTTGTTTTCACCGCCATATATTGCTGTAATAAAGAATATTGGTATCAATGCAAGCTCCCAAAAAATATAAAACAGAATCATTTCCGAAGCGGTAAATACACCAATCAATGCCATTTGCATCAACAGTATCAATGCATAGAAATTATGAGTTCGATTTTCTTTTTTATCCGTAGAAGCAATAATAATGGGCACCAACAAAGTAGTAAGTGCTACCATGACGAGTGAAATCCCGTCGAGTTTTAAGATAATATGAATATCCATCAACTTTTCGAGGTCTAAATCGAGCGATAAAGTTTTATCGACAGCAAAAGCAAAATCAAAACCCGCCACCAGCGAAAGGACAAATATAACCATCGAGGATACCAAAGCAAAAATCTTACTCTGCTTGCCGAGCTTGCCAGTAAACAAAAGCAAAGAGGCCAACAATGGCAAAATTAGTAGAAGTACAAGAATCATCTTATTTTAGAGTATTATATTAAAAAATAGAATGGCGATAATGCTGAAAACCATCAATAAAAGGTAGAAACCAACGTTTCCGGTTTGCAATTTCCTAAGACTTTTTCCAACAAATAAAGTTCCATTCCCAATCCCATTTACAAATCCGTTGATAATGGTTTGGTCCAACAATTCACGGGAAATATCGGACATAAATCCAAGTGGTTTTACAATCAGAAAATCGTATATTTCGTCAAAATAAAATTTTCCGACAAGCACTTTGGCTAAACCTCTTGGTTCCAACAATTCTTTTTCGTTCACAAAACGTTTGTAAGTCATAAATACCAATATAGCTATGATTAGTAATGGAACCACAAAAATCATCCACTCAGTTTGCACATCCAGTGCATGTTCCGATACTGCAAGCAAGCTGTTGGACTTTTCAAAAACGGGTGACAAATAATTATCAAATCCCTGCGTTTCGGAGAAGAGCTTTGGCAATTGTACAAAACCTGCAACGACTGATAAAACGGCTAATACAGCCATTGGATAAAGCATCACTTTGGGCGATTCGTGTACGTGATGATTAGCTTTCAATGCTTTACTTTCTGATTTGAAAAATACCACGAAAAGTAAGCGGAACATATAGATGGTGGTCAACAGTGAAATAATTGTTGCCAAAATCCCCATTCCCAAACCATGTTCGTAGGCGGCTGTCAGAATAACTTCTTTGGAGAAAAATCCAGCAAATGGAGGAATACCAGAAATGGCGATGGTTCCGATAATAAACAGCGCAAAGGTAAATGGAATCTTCTTGCGCAGGCCGCCCATATTGCGAATGTCCTGTTCGTTGCTCAAAGCATGAATTACACTTCCAGCAGCCAAGAAAAGTAATGCTTTAAAAAATGCATGTGTGGTTAAGTGGAACATAGCCCCCGAAAAGGAGCCCAATCCCAACGCCATGAACAAAAATCCTAGCTGACTCACTGTAGAATAAGCCAAAATCTTTTTAATATCGTTTTGATAAATGGCAATCAAACCACCAATTAGAGCCGTAGCTGCTCCCACCACCAAAATAATGTTCATGGTAACGGGTGAAAGTACAAAAAGCACACTCGAACGAGCCACTAAATAAATACCCGCAGTTACCATTGTAGCAGCGTGAATCAAGGCCGAAACAGGCGTTGGACCTGCCATAGCGTCGGGTAGCCAAGTGAACAATGGAATTTGAGCACTTTTGCCTGTTGCACCAATAAATAGTAAAAGGGTTATGAAAAACAAAGTCAAATCACCCGAAGGCATAATACTAGCTTTATCGGCTATTTCACTAATTGACAATGTTTTGAAGGTAATAAATAGGATGAAAATCCCCAACAAGAAACCTAAATCGCCAATTCGATTAATGATAAAGGCTTTTTTGGCAGCATTGTTGTTTACATGGTCTTTATACCAAAATCCGATGAGTAAATATGAGCACAATCCTACGCCTTCCCAACCGATAAAAAGCATTAAGTAATTGGAACTTAGCACTAATATTAGCATAAAGAAAACAAATAAATTCAGGTACGAAAAGAATCTATTCACACCTTCATCCTCCTTCATATAACCTATTGAATAAATATGAATAAGCAATCCAACTCCGTTGATGATCAACAACATAAGTGCTGATAAACGGTCAACAGTCAGAGCAAAAGGAATAGAAATGTCGCTGAATTTAATCCAATCGAATAATTGAACTTCAACCGTTTGATTGCCTGAACTAACGAACGCGAACAGAATTACCGACAAAACAAGGTTGATGAAAATAAATGTTGAAGCCAGTATTCCAGATGAATTTCTGTTCATCTTCTTTTGAAACAAACCGATGCTTAGAAATCCGAGAAGAGGAAAAACGAGTAATAATATTGATATAAGTTCCATTTATTTAGTTATCAGTTGATAGTTAACAGTTGATAGTTAATAGTGTCACGTTTGAATAAGTTGAAGTGAAAATATATTGAAATAAAATTGATGGTTGTAATTCAGTTCCCCTTTAGGGGTTAGGGGTCTACCATTTTAGTCTGTTCAACATATTTATATCTATAGAATGCGTTGAGCGATACACCGTCACCAAAAGTGCCAATCCAATGGCCACTTCAGCCGCAGCCACCACCATTATGAAAAACACAAATATCTGCCCTGCAGGGTCATTGCGATAAGCCGAAAAAGCGGTGAGCAGCAAATTTGCCGAATTGAGCATTAACTCCACCGACATGAAAATTACCAGCGAATTTCGTTTTGCCAATACACCAATCACACCAATGGAGAAAAGAGCCGAACAAAACAGGATATAATACTGTAAAGGAATGATTTGAATTTGAGCAATTGTATTTTCCATAATTCTAATTTTTAACTTTCTTACCTAACATCACCGCACCAACCATTGCCGACAAAAACAATATGGAAGACAATTCGAAAGGCATTAAATACTCACTATAAAGCGTTTTTCCAAGGTTTTTCACTAAACCAATCTGTGTCAATTCTGGATTTCCAACAGTTGCTACATCAAATGATTTGAGCGTTCCAATCAGTACTAGAAAAAGCATTCCACCAGTAATGGCCGCTACAAATTTCATCAAGGTTGATTTCGCAAACTCACCTTCTATATTGAGATTCAGCAACATAACGGTAAAAAGGAAAAGCACCATAATAGCACCGGCATACACGATAATATGCACTACTGCAAGAAATTGAGCGTTCAACAAAATATAATGTCCTGCCAATGTAAAAAAAGTAAGCGTTAAATACAAAACGCCATGGATTGGTTTTTTGGACAAAAGAACCATTACTGCAGAAATGAGCGCAACGGTACTTAAAAAGAAAAATAGATAGGTTGAAAACATAGTTATTATTTATTATGCGATTTCGACTTGTCATTTTTAAATGCAAGTACCTCTGGAGTTTGTCGTTTAGAAATATCTACGCGGGCATCTTTTTTCTCAACCAACATATCTTTTCCGTAAACGAACTTACCACGTTTGTATTCACTTGGAACTAACCTATCTGTAAGAAATATAGCTTCCTTTGGACAAGCCGACTCACAATCGCCACAAAAAATACAGCGCAACATATTGATTTCATATGTCTTAGCATATTTCTCTTCGCGGTACAAGTCTTTTTCAGCTTCCGTACGCTCGGCTGCAATCATGGTAATGGCTTCTGCAGGACATGAAAGTGCACATAATCCACAAGCTGTACAGCGTTCACGACCTTCATCGTCCAATTTCAAAACATGCAATCCGCGGTAAATATCTGAGAACGGACGCTTTACTTCAGGATATTGAATAGTGACCTCTTTTTTGAAAAAGTGACTAAAAGTAATCATCATACCTTTGAAAATGGCTGGCAAATAGAAACGCTCCATAAACGTCATCTTTTTGTTCGACACCACTTTCGAGCGGTTGGTGAGTGATATTTTTGTTGAATCTTGATTCATTTTCTAAAGATATTTGAAAGCAAATTATTACTTTTTAAAAAGTAAATGGAAAAATCCCGTTAAAATCACATTTGCAATTGCCCAAGGCATAAGGCCTTTCCAACCGAAACGCATTAATTGGTCGTAGCGGAAACGTGGTAAAGTCCAGCGAATCCACATAAATACAAATCCGAAAAAGGAAATCTTTGCGAAAAGTGCTACAGTTCCCAAAATAGTAACCATATTGTGTGATAATCCCAATTCGTTCATAAACGGAAAATCATAACCGCCAAAATACAATGACGCAATCATGGCCGACGAAATAAACATGTTGATGTATTCAGAGAAAAGATAAAAACCAAGTTTCATGGAGCTATATTCGGTGTGATAACCACCAATCAGCTCCGTTTCGCATTCTGGTAGGTCGAAAGGTGCACGATTCGTTTCGGCAAATGCACAAATCAGAAACACCACAAAACCAATGGGTTGAGTAAATACATTCCAGTTCATTCCAGCTTGTTGAGTCACAATTTCATTCAAGCTCAAGCTGCCAGAAGTCATTACAATGGCCACAATAGACATACTCATAGCCAATTCATAACTAATCATTTGCGAAGCTGCACGCACCGCACCCATCAGCGCATATTTATTGTTGGAAGCCCAACCGCCAATCATAATGCCGTAAACACCAATAGAAATAACAGCAAAAACATACAATACGCCAATATTTACATCCGCCACTTGTAATACAAATTCATTTCCGCCAATCTGCAAAGTACCTCCCCAAGGAATTACCGCACTTGTGAGCAATGCCACCAACATAGTGAGCGAAGGACCAAGTATATACAAGACTTTATCAGCTTTGGCCGGCATAAATTCTTCCTTCATAAACAGTTTTAAACCATCGGCTACTGGTTGAAGTAATCCAAAAATCCCTGCACGATTAGGGCCAAGTCTGTCTTGGAAAAAACCAGCCACTTTACGCTCCGCAAGTGTCGAATACATGGCAATTACCAAACTTAAAAGTAAGATGGCAACACTCAATAATACTTTATATAGAACAAATTGTATATCCATTTTTACTCCATTGTTTCTTTTATAGGATTAATCACCGACGGAATGACTACGTTTTTATAGTGATTTTGATTGATAACCGAGTAGGTTTCAATTTTTCGTGGTCCTTCAATCGTCCAATCAGCAATGTTTTTCTTTTCAAAACGACATTCGTTGCAAATAAAATCATGAACTTCGCCATACTTATCCTTTCGTCCTGTCACACGATACACTTCTTCTCCTCTAAACCAAACAGTTGCCTCACCGCTACATTTACTGCAAGTACGGTGTGCATCCATTGGTTTTAGGAACCAAACCCTGTTTTTGAAACGGAATGTTTTGTCAGTCAATGCTCCTACGGGACAAACATCAATCATATTTCCTGAGAAATCATTCTCAATGGCTTGATGAATAAAGGTAGAAATTTCGGATTTTTCGCCACGGTACAACACGCCATGCACTCGGTTTTCGGTCAGTTGGTCAGCAGCATACACGCATCGATAGCAGAGAATGCATCGGTTGGGGTGAAACTGAATCAACTCGCCGATATCGATTTTTTCGTAGGTGCGTTTTTCTTCTTCAAAACGCGATTCATTGGAACCATTTTCATAACTCAGATTTTGCAAATCGCATTCGCCAGCTTGGTCGCAAACAGGGCAATCGAGTGGGTGATTGATTAATAGAAATTCAACCACGGCTTTGCGTGCATCCACAACTTGAGGCGAAGTAAGGTTTTCAACCACCATCCCATCCATCACTTCGGTGCGACATGAAGCCACAAGCTTTGGCATCGGACGTGGATCGGCAGTAGAGCCTTGCGCCACTCTCACCATGCAAGTACGACATTTACCACCGCTATTTTTCAATTCGGAATGGTAGCACATCGCTGGCGGAACCACGTCACCACCAATCAGGCGAGCAGCTTGAAGAATGGTTGTCCCTGGCGATACTTCTATGCTTTTATTATCTATTGTTACCTTAAACATCAATCAAGAATATAAGAACCCCTAACCCCTAAAGGGGGATTGAAGTTAGTATAGATTATTTTATTTATTACTTATTTATCTCTTTTTTAAGTCAAAAATTAATTTGACGGTACTATCATAATCCCCCTTTAGGGGTTAGGGGTTCTTTAACCTCCCATGCTTCACATTTTTCACTATTTCTGGATTTGCAACGTGAAATTCAAATTCACTACGAAAATGGCGAATAGCAGCTGCCACTGGCCACGAGGCAGCATCGCCCAACGGACAAATGGTATTTCCTTCAATTTTCGAAGCGATACTAACCAGTAAATCAATGTCTTTCATCTTGCCCTGTCCGTTTTCAATGCGGTGCAAAACGCTTTCCATCCAACTTGTACCTTCTCTGCAAGGCGAACATTGTCCGCAAGACTCGTGGTGATAAAAACGGGAAAAATTGTAGGTGTTGCGAACAATGCAGGCATCTTCATCATAAACAATAAACCCACCAGAGCCTAGCATTGAGCCACTTATAAAACCACCTTCTGACAAAGATTCGTAACTCATCAAGCGTTTTTCGCCAGCAAGTGTATTCAAAATAAGATTTTTGGGTAGAATAGGCACAGAAGAACCACCAGGAATAACTGCTTTCAGTTCTTTTCCGCCTTTAACGCCGCCACAATATTTTTCGCTGTAAATAAATTCTTCAACAGGCAAACCCATCTCAATTTCATAAACACCTGGATGATTGATATTTCCGCAAGCAGAAATCAGTTTAGTTCCTGTGCTGCGTCCAATTCCAATTTTAGAATAAGCTTCTCCACCATTATTTACAATCCAACCGATATTTGCCAATGTTTCCACATTGTTTACCACTGTTGGGCAATCGTACAAACCTTTAATAGCTGGAAATGGCGGTTTCAAACGTGGATTTCCACGTTTTCCTTCGAGCGATTCCAATAAAGCAGTTTCTTCACCGCAAATATAGGCTCCAGCACCTGTGTGTACATGCAAGTCTAAATCGTAACCGCTCCCCAATATATTTTTGCCAAGTAATCCAGCTTTGTAACTTTCCTTTATGGCTTCGTTCAGAATTCCAATAATCGTTTTGAATTCACCTCTGACATAGATATATGCTTTGTTTGAACCCAACGCATAAGCCGCACAAATCATTCCTTCAATCAATCGGTGCGGAATGTGCTGCAACAAATAGCGGTCTTTGAAAGTGCCGGGTTCGCTTTCGTCGGCATTACAAACCAAATAACGTGGATTCGTACTTTTTTTATCAATAAAGCTCCACTTCATACCGGTTGGGAATCCAGCACCACCACGACCACGCAATCCCGAAGTTTTCACTTCTGCTACCACTTCATCGGGAGTCATTGTTTTCAAGGCTTTCTCAATAGACTTATATCCACCGTTTTGGCGATAGACTTCCAGCGATTGAATCCCTTCAATCTCTATATTTTCTAAGATAATCTTTCTTTCCATGTCAACTCTTCAGGTTTCTTTAATTCGCTTTCACTTCTTAATTTAGCGATAATTTCATCAATTTTCTGCAAGTTCAAAAACTCGTGGAATTCAGTATTCACCTGCATAACGGGTGCCGAACCGCAAGCGCCAAGACATTCTACCGCTTTGAGTGAAAATAGATTATCTTCTGTAGTTTCACCAACTTTAATTTGTAATTTCTCTTCCAAATAAGCAATCATATCTTCCCCACCACATATCCCACACGGTCCAGTCTGGCAAACTTCAATCACATATTTCCCAACTGGGTCGATGTAGAATTGAGAATAAAAAGTAGCCACTTCATACACTTCAATGGATGTGATATTCAGCAAGCCAGCCACATAATCCATAATATCAACATTCAGACTACCACCCAATTCCTCTTGTGCGATATGCAAAATTGGTATCAAAGCCGATTTCTGTTTACCCTCAGGATAATGTGAAATAATGGTCTGTATTTTTTCTAATGTGCTCTTGGTAAAAGAAATAGTTTCGTTTTTCTTTACTAGGAGTTTATGTTTAAAATGCTTATCGCTCATGTTTTAAATGGTAAATGAAAAAATAGTAAATGAATTTATGCGTCCAATTCTCCCGCAATCACATTCATGCTACTCATTGTAAGAATAGCATCCGATAACGATTGACCAGCAATCATTTCGGGAAAAGCTTGATAATATATGAATCCTGGACGACGGAAATGTAAACGGTAAGGTGTACGGCCACCATCAGCAACCACATAAAATCCAAGTTCTCCGTTAGCACCTTCTACGGCTTTATAAATTTCTTTTACCGGAACATCAATTTCGCCCATTACCTTTTTAAAATGGCTGATCAATGGTTCCATTTTGCTGTATACATCTTCTTTTGGTGGAAAATAAAAAGCAGGCACTTCAGAATTGAATTTCCCTTCAGGAAGATTATCCAATGCATTGTTTACCAATTTAATGCTTTCCCACAATTCAGTTTGACGAACGCAAAAACGGTCGTAAGTATCACCATTTTGGCCAATTGGTACCGTAAAATCAAAATCTGAATAGGAAGAATAAGGTTCCTGAACGCGCACATCATAATCAATCCCCGCAGCACGTAAACATGGACCTGAAAAACCGTAATTCAAGGCACGGTCAGCAGAAATTCCACCTACATTAATGGTTCTATCCATGAAAATGCGATTGCGCATAAGTAGATTTTCAAATTCATGCAGCACTTTTGGCAATCCTTTCATCACGTCCCTGATTTTCTGAATGGCGACAGGTGAAAAATCCCTATCAAATCCACCCACACAACCTAAGTTTGTCGTCAGTCTCGCTCCGCAAAGTTCTTCGTAAATTTCATATATTTTTTCGCGTTCCTGAAAAAGATAAACAAAGCCTGTCAAAGCTCCGCTATCCACACCAATAACACTGTTGCAAACCAAGTGGTCGGCAATACGGGCCAATTCCATCACGATAATACGCATGTAATCAACACGTTTATTGGTTTCAACACCAAGTAATTTTTCAACTGCCAAATGCCAACCGATATTATTAAGCGGCGA
>JBAXAD010000047.1:0-19284 GCA_037142715.1 Paludibacter sp. | reverse complement strand
GTACTAATCGACAGACATTCAAAAAATCAAACATTTTATATGAGGATTTCAAAAAATAAATAATTAAACATTTAAATCACCATGAAAACAAAACTATTATTTCTCAGTTTTTTTATGTTTACTGCATTTGTAAGCCGTGCACAGGACATTGCCGTTCAAGCTCCTGACAACAGTACAATTATTTATCACGACCTGAACAAAGCCATTTATTATGCGCCATCAGGAAGTACTGTTTTCTTGCCTGCTGGGCCATTATCAATTAGTGATACAACTTTAATTAAGAAAACACTTAATATAATTGGAGTAGGACATCGTTCTGATACCGAAGGAGGTAATACCGTAGTAAATGGAAATTTAAATTATAGATTAGGCTCTGACGGCAGTAGCTTAATGGGAATTTATTTGAGTGGAAATGTAAATATTGCGGATGCAAATGGTGCTGTAAATAATTTTTTACTAAAGTTTTGCAATGTTAATTACGTACAAGTGGGTAGTGCACTATGTAACTCCATTATTATCAACCAAAACTATGTAAGGATAAGCTATAATGGTGGTAATTCCCCCATTCAATTTACTAATAATCTAACTTACTCAATAACGGATGTAAATGGAGGATTAATTTGCAATAATATTATTTGGTGTTCAGTTTCTAGAGTAAACTCAACTTTAATAAGAAATAACATTTTTCTTCAAGTGGCAGTAAGCACAACCCCAAATTGTATTAGCATTAACAATATGTTTATTTTTTCTGATTTTGCATGGGGTAATAATTCAATATATGTAACGAATTGGAACGACATTTTTATTAAATGTAATCTATCAGCAGCTATAGACCCCATATGCAATTATCATTTTAAAAGTAATATTGGTAAAAATGCAGGAACCGATGGAACAGATATAGGAATTTATGGTGGAACGGGTTTCAGCGATACTGCCTTACCTCCTTATCCACAAATCGTATTTAAAAACATACCAGCTCAAACTGACGAGTTTGGAAATTTAAAGATACAAGTAAAAGTAAAAGCACAATAAAATGAAACGCCATGAAGCAAAGAATGAAATGGGGGTTAATATTTATATTGTTTTTGACTCTAAGATTATCGGCACAAAATAATTACACACTTCAATATTGGTTTAATAATGATTTTAGCTCCGTAAAAACCTTAGGTTTTAATGCTGCCAACAATCAATTCACTCAATTGTCTGTACCAACTAATACCATCCTATATGGGGCTAATAAGATAAACTGTCGGGTATTAGACAGCAATAATATCCCATCAGCAGTTTGGTATTTTTATTTCGTAAAAGAGTATTTTAGTACAAGTAAACAGACTGTGTTTGAATACTGGTTTGATGATCATTATGATAATATCTTTCGTAGCACAGTTACTGACAGCTTACTTACATTTGATTTAAATACTTCCATAAAAGATTTGTCATTAGGATTACATACAATTCATATCCGAACAGGTTTTTTAGATGGCTTTTTAACTGCACCCCAGACATCGTATTTTGTGAAATTATCGAATGGAAACCCATCTTCATTGCTTGAGTATTGGTTTGACTATGATATCGCGCATAAGATTCAATACAGACCCGGTGGGTGTGAAAATATGATTGAATTAAATTTGAATGTTTTAAACCTTGCTACCGGAACACACAAGTTGAATGTTAGGGCTGGAAATGAAAAAGGCTTGCTTTCTCCTATAACAACTTCTTTCTTCTTTAAGGGTATTGACAAATATGCAATTCCAGTAACTGGAAGTAAAGTGGTGAACTATCGGTATTGGTTTGATGATGACAAAGCAAACATGGTTACAGGTACTATCAGTGATATTACACAAGAAATTACTTTTCTGAAAGTCATTAATGCCAATACACTCGAAAAAGGTCAGCACAATGTCAGCATACAGTTTCAAAACAGTTTGGGGCAATGGTCGGATGTGGCGTATGGTGAGTTTAATAAAAAGGGAAATAAAGTAATTGGAATTCCTCAGCTAATTACTAACCGAACAATTTACTTGCCCGGAGAAAGAGTATCCTTGTCAGGTTTGAATTTTACAAGCTATGGAAAGTTACAAATAGAATATAATAGCAACAATGTAACTAAGATTGACACACTTTACGCAAACAAAGCCGGAAAGTTTGAATCAGGGATAACCTTAGTAAATCCGGGACAATATCTGATTAAAGCTACGGATTTGACCACACAATTAAGTAATTCGGGATTTTATGTAAAGGTATTGCCGATAACAGCGTTCGGCAGTTCTCTTAAATTGCTCTATCCGGCTACTAAAGGGAATAAAATATCTCTGGGTGATTCAATTTATGTGAGATGGACTGATAAACTTGTATTGGATAGACGGTATAACTTGAATCCCGCTAACGCAACCAGAAGTTATCAATATTCCGTGGAGATTGACTCCATAGATGGAAGGAAAATGAATGAATCAGGTTTGGCTGGCGATGCCACCATAAATAGTGTGGTTAATTTTACAACCAGTTATTTACCTAAATTTAGTGGTCAATATAAGTTTAAAATTACTGATGCAGTAACAAAAAACATAATTGGAAGTGAATCAATTGAGGTTGTGAATAATACAGGATTAGCCATTGTGAAGAAAGAATGGGATTATTCTATTCAAACTAAAAATGGGAACTACAACAGAGTAGGCACTCCCAAAGGAGTTGCAGCAGATGGAACAGGAAGAATATATCTTACTGTAGAATCGAAAGTGAAGAAAATAAAATCAGTTACCGTCACATTAGACGATGGAGTAAATACTACACCTGATTTGCTTGGTAAATTAATGCCCGCTACTGTCACCGATAAATTCAGCAATGAGGCAAACAGTGCAAAAGATATTTCAGTAACCAACCAGTCTTTTTCAAATAAACTGTGGTTTTGGTATGTTGCACCTGATGATTTTGCAGATGGGAAAGCTATAAACAATACCCGAAGTACCCGGACAGTAAATGCTAAATTTGAAATCACATATGATGATTTTAGTGTGTCAACAGAAGTAATGCCTTTAGAGATTGTAAGACCGTCCATTATGTTAGTTCATGGTTTAGGAGGAAGTGCAGAAAGAACCTGGGGTGATTTTACGATTCATAATACTACTCCATTGATGAGAGATACTGTTTATAAAGTAGTACAAGCCATCAATTTACAACCTGCCGTACGATTTGAACGTAATGCCGTGGGATTATTCGGAGAAAATGAGTTTATGAGTATTGCCGATAATTTTTATAATCCAATAAATACACTACGAAGTCAGGGTTACTCCTCTAATCGCATTGATTATATTTGCCATAGTATGGGTGGTAATATATTACGTTATGCTGTTGAACATTTCCCTGCTAAATTTTATGCTGATAGAAATTATGGTAAAGGATATACAAATAAGGTTATTATGCTCAATACGCCTAATGAAGGAAGCCCTTTTGCCGATGCGGTTTCATTGATTACTGATGTTGTAAACATGGCATTGGATACTCAAATTGATCTTAAATTAGGAAAAGTTTCAGTCAGCGACATATTATCTTTGAATAATATATTGGAAGATGATTACACAACAAATCGAATGGATAATAGCTATTTTAATATCTATAACTATATCAGACCATTTACCATTGAACAACCAAGTGATTTTCAATCAACGGTAAATTTCTGGGCAAGTGTATTTGGCAAAGATTACCAAACAAAACCGGTTCGGAAATATGACAGAACACCTGCTGTGCAAGATTTGAGCATTAACGATGGTGTCAGGTTTAATCAGGTAACAAATGTTCGAGCACATTTAATTGCAGGAGATTTAATACCCTGGATTCAGAATTTTCCAACTATTACTCCGATTGAGAGTAAAGTGTTTGAAAATTATATGAAATACGGTAAATCGGCTCAACAATTTTTAGATTATTTAGAAAAAGCACTTGATTTAATAGATCGACTTCAGTTGACTGATAAATTGAAGATGCTTCATATTAAAGATCCGGTAGCTTTCCATAAGAGAGTCATTCAGATAAAGAATATTGCTGATAAGAATGTAAAATATACCGAGCTTTTCGATGAAGTATTAAAAGATATAAATCAGATTATTGCAGCAGGCAATATTGCAAGCTTTGCGTTAGATTGCGATTTGTTTGTGTCTGTGAACAGTCAATTAACAGGTTCATATCAAAATCTGAATAACCATACCATTTTTAATGGAATAAATGCAAATCATCTAAGTATTGTAACAAACAAGGATGTAGAAACAAGAATTGAAACTTTATTGAATAGTTCAATAAAATCCGATTTGTTTAACGGAATCCCTGCTTATGTTGCACCGACCAATTATGTCAAAAAACAGTTGGTTGAACCTGCAAGTATTCAAATAAGTAAATCAAATGCAGCCGTTGATAGTACAAAGTTACAGATTGTATCACCTGCAAGCTCTACAATTATTTTTCCGAATGATATGTTAGAAGTCAGACTTGCAGTAAAAGATACAGCTAATCTGGACTATGTAGAATTGAGATTTCAGGGCGAAACTTATCGTGATTTTTCAAAAGAACAGAATGTCGTATTTAATATTCCTGTAAGTGGTGAATTATTGAATGATCAAAAATTATTGGTTAGTGCAAGTTATTATTACAGTTCAAACGACAGTTCTTTTACAGCTTACGCAGGAAGAATTATCAATGTAACTCCACGGCAAGTTCCAATTTCGTTTAGTTGTAATGACAAAGTGATTTATTTACACACTGGTGATACAATCAGTACTTCTTATGATGTTATCTATCCGGATTTTATTTACAGCTTTAGTAGTGATAAAAATGTGACAGTAAATATTGACAATCAATCGAAACTGATTTATAATTCCAATTACGGATATTTTGTGTCGAAAAATCCTGGAAACACTTTTGCCGAAGTTAACTATGGAGGTTTGAAAGATACAATTTACTTTGTATTGGATGGAAAGAGTGATGTAGCCACAAGTATCCCAAATACTATGTATACAAACAATAAATTGATTAGTCAAAACTTTAGCGTATATCCAAATCCTGCAAAATCTTTTACAACAATTACCTCATCCGAAAATATTAATCGAATTGAAATTTGTGATATATCAGGTAGGATTATTCAGTATACAAACATAAATTCAACTAATTATAAATTGGATATTGGTCAACTTGCTAAAGGTGTTTATTTAATTAAAGGCTTTACTAATGGCGGTGTGAAAATTGGTAGGTTTGTAAAAGAGTAAGTGGGTAGCTTATTGATACCCCAGTCCAACCGGATATGTAATTGATTAAATGTTCAAAAGCTGGTCGTTGCTCGTGGGTGGGATTTATTTCTAACTTATACATCTTGCATCTAGCTTAACAAAGCTAATCTATTTGATAGCATTAATTTTATTTCATAAATATACTTTTAAACATAATTATGCGTTTGTATATCAGACAGCATACTGATTCGCACAAATAACAAGCTTTTATAAGAAATGTAACACTTAAAGTTGGATTATACTATCAATTGAGTTATTTAATCAAATGGGCTATTTTCAACATACATCTAAGAATAACCATTACTTCATCAAGATTAATCTTTAAAATCGAATAAGGATTAATGCAAAATAAAATATAAAGAGCTCAATAAGAAACAATTACAAAATATTAAAATTAAAAATTGTAAAATACTGCATAAATAATTATTTTGTTATTACTTTTGTGTCCTTTTCAGTTTCAGAATAAAACCAAAGAAATATCTTTTTGTTTCAATTTGTGCTTGATTATTTTATTTTTCAACCATTAAATTCTGGCTAATAATTGAATAGGTAATTTCAAGTCTGGACATAGATATTTATAATTAGTAACTCGGAAATAACATACAAACAAAATAAAAAACGTCAATTAAAAATAACATAATACAATCACTATTTATCTACAAAAAAAACATTATGGAAAACAAAAAACAATCAAGCAAAAGCAAATCTTTCACAGGTATCAAGTCTTCAGGGCTTGTTATGTTCGCATGTCTAGTACTTGCCGTTCTTATTTACAAATTTGTATTTGGGAGTCCAGCTAACTTCTTAAATGGTGATCCAAACAATCAGCCTCTTGATGGTAATTTGTTAGGTACTATCTACAAAGGTGGTTTTATCGTTCCAATTATTCAAACTTTATTGCTTACAGTATTGGCTTTAAGTGTTGAAAGATTTTTCGCAATCAAAACAGCACAAGGAAAAGGCAAATTGGTAAAATTTGTGGCTGAAATCAAAGCATCATTGTCAAAAGGTGACATCAAATCAGCTTCTGCATTATGTGAAAAACAACAAGGTTCTGTAGCAAACGTAGTAACTTCAGCATTAATCAAATACTCAGAAGTTGAAGAAGATAAAACATTATCAAAAGAACAACAAATATTAGCTATCCAAAAAGAAGTTGAAGAAGCTACTGCATTGGAGCTTCCTATGTTAAGTCAAAACCTTCCAATTATTGCCACCATTGTAACTTTGGGTACTTTGATGGGTCTTTTGGGTACAGTACTTGGTATGATTCGTTCATTTGCGTCTTTGGCAGGTGCTGGTGGTACTGACTCTATAGCACTATCTCAAGGTATTTCTGAAGCTTTGATTAACACTGCTTTCGGTATCGCAACTGGTGCTTTAGCTGTTGTTTCTTACAATTATTTTACTAGCAAAATTGACACCATTACCTATTGTATTGATGAAGTAGGTTTCTCTATCGTACAAACATTTGCTGCATCTCACAAATAATCATTTTCAAAAATATAAAATGCTATGTCTAAAGTAAAAGTAGCAAGGAAAAGTACACTAATCGACATGACTGCGATGAGTGATGTTACTGTGCTTCTGCTTACCTTTTTCATGTTAACGTCTACGTTCGTGAAAAAAGAGCCGATTCAAGTAACAACACCAGGATCAGTATCTGAAATAAAAATACCTGAAACAAATATCCTACAGATTTTAATAGATCCAACGGGCAAGGTGTTTTTAAGTTTGGATAAACAAGGCGATATGATGACTACCTTGACCGGTGTGGGCAAAGATTTAGGTATTGCTTTTACTCCTGAAGAAGTTCAGAAGTTTAAAATACAAAAAACTTTTGGTGTCCCAATTAAGAACATGAAGGCTTATCTGGCAATGTCTGCTGATAATCAGGATAAAATACTGAAGGACTACGGTATACCAACTGATAGTTTGGATAATCAGTTTAAAATCTGGATTAAAAATGCACGCGCTGGTAACAAAGATTTGAGAATTGCAATCAAAGCAGACTCTAATACGCCGTACAAAGTAATTAAAAGTGTGATGAATTCCCTTCAAGATTTAAGGGAAAACAGATACAATTTAATCACATCTTTAAAGAACGAATCTGCTAATTAAAATATAAAAAATAATATGGCTGAAATACAGAGTAACGAAGGCGGCGGAAAGAAGAAAAAAGGCGGAAGCAAACAGAAAAAAATACATGTACACGTGGATTTTACCCCCATGGTGGATATGAATATGTTGCTGATCACTTTCTTTATGCTGTGTACATCGTTGAGCAAGCCTCAAACGATGGAAATAAATATGCCAAGTAACGATAATAAAATCACTGCCGAAGATCGCGACAAAGTAAAGGCCTCACAGGCTGTCACTTTGGTTTTGTCGGGTGGAGATTCTATTTATTACTATACCGGACAACCAGATTTTAAGAACTTCAATTCATTAAAATTGAGTTCATATAAAGCCAATGGTATTCGGTCTTTACTTATCAATAAGAATGGCGATGCCGTAACTAAAATCAATGCTTTAAAAAAGAAGAAACTAGATTTGAAAATTACGCTAGAGCAATTTACGAAGCAGGTAGCAGAAATAAAAAATGGTAAAAACACTCCAGTTGTAATCATAAAAGCTACGGATAGAGCTACGTATAAAAATCTTATTGATGCACTAGACGAAATGCAAATATGCAATATCGGAAAGTATGTTATTGACAAGATTACTCCCGGTGATTTGTTTTTGATTAAGAACAGAGAAACCAAAGGTGAGTTTTCAAGTAAATTTGCTAAATAGTTTAACGTCTATAAATAGAAAGTAAAATGGCTAAAATAGATTTAACTTCCTTAGAATGGCGTGAGCTAATTTTTCAAGGTAAGAATAAGGAATATGGAGCATATCAACTGCGAGGGGAATCTAATAAGCGTCACAATGTAGCAATGATTATTGTTGCGGTGGTTGCAATAGTTGGATTTAGTATTCCGAAGCTCATTGAAATGGCTAAATCGAAACAGAAAATAACGAATGTGGAAGTAATGAAAATGTCTACATTGGAAAAAGCTGAAGTAAAGAACGATGTCAAAAAAGTAGCTCCTGTAGAACCACCACCGGCATTAAAAACATCTATCAAATTCGTAGCTCCTGTCATTGCAAAAGATGAAGAAGTGAAAGATGATGAGCAGATGAAAAGTCAACAAGAACTGACTGATGCCAAGGGCGCTATCTCCATAGCTGACGTAAAAGGAAATGATGATGTAAATGGTAAAGACATTGCTGACATCAAGGAAAATGTAACGCAAGTAGTTGAGGAAAAAGTTTGGGAAGTTATTGAGCAAATGCCTCAATTTCCAGGCGGAGAAACTGAACTTCTTTCATTCATAGCCAAAAGTATCAGGTATCCTGTAATTGCTCAGGAAAATGGTATTCAGGGTAGAGTTATTATTCGTTTTGTAGTTTCAAAAACAGGCGTTGTATCCAATGTTGAGGTTTTAAGATCTCTTGATGCGGCATGTGATAAAGAAGCTGTGAGAGTAGTAAAAACCTTACCAAAGTGGATTCCTGGCAAACAAAACGGTGTGAACGTACCGGTTTATTACACACTTCCAATTACTTTCAGATTACAATAGTTGTATGAAACATTTCATGCTTTTATATTTTATCTTGGCACTATCTTTGTATTCTTGCCAAAACAAGAGCAAAGATGGTAAAACGGATACTTATACCACAGGGGTAATAAAAATTGCTGTTGATGAAAGTTTCGAGCCAATTATTCAAGAAGAGCTGGATGTTTTTGAGGCACAATTTCCGAAAGCGGGAATTGTTCCAACATATACCAATGAAGTAGAAGCAATTAATAGTTTATTAAAAGATAGTGTACGATTATCAATCGTAACTCGTCCACTATCTGCTAATGAGCTAGACAATATGAAACAAAGGAAATTTTCTCCTCGTTCATATAAATTAGCGACTGATGGGATTGCTTTGATTATAAACAATAATAATCACGATTCCTTGATAACAGTCAATGATATTAGAAAAATACTGACTGGGCAAGTAAAAACGTGGAAAGAAATATATCCAAATTCAAATTTGGGGAAATTGAAAGTCGTTTTTGACAATCCTAACTCTAGTACAATACGTTACGCTTTGGATTCAATTTGCAATGGAAAGCCATTGTCTAATGAATTAAATGCTCAAAAAACAAATTTAGATGTGATTGACTATGTTTCGAAAACTCCAAACTCAATTGGAATTATTGGTGTAAACTGGTTGGGAAATCGCAAAGACACAACAAATCTAACTTTTAAAAATGAGGTTAGAGTAATGTCGGTAAGTAATGAGGTTATTGCAACAAGTGAAAACAGCTATAAACCTTATCAAGCTTATTTGTTTTATGGGTATTATCCACTTACTCGAAGTGTTTATATAGTGTTAAATGACCCAAGAGGGGCATTACCTTCGGGTTTAACTTCGTTTTTAACCTCAGATAGAGGACAAAGAATAATTTTAAAATCGGGTTTAGTACCTGCTACTCAACCAATACGAATTGTAAATATAAAAAACGAGTAAACCATAATTGATAAATAAATAAAACAAAATGAAACCTATTTTTTTCTTATTATCTTTCCTTACCTTAACTACTTTCTTTGTAAATCTTTCTCCACTAGAAGCTAAAGGTGGACAAGGAATTGCTTACTACAATGCCGGATTTCCACAAGTGGCGAAACCTATATTGCAGGAAGAGTTAACATCAGACCCTGCAAATACAGCAGAAAATTGTTTTTACTTGGGAAATATCTATTTTGGAGAAAATCAAATTGATTCTGCTACCTACTTTTTCAAGAAAGGATTATCAGCAGACCCAATAAATGCCTTAAACACTGTTGGTTTATCAATGATAAAGATGAAATCAAACCTAGCCGAAGCGGATATTGACATCAAAAACATATTGAAATTAAACAAAAAAAATATAGATGTGCATTTAGCAATTGCTAAAGCATATTTGGCTAACAAATTGATAACTCAGGCACTTGAATATCAGGAAAAAGCTCAAAAACTTAGACCAAAATATGCTCCAGTTTATGTGTTGATGGGAGATATTAATTTGGCAATAGATAGTACAGGAAAAGCTTGTAGTAATTATGAATTGGCTATTTATTACGATGAGAATTGCAAAGAGGCCTATATCAAATATGCACGAGCTTACAAGACTGTAAATACACCTCTTTCTATTGAGAAATTAGAGTTGTTGAAAACCAAAGAACCAACTTTTCTATTGGTTGACAAAGAGTTAGCTGACATTTATTACACTATTAATAAGTTTGATAAGGCTGCCGAATTATATGAAAACTATTTAAAATCTGGAAATTCGAGCGCTGCCGATTTGACCAAATATGCAATGACCTTATTTTTCAACCAAAACTTTGAAAAATCATTGGAGGTTGCAAATTTAGGATTGAAAAAAACGCCGCGCAGTCCGGCTTTCAACCGATTGGCAATGTATAATTATGTTGGTTTGAAAAAGAATGACGAAGCTATATTGGCAGCTGATAGACTTTTCAATAAATCAGACAAAGCTGACTTTACCTATTTCGATTACACCTATTATGGACAAGCATTACGTGCTACAAAACAGTTTGATTTGGCTGTAGGTCAATACGAAAAAGCTTATTCGTTAGATACTACTAAGTTTGAACTTTTGAAGGATATTTCTGATATGTATGGTGAAAAAGGTGATTATAAAAACTCTATTTCATCTTACAGTAAATATGTTAGCAAGTTAAGTGCCGAGAAAAAAAATTCAGATGTACTTATGAATTTGGGTAGGTTATACAATAACTTAGGTGGTTCACAAAGCACATTGCCTGCCGATAAATCAATTGCATTTGCAAAAGCAGATTCCTTATTTGCTCAAGTTGCTAGTTTGGAACCACTTAACTACAGGGGTAATTATTGGAGAGCGCGTGTTAATTCAGCACTTGACCCAGAAACAACAAAAGGTTTGGCTAAACCATACTACGAACTGACAGCAACCTTGATTGAATCCAAAGCTGACGTACGTTATAACTCAGTACTTATTGAATGCTACAGTTATTTAGGATATTACTCCTTACTTCAAAAAGACAACGAGCTTTCATTATCTTATTGGAACAAAATACTGGTTATTGACCCCGCTAATACAACTGCTAGTAAAGCAATTGCGGGAATTACAAAAGCCATGAAAGGAAAGAAATAAAAATTTAATTTCCATTCAGCATAGATAAAAAAGAAGTAGAAGTCATTTTGCTTCTTTTTTTTATTTTTTATTGTACTATCAATTTATTTATTCGTAATTTTGTCAGCATAATATGCCATAATTGCAGTCTCGTAATTTAAAAACTTATGCAACATTCAGAAATACAAACAGTAAAGCAGCGATTTGGAATTATTGGAAATTCAGAATTACTGAATAGAGCAATAGATATTGCTGTGCAAGTGGCACCTACAGATCTTTCGGTATTAATTACTGGCGAAAGTGGAGTGGGAAAAGAAAATTTCCCTCAGATTATTCACAACTATAGTCACCGGAAGCATGGTCCTTATATAGCCGTAAACTGTGGTGCAATTCCTGAAGGAACTATTGACTCAGAACTTTTTGGTCACGAAAAAGGATCATTTACTGGAGCAACGGCAGATAGAAAGGGATATTTTGAAGTAGCAGATGGTGGAACAATTTTTCTGGATGAAGTAGGAGAATTACCACTTTCTACTCAGGTTCGTTTATTGAGAGTACTCGAAATGGGTGAGTTCATCAAAGTAGGCTCATCAAAAACCCAAAAAACCAACGTAAGGGTAGTTGCTGCAACCAACCTAAATATGGTACAGGCAACCCGCGATGGGCGTTTCAGAGAAGATTTGTTCTACCGCTTAAATACGGTTCCAATTGCCGTTCCTGCATTGCGTGAGCGAAAAGAAGACATCGTTTTATTGTTTCGCAAATTTGGTTCGGACTTTGCGGAAAAATACCGAATGCCTCCAATAAAATTAACGGATGATGCCAAAGTATTGTTGTCAAATTATTATTGGAATGGTAATGTGCGACAACTGAAAAATATAACCGAACAAATTTCTGTCATTGAACAGCAAAGGGAGATATCGGCGCATATTTTACGATCCTACTTGCCAAAAGATGATGTAGATCGTTTACCTGCATTGTTTTCTAGCTCTGGTCGTGACAACAAGTCGTTTAACAGTGAGCGTGAGATATTATATCAGGTACTATTTGATATGAAAAAAGACATGAGCGAATTAAAGAAAATCGTTCACAGTATAATCAACGGACAGCAACCAGACAATCAACAGAAAGAGACACTTTACACACCCACGTTCATTAGTAATAATGACAATAGATACACGTCGCCAACTGTAAATAATGAATATGAATACAAATCAGAGAAAACCCAACCTGAAGATGCACAATATGGTGAAGTAGATGAAGATGTTTTTCAGGATGCTGAAGAGTATCTCGATGAAGAAACCCCACAAAAACCTATGTCACTGGAAGATATGGAACGAAAAATGATAAAACTCACACTTGAAAAGCACAGAGGAAGGCGCAAATTGGCAGCGGATGAATTACAAATTTCCGAACGAACTTTGTATCGGAAAATTAAAGAATATGGTTTAGACTAAAACATTTTATGGATTCAAAAAACAAAAAAAGACATTTGAACTTGGTCATTTTCTTAATGACGAGCTTAATATTGTTGATATGTAATTCTTGTACAATTTCTTATAAATTTAATGGGTCATCTATAGATTACAGCAAAACAAAATCTATTTCAATATCAGATTTTCCAAACACTGCAGAACTTATATATCCACCATTATCACAAGAATTTACAGAAACTTTAAGAGATGCCTACAGCAAACAGACGCGACTTCAATTATTGAAAAAAGGTGGTGATATGCATCTTGAGGGCGAAATAGTAGGTTATCAATTGACCCCTATGGCCATTAGTGCGGATTCTTATTCTTCAGAAACAAAGTTGACAATTACAATTAAGGTGCGTTTTTCGAACAGCAAAAACCCAGAGGATGACTTTGAAAAGAGCTATTCTGCATTTCAGAACTTTGACAGCAATAGAATGCTTACCGATGTGCAAGATGAACTTATGAAAATAATGGTTGCTGAAATTGCAGACAATATATACAATGACACTGTTGCCAAGTGGTAAGTCCATTCATTAAGAAATTGGTTTTAAACATCAACACTATATACCCTTAAATAACTGACCTTAAACAGATTGCTTAAAACCTATCAAAATAACTATTAGAAAATAATTAATGACTCAACAAGATTTCATAACCCTAATTAAGCAGCAAAACAGCGCAACAGCTGAAAACATGCCCGATTTGAAGGAAATGGTTGATCATTATCCATATTTTGCACCCGCCAGAATATTGCTTGCAAAAGTTTCACAACAATCAAATAGTATTCATTATTCAAGAAATCTAAAATTGGCGGCTTTATACAGTGCCAGTCGTCGTTGGTTGTATTATTATATTCATCCCGAAAAAGCACTTTCTACAGAATCATATCGACGTATAGGAGTTGAAAAGCCTTCTGGTGGCTATTTCGACATGATGCAAGCGGTTGAAAATGAAGGTGGTGACACAAAGCAATCTCTGAAAGATTTAGCCGAACGACTAAAAGCAGCACGTTCAATGGTAGTAAATCCAACAATAAAGCCAGTAATTATTTCGGACGAAATAGTTGAGGAAAAAGTAATTGTACTTCAAAAGAAAATTTCTGAGGACTATTTTGCAATAGAAAATGTTGAAATATCAGAAAATGAGGCAAAAAAACTGATTAAAGAAAGAAAGTATAAGCAAGCAATTTCAATTTTGAGGGAATTAAATTTGAGTAATCCAAAAAAAAGTGTTTACTTTGCAGACCAAATCCGTTTTTTGGAAAAAGTGATTGAAAACTCAAAAAAATAAAAATATATTATGTACGTTCTTCTTACCATTTTAATTGTAATCGCATCTGTGTTGCTCACCTTGTTAGTATTGGTTCAAAACTCAAAAGGTGGAGGTTTGGCAGCTGGCTTTTCATCATCTAACCAAATTATGGGCGTTCGGAAAACGACAGATTTCCTAGAAAAAGCAACATGGGGTTTAGTTATTTTTGTTGTTGTGCTTTCTATTGCCACCGTTGGAGTTCATTCAAAGGAACCATCTACTAAAAACGAATCGGAAATTAAAGAACAAATCAAAAACTCAAAAAAATCTGAACCAGGCGTTGTTGCTCCAAACTTTGGTGAAACACCTGAAGCTAAAAAAACTCCTGCTCCAACAGCAGCTCCTGCACCAGTAAAAAAATAATTTTATCGAAATAATAAGAAAGCGTATCAAAGTTATTTTGATGCGCTTTCTTGTTTTTGTACTTTATATTTTTATTGAAAGACTTTTTTACCATGAATTTTATTCATTTAATAGATTATTTAGGCACATTTGCATTTGCCATCAGTGGCATACGTTTGGCGTCGGCCAAACGATTTGATTGGTTTGGGGCTTATGTAGTGGGATTGGTAACTGCCATTGGTGGCGGCACATTGAGGGATTTATTACTAGACGTCACTCCTTTTTGGATGTTACAACCGTCTTATCTCATTGTTACAGGTTTGGCCTTGATATTTGTCATCCTCCTCGGAAAATTAGTTATTCGACTCCACAATACATTCTTCATTTTCGATGCCATTGGATTGGGGTTATTCGTAGTGGTTGGTATTGAAAAAAGCTTGTCGGCTGGTTTTCCGTTTTGGGTAGCCATTTTAATGGGGATGATTACCGGTTCGGCTGGTGGAATTATTCGCGATATTTTTATCAACGAAGAGCCGCTCATTTTCCGGAAAGATATCTACGCACTGGCCTGTCTATTAGGCGGATTTGTTTTTTACATTTGTACGCAAATGAATCTTTTACCAGTGTTCACCCAAACGATTTCTGCTATTTCTGTAATTTTGGCCAGGGTCTTAGCCGTAAAATACCATATCAGCTTGCCTGTACTGAAAGGACACGATGATGAAAGTCCATCGAAAATACTATAAATTTTAAAAACATCAAATAAAAAAAATGCTTCAAATAGATGATACCATAATAAGCCTTGACCTTTTAGACGAACTTTTTGTTTGCGACCTGGGCGTTTGCAAAGGAATTTGCTGCATCGAAGGTGACGATGGCGCACCGCTAGAACTTGAAGAAGTGAAAATCATTGAGGATTTACTCCCCGTAATATGGGATGATTTAAGCGAAAAATCCAAAGCTGTGATATTGGCACAAGGCGTTTCTTACATCGATGATGATGGCGAGCCCGTTACTTCAATTGTAAATGGAGCTGAATGCGTTTTCACTTACACCGACGAGAAAGGTCAATGCAAATGTGCTATAGAAAAAGCATTCCGAGAAGGGAAAACTGATTTCTACAAGCCTATTTCCTGTCATTTATATCCGGTACGTTTGCAAAAATACGAAGATTACACTGCGGTTAACTATCATCGCTGGAAAGTCTGCAATTGCGCACGTAAGCTTGGAGGAAAGCTTGAAGTTCCTGTATATCAATTTCTAAAAGAGCCACTTACCAGAAAATTTGGCAAAGTGTGGTATGAACAATTGGAAATTGCTGATGGAGAATTAAAAGGCAGTGATTTGAAAAACAATTTCTAATTCAACTTTTCTCAAGTACATTTAGTTCTTAAAGCGTAAAAAAAATGACAATCAAAAGTGTAAATGTAGAAATCATCACCATTGGAGATGAAATATTAATTGGGCAAATATTTGATACAAATTCGGCTTGGATGGCCAAGGAACTTAATCGAGCTGGATTTGAATTGGCGCAGATTACGTCTGTCCATGATGATGAGCAACATATTATTGACACTTTGGAGCTGGCCTTAATTCGTGCCGATATTGTATTATTTACAGGCGGAATTGGACCAACAAAGGACGATATTACCAAGCAAACACTGTGTAAGTATTTTGGAACAAAATTGATATTCAACGAGTCTGTTTATCAGAATATTGAACGTTTATTTGTGCATCGCCCCAATGCAATGAATGAATTAAATAAATTGCAGGCAATGGTACCAGAGAATTGCTCGGTAATTCAAAATGAAGTAGGTACAGCTCCCATCACGTGGTTTGAGAAAAACGGGAAAGTAATTGTCTCGATGCCAGGCGTTCCCAATGAAATGAAGCATGTAATGAGTATGGAGATAATTCCACGTTTGCAAACTCGTTTTGAAACTCCTGTTTTGATGCATAAAACGGTGCAAGTTTATGGACTTCCCGAATCTGCACTTGCATTAAAAATAGCCGATTGGGAGAATGCTTTGCCCGAGTTTATAAAGCTGGCTTATTTGCCAAATTCTGGCATCGTCAAATTACGGTTGAGTGGTTTGCTAGACAATGTATTGGAATTAGAATTCATTATGAACCAACAGATTGACCTATTGAATCAAATTCTTGGAAAATCAATTGTGGCTTATGAGGATATTCCAATGGAACGGTTGATTGGAAATATGTTATTGGCACGAGGAAAAATGGTGGCAACCGCCGAAAGTTGTACAGGTGGAAACTTAGCACATTTATTTACTTCAATTCCTGGAAGTTCGGAATTTTATAAAGGAAGTGTGGTGGCCTATTCCAATGAAGTAAAAGAAAATCTTTTGGGGGTAAATGCTGATGATATACTTAATTTTGGAGCGGTAAGCAAAACTGTGGTGGAACAAATGGCAGAAGGTGCACGAAAATTGCTAAAATCGGATGTTGCCATAGCTACCTCTGGAATTGCAGGCCCTACAGGCGGAACTCCTGAAAAACCAATTGGAACTACCTGGATAGCAGCTAGTTCTGCTGATAACCTGATTAGTAGGGAATATCATTTTGGTAATAATCGGGAACAAAACATACAGCGCGCCACACAGGCAGCATTACTCTTATTGAAAGAAATTATTTAAGCCATCTATCTTTATTCCAACAACATAACACCGAAACATAGACTGAAAAATAAATTTCTCGAAATTATTAGGTGGAAATGCTTGTATAATTGGAAAACTTACAGTACTTTTGCACACTGTTTTTGAGAAAAAATGTAAACAATAAAAAGATATAGAAATGTCAAAGATTTGTCAGATTACCGGAAAGAAAGCAATGGTAGGAAACAATGTTTCACACTCAAAAAGTCGTACAAAACGCACTTTTGAAGTAAACTTGTTTACGAAAAAATTCTATTGGGTAGAACAAGATACATGGATTAGCCTAAAAGTTTCTGCTAACGGCCTACGTACCATTAACAAAGTTGGATTAGATGCTGCCATCAAAAAAGCGTCAGATAAAGGTTATTTATACGCATAATTTAGGAGGAAAACTACAGCATGGCAAAGAAATCGAAAGAAGCAAGAGTCCAAGTTATATTGGAATGCACAGAACACAAAGATAGCGGATTGGCTGGTACATCACGTTATATCACTGTAAAAAACAGAAAGAATACACCAGCACGTATGGAGTTGAAAAAATACAACCCCATCATGAAAAAAGTAACTGTTCATAAAGAAATTAAATAAAATCCTGAATTATGGCTAAGAAAGCGGTTGCATCTCTCCAAAAAGGAGAAGGACGTGCATTTGCGAAGGTTATCAAAATGGTGAAATCACCAAAAACCGGAGCTTATATGTTTCAAGAAGAAATTGTACACAATGATAAAGTGAAAGATTATTTCACTAAATAAGATATTATTGTTTTAAAAATTGATAGAATCCTCTCATTATTCAAAATGAGGGGATTTTTTTTGCCATTAGCTCAAAAAATATCGCTAATTTTGCAAGTTGATTTACAATACGCCATACTACTAAGTATCAACGAACTAATTGTAAATTATTAATTATTAATTATTAATTGAATATATGGGATTCTTTAATATTTTCAGCAAAGAAAAAAAGGAAACATTAGACAAAGGTTTATCAAAAACCAAAGAAAGCGTTTTCTCAAAATTAACACGTGCGGTTGCCGGGAAATCAAAGGTTGACGATGAAGTTCTCGACAATTTGGAAGAGGTGCTTATCACTTCGGATGTCGGTGTAGAAACTACATTGCGCATTATTGAACGCATTGAAAAACGAGTGGCAACAGACAAATATGTAAGTACAACAGAACTCAATGGCATATTGAAAGATGAAATTGCAGCCTTGTTGGGAGAAAACAACTCGGACAATCCAATAGATTTCGATGCGGTTTTGCCCAATAAGCCCTATGTTATCATGGTGGTTGGCGTGAATGGTGTTGGAAAAACCACAACCATAGGCAAGTTGGCTTATCAGTTTACAAAGGCGGGCAAAAAAGTATATCTAGGAGCAGCCGATACATTCCGCGCTGCCGCTGTTGAACAATTGGTAATTTGGGGTGAGCGTGCGGGAGTGCCTGTTATCAAGCAGAAAATGGGCGCAGACCCAGCTTCTGTGGCCTTTGATACCATTGCTTCTGCGAAAGCGAACAATGCGGATGTGGTGATTATTGACACAGCAGGTCGCTTGCACAATAAAATCAACTTGATGAACGAGTTGACCAAAATCAAGAACGTGATGCAAAAAGTGATTCCAGATGCACCACACGAAGTGTTGTTGGTTTTGGACGGCTCAACTGGACAAAATGCTTTTGAACAAGCAAAACAGTTTACTAAAGCCACTCATGTTACAGCATTGGCTATTACGAAATTAGATGGTACTGCCAAAGGTGGTGTTGTAATTGGTATTTCAGACCAATTTAAAATTCCAGTAAAATATATTGGTTTAGGTGAAGGTATTGATCATTTGCAAATATTTGACAAAGAGAAGTTTGTGGAAACATTGTTTGAATAATTAACCACATAAATCTATGTCAATTGGCATAGAAATCTAGAGGAAGTATTTAGGGAAATAAAAACAAATCAGAATAATATTTCTAACGACTAACCCTCCAAAGATTAATATTAACA
>JBAXAD010000046.1:0-19411 GCA_037142715.1 Paludibacter sp. | reverse complement strand
ACTCGATGAATTACAAGAAGTTATAATGAAACACTAACTAAACGACATTGAATTAAAATTAGTGATACTGATGCTGGGCGTTATGCTTTCATCAATGACCATGGCTCAGATTTCCATCGTGGGAACTGTAATGGACGAAAAAGGTGAGACACTTCCAGGCGTTACGATACAGGTAAAAGGACTAAAAAAGGGAACTGTTACGAATATTGATGGTAAATTTGGGCTAAGTGTTGGCAACGTGTCAAATGTGTTACTATTCTCTTATGTTGGATATGAAACAAAGGAGTTGAAAGTGGACAAATCAAAACCAATGCAAGTGGTGTTGAAAGAAGAAAGTCATTCATTGAACGAAGTAATGGTAATTGGTTATCAGGATGTTCGAAAAAAAGATGTGACGGGCTCGGTGGCAAAAGCCAATATCACCGATATGCTAAAAGCACCGGTTTCCAGTTTCGACCAGGCATTGGGCGGACGTATTGCAGGTGTGGTGGTGAGTTCGAGCGAGGGTAGCCCGGGAAGTACCATGAATATCGTGATTCGTGGACAAAACTCCATCTCACAAGAAAACTCACCATTATACGTAATTGATGGTTTTCCGGTAGAAGACCCTGCCGTGGGTTCCTCGATAAATCCAAACGACATTGAATCGATTGATGTATTGAAAGATGCCTCTGCCACTGCTATTTATGGTTCGCGTGGTGCCAATGGCGTTATTATTATCACTACCAAAAAAGGAATTATTGGAGCACCCGTAATTACTTATGATGGCAATTATAGCATACAGCACGTTTCGAAAAAAATGGACATGATGAATGCTTATGATTTCGTAAAACTACAAACTGAAATTTATACTCCTACTGAGCTATTGGCAAGCTACAGTTATTTTGCAAAAGACAATACTGGTCACACATGGACACTTGACGATTACCGGAATGTACCTCAACTCGATTGGCAAGATATGGTGCTTCGTGAAGCAATACAACAAAGTCATAACCTATCAATAACAGGTGGTACCGCGGCTTTGCGCTACAATGCATCAGTTTCATATTTCGACCAGGATGGTGTTATTATTGGATCAAACTACAATCGTATACAAGGAAAACTTGGAGTAAGCATCCGTCGCGACAAGTTAAATTTGAATTTAAGCACCAATTATGCAAGCAATACCAGATTAGGAAGTGTACCTTCCGACCAACAATCCAGCGGAATGAACAACCTGTTTTTTAGTGTTTTTGCATACCGCCCTATTACTGGACCAAATACAGACATTAACAGTTTGTATGAGGATGCTCAAGATGCAGGAGTAAGCCCAATTAACGACTATAGATTCAACCCTATTTTGTCGTTGAAAAATGAATTCAATAAAAGTACTGCCAACTATAATCAATACAATGGCTTTGCAGAATACGAATTATCAAAGGGCCTGAAATTCAAGGCGTCAGGTGGATATACACTTGACAATAAAAAAGGCGAAGTGTTCAATAATTCAAATACGAGATATGGCTCGCCCATTTCAACAAACAAAGTAAATGCCAGTGTAAGTACAACGGAACGTACTACATGGCTGAATGAAGATATTCTGACTTATCAAGTTGATATCAATAAGTCCCATTTCTTCAATACTTTGCTCGGTTACTCGGCACAGGAATCTAATTATAAAGCATACGGTATGCAAAGTATCTACATTCCGAATGAAAATTTAGGAATTGCAGGAATGAATCAAGGTACGCCAAACACCATTGGGTCTGCTTGGACATCATGGAGCATGCAATCTTATTTCGGCAGGTTAAACTATAATTATAAATCAAAATACTATCTCACTGCTTCTTATCGTATTGATGGTTGCTCCAAGTTTGCAGTAGGGAATCAATATGGCTACTTTCCTTCAGGGTCTGTAGCATGGAATTTTGCTGAGGAAAAATTTCTAGGTGCTATTCGCAATGTGCTAAAATCGGGTAAATTGAGAGCTAGTTGGGGACTAACCGGAAATAACAGAATTGGCGAATATGACACTTATTCATTATTGGATATGCCAAAGTCCGGTAGTGTAAGTCCAACCATTAGCAATAGTATGCCACATGGTATTTATCCTTTCAACAATACCGTTGCTAGCGTGGGAGCTGTTCCAGTAAACTTGGCAAATGCAAATTTGAAATGGGAAACTACCGCACAAACCAACCTGGGAATAGACTTAGGCATTGTAAATGACCGTGTGAACTTCACATTCGATTGGTACAATAAAACCACTTATGATTTGTTGCTTTTTGCTGGCATACCGCCTTCATCGGGATTCAGCGGCGCCATGAAAAATATCGGTAAAGTTCAAAATCAAGGGTTGGAATTCACTATGAATACGATTAATTTTAAAACCAAGAAATTCAGTTGGACATCTAACTTCAACATCTCGTTCAACACCAATCGAATACTGGAATTGGCCGAGAAACAAACAACCATGTTGTCCAACGCATATTTTGACAATGGATATACGTCGCCCAACTACATTGCCAAAATTGGTGATCCCATTGGAATGATGTATGGTTATATTTTCGATGGAACCTATAAAAATAGCGATTTTGACATTACGGGTGCAACTTATGCACTTAAACCAGGCGTTGCTCGCTATACTTCGGAAGCCAATACATTGCCCGGACATCCAAAATACAGGGATTTGAACCTAGATGGCATTATTGATTCTAATGACCAAACGACTATCGGTCGTGGTGCACCCATTCATACCGGTGGATTCACGAATAATTTCGAATATGCGGGTTTTGATTTAAGCGTGTTTTTACAATGGTCGTATGGTGCCAATATTCTTAATGCCAACAAGTTGTTTTTTGAGGGTGGCTACAGGAAAGAGTCGAATCAGTTTGCGTCTTATAACAATCGCTGGACTATTGACAATCCGAACAGCGACATGCCGCGCTATAGTTCAAGTTCATCAAATACGGTTTTTTCATCGCGACTTATTGAAGATGGTTCCTATTTACGTCTAAAAACACTATCGCTGGGTTATAACGTAAATGCCAAGCTGCTCAAAAGATTTAAAATAAGCAAGTTGCGTGTGTTTGTTTCAGCACAAAACCTATATACATTAACCAAATACAGTGGTTATGATCCAGAAGTATCCGTACGAAATTCAGCACTTACACCTGGACTCGATTACTCATCCTATCCTCGTACTGTTTCTATGAACATGGGTACAAGTATTAGTTTCTAACCATTAAAAAATAACAAGATGAAATCTTTCAAAATAATATCACTATTTCTTGTTGTGTTGACTGCTGTTTCTTGCTCCGATTTTTTGATCAAGGAGCCACTGTCACTCACAACTGAAACCTATTTTACGAACGAAACGCAATTGAGAAGCTTTCTTACAGGAGTTTACAGTCCACTAATGCAGGAAAGTTTTTACGGAGCTGCTTACCTTATTGATATTTCTGGCGGTGATGACTTGAGCTTTTACCAACGCTCAGGTGCCACAGGTTTTCAATGTGCTACTGCCAACAGTAGTAATGCGGCGATAACTAATTATTGGAAAATATTGTATGTGGGCATTATGCGTGCCAATGTTTTGTTGGAAAATGCTGATAAAAGTACAGAAATTGCCGAAAAAGTTCGTACTGAAGTAAAGGCTCAAGCTCTTTTTCTCCGTTCTTTTTATTACTACAATTTGGTGCAAGGATGGGGCGATGTTCCTTTCCGCTTAACTTCTGCTCAAAGTGTAGATGGTTTGAGTATGGTGCGCACCAACAAGGATACTATTTATGACCACATTATTGCCGACATAATATCTACACTTCCAAACTTGCCGAGATTCGGTCCAACAGGAAAAGTTACCGACCCTGGCTATGTAACTCAGTCTGCTGCCAAAGGAATTTTAGCGCGTATTTATTTGTTCCGTGCGGGAGAACATTATCGTGACGATTTAACAGGAAATCCAGTTAAAATAGCAAGCTATTATGCCAACGCAAAACGCTGGGCAGTAGAAGTAAAAGACAGTGCGGTAAATATTGGAATACATAGTTTAGTAAGCCCTTACAGTCGCATATTTACAGATTTGTCGGAAGATAAATACAACAGTACGGGTAAAGTAGAAAGCATTTGGGAGGCAGAAGAAGCGGGCAACAGAACTACGCCCGAATCGTCGGCTGGTAGAATTGGAAGCTCCATTGGATTCGGATGTACTTTTGATTATTCAACAAACGCTAAATTCCAGAATTCTCTTGGAATGGCCAATCCGGGCTACAGTTACCGATTTATTTATGCGTCTTTAAAATTGTACGAAATGTATGATTCTGAAGGAGATACAACCCGTGGAAACTGGAATATCGCGAATTATGATTATGTAGTGGGTACTGATGTGGACAAAACCATTTCTGGACGACTCTATTTTAAGGGTAAAGCACCAAAAGGAATGACACTTCCAGCGGTAGTTGGCGGTTTTAACTATGCCGAAGCGACATCCGATGGCGCAAAAACCCGTTGTTCAGCAAAATATCGTAGAGAATACGAAAAGTTGGCACCAAAAAACAAAAACTTCACACCCATCAACGTCCCAATTTTGCGATACAGCGATATTTTGTTGATGATTGCCGAAGCCGAAAATGAACTAAATGGACCTACAGGATTGGCTTACGAGTGTATTAACGATGTGCGAACCCGAGCAAATCTATCACTTCTAAGTGGTTTAAACAAAGATACCTTCAGAGATGCCATCAAAAAGGAACGTGCCATGGAATTTTGTTTTGAAGCCATTCGCCGTTGGGATTTAATTCGTTGGGGTGATTATTTGACGGCCATGCAAGGTATGCAGGGATACGTTGACAGTCCCGATTGGGCTAGTGGTTTTAAATACGCAGCTGCCTATTACAAAGTAAGTAAAGCCTATAACTATCTGCCTATTCCTGTGGCCGAAATGACTTCCAACAAAGCTATTTCGCAGAACAATCCAGGATGGTAAATGCAGTAATAATTCAACAATAATCTTATTAAATTCAACTATATGAAAATTTCAATATTAAGTATCCTGAGTTCTGTCTTGCTATTTTTTACGGCATGTCAGAACGGACTGGAGAATGACATAACCTCATTTGATGTTACTGCAGCTTCGGTTGGAAGTACTAAGAGTGGCGATACACTTATCGTTAAAAAAGCAACTGCCATTGACTTTACTTTATCTGGCGATGCTGATTTAATCACTTTTTTTAGCGGAGAGTTGGACCACAAATACAGTGAAGATAATTTGAACAGAATTTCTGAAAATCTAATCAGTAACTCTCGCTTACAATTTTTAAATACTCCCACAGATGGAATTATTCCCGGAACCTTGAAAGTGTATATTTCTACCACCTTCAACGGGCTATTGAAAAACAACAAAAAAGCCGATTCCATTGCGGTTGTCACCCATAACTGGATTGATATTACCGATTCATGTAAATTGTCGTCAACATCTGGCATTGCAAGCAGTTCCTCATATTCTCTTAAAAAATATATGAATGACAGATTGAGGTTAACAGTAGCTTTTAAATACAAAACTGACCAAAATACTGGTATTCAACCTACTTGGTCCATTAAAGATTTTAAAGTTATTTGCAAATATACAGCTGGCGACTCGTTACTTTTCAGAGCAGTGAGCATGGGTTTCACGCCATTGGACATGTATAATTATACAACTGCTTATGCCAACTCATCTTCGAAAGCTGGCAGCTGGAATACGGGCGGTTTTATTGCCACTCCTAGTGAACTGAAGATTCTTAAATCTGACATTGGCACTGCTATGCATGAAGATTGGTTAATTTCAAATCCAATAGTCGTAAATGGCCGTACTCCCGATACTGGTCTGCCAGTTAAGCCTATATCCAATATTGTTGATACTTATCAATATAAATTTAGCACTTCAGGCGTATATACTGCAACTTTTCTAGCTCAAAGGGCTAATTATGTACATGCTGATAAAGTGCTGAAAAGTATTATCATTAAAGTTGTTGACTAATAAAAGTAAACACTTGTAATTGTCAATTAAGAACACCCTTTGAATTCAATTCCATTTTGTCTAAATAAATGAAAACTACCATGACCAAAGTATCACGATAGTTATTGGGATTTGGACACATATGGAGATTATTATTGATGAAACTAACCAATCTCTATTCCCCCTTCAGGGGGTTAGGGGGCTTATTATAAACAGATGAAAAAAACGCATATTGTTCTCATTTTATTATTACTTGCACTTGAAACTAATGCCCAGAGCCTTACTTTCGAAGACACATTTGTTCCAAGTGAATGTGTAGCTTCGGGAACGGGAGTTTTGAGCGTTAATGCCGAACATTACAAGGAAGGTGGACAAAGTTTGTGTTGGACAAGCACCGGCACTTCTATATTGAATATCACTTTTCCAAGCTTTGTTGCGAGTACAGGAAATAGTGCTTTTTTACAAATTTATTCTACAACCATTACAAATGATACATTGACAGTAGAGTTTTTAAACGCTACATCAGTCAAGAAGAAAGCTGTTTTTCTGTGTAATTATAAAGGCTGGCACGAATTTAACCGTGCATATACTGAATATGCTTCAACACTTTCATACACCATTACTTCGGTCAGAATTACGATAAAACCAACAACAAGTGCTGCGCGAAAAACATATTTAGATGATGTAGACTTTAATCGTACTACCGAGGCAGGTCGTATTATGGGCAGTCAGTGGGTGTTGGATAAAAAATATTTGACATCTGATATTAGCTCGCTTACCTTGTTTGCCAATCCTGTTGATTTGCCAATTACCACTCCAACAGCACAAGAGCTGGCCAGTTTAAATTCGTTGCGGGTAACCTTAAAACGGACTCCTACAGCTGGTACAACTACCACTTTGGCAGCTGCAAAAGCGTATGCTACTTCGTTGAATATCGTTCGAAATTCGGATGGCTCGGTGCATGGGAATGTTATCAATACTACTTCTACGGCATTAACCGATGTATTTATGACCGACATTGCCAACAAGCTGGAAATACTTGCTGCTGCCGCGTTGACAGATGCACCCACTATGACATTGTTTCAGAATTTTCTGGATCATTTGCTCAATCAAGGCATTTCGGAAGGTTGCAATTTTATGGTTTTTAGCAATAGTTACACTGCCTGTAGAGTGATTCCTGCTGCTTTTTTGGATGCTTTGCCTGCGTGCACTGCATCCGAAAAAGAGGAAGTGCTAAAACTGGTTCGTTGGATGTCATTTTATGGCACAATGTATTATCCACAATCAACTTATCTCAGCAATCAGGTATCAGATATAATTTATCTTTTCTTGCCTCACATGATGGGAATTGCGCTTAACCAAGCGGACGACGCCACTGCGGTAAGGGAACTGAAAGCATTTAAACGGTATTTGGAGCGAAACACGGAATATGTGCCCGGCGGTGGCGACATACTCAAACCGGATGGTACTGGTTTCCACCATGGTACGCATTACAATAATTACATGTATGCTTACTTAACTTGGGTTCAATATATTTATTATCTAAAGGGAACTCAGTTTAAAATATCTGCGGAAGCCTACCAACGAATGAAAAAGGCGGTAATTTCCGATTATATTATGGGAACAATGGATGTTGGCGACACACGCTTTTTTGCAAATTCTTTGAGTGGTCGTAATCCTTTCAACACAAAAGTGCAATTCTCCAAAGCATTGTTTGATAATATGGTTGCCATTGGAGCTGATTGTTTGGGCATTACTCAAGATGATGAAATGGCATCGGCATATAATTATTTCTTTAAAACAACAAAATACAGTGCACCGGTACAACCCTACGAAGGTTTTTATCAGTTCAATTACAGTCCGTTGGGCATTTTTCGAAAAGCCAATTGGGTGGCTTCGATGCATGCTCCCACCACCAACTTTTTTGGCACTGAAATTTATGACAATACCAACCGTTTTGGTCGTTATCAAAGTTATGGTTCGCTCGAAATTATGTACGACGGTACATTGGCAAGCAGCGGATATCCTTTGAGCAGTGCTACCAGTGGAGGTTGGGACTGGAATGTGGTGCCTGGTGCTACAACAGTTCATTACAGCTCGTGGCAAGAAATGATGCCATATAAATCGGTTACAGGTCGATTTGACCAAAATACCAAAACAAAGAATTTCTCTGGTGCATTGGCTTTTGGTGATTGTGGCATGTTTGCAACCGATTTCGACCAAATTGACACTTGGTCTAGTTCGGCTTACACAGCAACTAATCTGGTGTTTAAAAAGTCGATGTTTGCTTTCGATAATATGATAATAAGTTTGGGAAGCAATATAAGTTCATCCGGAACTTACAGTACGGGAATGATTACGGCAACCAATCTGTTTCAAAATATTGTACCTTCAGGCGGATTGATTTTTAATGGTGTATCAAATGTTTCACCTTACACTTCTACCACGACCACGACTTCGGATAATTGGTTGATAACACCTTTAGGAACTGGATATTTTATACCGAAAGGGAATGATCCTATTGAAATTAAATACGATAATCAAAGCACGCCTAATCAGAACGGAGCTGATTATGCAGCACCTACCACAACTGTTTTGGCAGCAAAAGCCTATTTGAGTCATGGCGTAAAACCAAGTGCCAAAAGCTATTCGTTTGTGGTGATGCCAGCTACAAATACAGCGGCTATGCAAACCATGGCAACTCAAATGGTAAACGGAGGTGGAAGCATTTACCAAATTTTGTCTCAAAGTAGTGCCGTACATGCATTGCTATATAAACCGCTGAACATTACAGCTTATAGCTTTTTTACCGCAGCCAGCAATCTTTCATACGGTATAGTAAAATCCACAACTGCTGAACATCTATTGATGGACAAATACGATGTGAATTTAAACCGACATTACTTTGCTATAAGTAACCCCAACTTGCACCCAGTAACCGATGCTACCTATGGTTGGATAGCTTCACCTAGCCAAACAACATTGACACTGGTAGGCGATTGGAAAATCATTAGCCCCATTGCTGGAGTTGTATTTTCTAAATCCACAAATGGTCAGACACAAGTGCTAGTTACGATGACGAATGGAGACCCGATTTATTTTGGAATTAAAAGTCCGAGTGATACTACAGCCATTAATGAGTTATACGCTCAAGAATGGATAAATTTCTCGCAAGATAAAGAAAGTATACACTTGTGTTTTTCTAAAATTGAAGATGAGCAATTAAACGTAAAAATACATTCTGGCAGTGGGCAAGTGATTTACAATCAAAATTACAATTCATCGATTTCTGCTTTAGATATTCCTGTTGGAAAATTACAACATGGTATCTTCTTCTGCACTGTGACAAATGCAACGCAAACAAAAACCTATAAATGGATAAGATAATAAAACAACATAAAATTATGAAAGCGAACTTATTGAGCATTGGTTTATCTATATTGCTTTTGGGCAGTTGCAACCAAACCAGCAAACTTGCAACCCAGGATATGGTGGCAGATGATATTCTTGTAGCAGAAAAACAAATCGGCAAACAGGTTCAGATTATTGAGGCATCAACTCATATTCTAAATCCGAGAACCATTGTTGAGGGGAAAGTGGATTATATTCCAAAAGACGACTGGACCAGTGGGTTTTTTCCCGGAACAATGTGGTACATGTACGATCTTACTGGTGATAAACAATGGGAAAAATACGGCATTAAATATACCGAAAATTTAGATTCTATAAAATACCTTACATCTCATCACGATATTGGGTTTATTATTGGCAGTAGCTTTGGAAATGCTTATAGAATAACAAAAAATCCTGCTTACAAAGCGGTTATTATTGAAGCTGCCAAGTCATTATCAACGCGTTTTAGACCAGCAGCAGGTATTTTACAGTCGTGGGACGAAAACAAAGGTTGGCAAAGCACCAAAGGCTGGATGTGTCCTGTTATTATCGACAATATGATGAACCTCGAATTGTTATTTACTGCCTCCAAATTATCGGGCGATTCGAGCTTTAGAAAAATTGCCATCACCCATGCCAACACAACAATGGCAAATCATTTCCGCAAAGATTTCAGTTGTTATCATGTGGTTGATTACGATAAAATTAAGGGTGGAGTGCGCAGCAAGGTGACTGCTCAAGGTTATTCCAACGAATCGGCATGGGCCAGGGGGCAAGCATGGGCTTTGTACGGATTTGCAGTTTGCTACCGCGAAACCAAAGATCCACGTTATCTCGATTTGACCGCAAAGATTTACAATTTCATTTTTACAAACAAAAATATGCCTGCCGATTTGATTCCTTATTGGGATTTTGATGCGCCAAAAATACCAAACGAGCCACGCGATGTATCAGCTGCTGCTGTCATTGCTTCCGCTTTGTACGAATTAAGTGCTTACGATAAACCAGAATACAAAGTGACTGCCGATAAAATTATTGCTGCGCTTTCGAGTAATGCTTATCGTGCCGCAGTGGGAACAAATTGTAATTTCTTGCTGATGCATTCTGTTGGTAGTATTCCTCATGGAAGTGAAATTGACGTGCCGTTGAATTATGCCGACTATTATTTCTTGGAAGCATTGACAAGAAAAAATGCATTGGAAAAGAAATAAAAGCTCCCAAGCCCCCGAAGAGGGATGTAAGTTGGTGTGGCTTAAAAAACTAACTTAGTACCTAAACTCACATATTCGTGTATTTTTTGGCGCAATAATATGATTTTTGAACGCAAATAACGCAAATAACCGAAAATTTAAAATGGATTATTATTTTATTTTTTTTCTGATTTGCCTTTTTTTTGTGTCATTTGCGTTCAAACTCTTTGTTCTGGCTCGTGCAGCTAGGGATTGGTCACAACTAAGAAAAAAATAAAAAATAGCATGCGGATTAAGCGGACTTGCCTGCGGCAGGCAGGTTTAATATGGATTAGAATTCCGACTTGTCGGAATGATTTCTCCCCAAAAATCAATTTACGTAGTAGATTTTAAATCCGTTTTTTTTATCCGCTCCATCAGCGAAATCCGCGTTCTATTCTTTTTCTTATTTGCTTTTTTACTTTTATTAGTCCTAAATTTTCTGGACTAGATTCCTATTATCTAATACATTTCCCAATGAAATCAATAAAATACACTCTTTCCATCATTTCAATAATTCTTTTGTCAAGCACTTTAAGTGCTCAGCAAAAAGAGTTTACACATCCTTCAATTCTTTCCTTCGAAAACGGAATAGTTCCTGCTATTGGAGATAATCATTCCCAGCTTACAGTCAGTACCGAACATTACAAACATCAGAACAGTAGTTTGCAGTGGAACTGGAATGCGCCACTGGCACAATGGAGTATAAAGCAACCGATTGATTATCAGATTAAAAAAGCAGGAAGTAAAGATGCATCAGTTTCCACTTTTGTATTTTGGGTGTATAATAATCATCCAATAAAAGACGCTAAAATAAAAGTGGAATTTTTGAAGGACGGTCGTGTTTGTTCGTTCTTCGAATATGGCGTGGATTTCACTGGGTGGCGGGGTGCTTGGGTGGCATTCGACCGTGACATGCAGGGAAAACCTGAAGTGGGCATGAATGTAATGCGCATCACAGCTCCAAATATTACTTCGGGTCAATTGTTTTTCGACCACATAATGTTGTCTTCCTTGCAAGATGTGCGCCAACATACAGCGGATATTCAAGCGCCCTTTATCAACAAAAACACGCAAAATCACTGGTTGATATTGTTGGAATCGTGGAAAAAGGATTTTGATTTGTCAGTGAGTGAAAAGCTGACTGCTATTGAACAAACAGGCATCAAGGAAATTCAAAACCGATTGAAAACATTGATATTAAGTGGACAAAAAAGCTCCAATATTCAGAAAATAACTGATGAATTCAAAAAATATAACATCAAGAATAATAGTGATGGAACGCTTCAGGGTTTACCTATTTTCTTCGAGCGATTTGGTGAAACCTATGAACATTTGGGAGCTGAAAATTACAAGTCGCTATACAGCAATCTAATGGGGCTTAGTCAGTGTAATCAATTGATGCTGAATATGGCAGTGACCTACAACAAAAGCACAAATCCAGCCGAGAAATCTTCCATTGCAGAAATGTACGTTTTACTCATGCGCCATTTCCTCGACCAGGGATTTCAGGCTGGAAGTGCCATGGGAACATTGCACCATCTGGGTTACAGCATGAGGAATTTTTATACAGCTGCATTTCTGATGGAACAGCCACTTCGAGACGCTAAACTCGACCAGCAAGTGCAGCAATCGATGGAATGGTTTGCAGGAACTGGTGAAGTGAAAACGAAACCACAAGCACCAGGAATGGACATTGACGCTTTCAATACCAGTTTGATAGGGCGGTTGGCGAGTATATTGATGCTGAATGAGAGCCCCGAGAAAGCAAGATATTTGCATGCATTCTCTCGCTGGATTGACAATGGATTGCTGTATTCCGACGGAACGCAGGGTTCGTTTAAGGTGGATGGAAGCATTTTTCATCACCGAGCCAATTATCCAGCTTATGCTGTTGGCGGCTTGGATGGTGCTGTAAATGCTGCTTGGTTGTTGAACAAAACTGATTTTAGATTGCAACAAACTGGTCGCGAGAACCTGAAAAAAGCGTTGTTGACCATGCGCACTTACAGCAATTTACTCACTTGGCCGCTCTCCCTTTCAGGCCGCCATCCCGATGGCAAAGGTCATGTCATTCCAGAGCAATTTGCGCAATTGGCTTTGGCTGGTTCTCCCGATGGAAAACAACTAATTGATAAAGAATTGGCGGCTGCCTATTTGCGATTGGTAGAAAATAAACCGACAAAATTCAGTAAGATTTTTCAACAAGCAGGCATTGTTCCCGAATTGTCGCCCGTTGGTAATTGGAGTTACAACTATTCATGTTTGGGTGTTCACCGTAGGGATAATTGGTCGGTTACTGCCATGGGGCACAGCCGTTATTTGTGGGCTACCGAAACCTACGTGGGTGCAAACTTGTACGGTCGCTATTTGAATCATGGCAATTTACAGATACTTGCAAACGGTACCCCAATCTCCAATTTCGGGTCGGGATTCAATCAGGAAGGCTGGGACTGGAACCATTTTCCGGGAACAACAGCAGCCGTTTTGCCCATGAAAGAGCTTCGGGCAGATGTAAAAAACATCGATGCTGATTCGGGCTACGAAGAGGAATTGCTCTCCGATGAATCTTTTGCAGGAAGTATTTCTTTGCAAAATAAACAAGGAGCTTTTGGTATGAAATTGCACGAGCACGACAAATACAATGGCTCGCTTCATGCCCGCAAATCCGTTTTCTTTTTTGACAACCGTGTCGTTGCATTGGGTTCCAATATTCGTTCTGCATTGCCCGGAAAGTCAGTAAACACTACATTGTTTCAGATTTATTTGCCCAAAACAGAAAACGCTATTGAGGTAAATGGTAAGTCAATAACGGAATTTCCATATTCCAACACTTTGAAAATTGGGAAAAATATACTTTCCGATGGAAACAACAATTACTTTTTCGTTCAGCAAGGAAATGTTACAGTTAGTAAATCCATGCAACAATCGCTGGATCAAGAAACGGATGCACCCACGCAAAATAACTTTGCATTGGCAGCCATTAATCATGGTGTAACGCCAAGAAATGCTAGTTACGAATACATGGCGCTTGTTCAGCCAACGGCAGATTTGGTACAAACTACTTCAAAACAGTTTGCAAACAAAAATCAGTGTCCATACATTATTTTGCAACAAGATTCCTTGGCGCATATTGTCCGTGATAAAGCTACACAAACCACTGGATACGTGTTGTTTGAAGCTGGAATTTTGAAAGCAATAACGGACATTTCGAGCGTAAGTATTCCATGCCTGATAATGACCTCAACTGCAATAAAAAACAAAATGGCATTGAGTGTTTGTGACCCAGATTTGCATTTCTACGAAGGAAAATCGGATGAGAAATTTGATGTAAACGGCAAACGAATCGAGCGAAGTATTTATTCTCGGTCATGGGTCAACAATCCTTCTGCAGCATCTGAAATCGAAGTAGTGTTGAACGGAAAATGGAAATTGGAAGGGACATCGGAGTATTTTCAAATCGTGAATACTACCAATGGAAAAACCACTTTGAAAGTAAAATGTCAACATGGGTTTTCAAGGGAGACAATGTTGATTCAATAGTTTGTTTTGCTATTTTCAATCAAAAAAAGCTTGCCTCTATTGCGGAAGCAAGCTCTTTTTATAAATTAAAGTGTATTGTAAAACTTCAAACCATATTTAAACGGTTGTATGGAGAGAAACACGGAACATGAAACGTGAAACACGAAACGATTTACCCCAGTTTCACATCCAAATTGCGTTTCAAGGCAGCCAAGAAACCTTCGGTGCTCAAATAGTTTTCACTGGTCACATTGTCACCGTGAATCAATACTGCCAAGTCTTTGGTCATTTCACCAGCTTCCACTGTTTCGATACACACTTGTTCCAACTTTTCGCAGAAATTCAACAATTCAGCATTGTTATCCAATTTGGCACGGTGCATCAAACCACGTGTCCAGGCATAAATAGAAGCAATCGGATTGGTAGAAGTTGACTTGCCTTGTTGGTGCTGACGGTAGTGACGGGTCACAGTTCCGTGTGCAGCCTCAGCTTCCACAGTTTTTCCATCAGGCGTTACCAATACGGACGACATCAATCCCAATGAACCAAAACCTTGCGCCACGGTGTCTGACTGAACATCGCCATCGTAGTTTTTACAAGCCCATACAAAACCACCATTCCATTTCATACACGAAGCTACCATATCATCAATCAAACGATGTTCGTAAGTGATTCCCGCCTCTTTGTAAGCAGCCTTGAATTCTTTTTCGTACACTTCCTGGAAAATATCCTTGAAGCGACCATCATAAGCTTTCAAAATGGTGTTCTTGGTTGACAAATACAAAGGCCATTTTTTCTCCAAAGCCACCTGAAAAGATGAACGGGCAAAACCGTAAATAGATTCGTCGGTGTTATACATGGCCATTGCCACGCCGTCACCTTCGAAGTTATACACTTCCCACTCTTTCACTTCACCAGCTTCGTTGGTAAAAGTCATTTTCAAAGTTCCCTTACCTTTGATTACGGTATCGGTAGCTTTGTATTGATCACCAAAAGCATGACGGCCAATCACAATCGGCTTGGTCCAACCTTGTACATAGCGAGGCACGTTGCTCATCACGATTGGTTCACGGAAAACGGTTCCACCAATGATGTTACGGATGGTTCCGTTTGGCGATTTCCACATTTTCTTCAACCCAAATTCAATCACACGATCTTCATCTGGCGTAATGGTGGCACATTTGATACCCACATTGTATTTACATATAGCGTTAGCCGAATCAATAGTTACCTGATCATTCGTCAAATCGCGGTTTTCGATACTTAAATCGTAATACTTGATATCCAGTTCCAGATACGGAAGGATCAATTGTTCTTTGATAAATGACCAGATAATTCTGGTCATTTCATCTCCATCGAGTTCTACGACTGGATTTGTTACTTTAATTTTCATGTAATAAATGGTCTGAGGTCTAAGGTCAAAGGTCAAAAGTCTGAGCACGAAGGTCTAAAGTCGAAGGTCAAAAGTCTGAAACTTTATTCCTAATTTATCCATTTCTTGATTTGACATTCTGTAGAATTACAAGATATGGCCTAATGACAATAATATAACGTTTAAGACTTTGAGCCTAAGTTATCCTTAGACTTAATTAAATATTCTATTAATTTTTGTAATGACGATGAAATAATAATTGCTTTATTTCTAATATTGAGCGCGCTCTCAATAGAACAATAATTTAAATCCTCTCATAAATATGACATACTTCTTACTTCTCCACAACTCGCTTTAGAAATTCTCAAATAACGAATGAATAATGCATCGGATCCTGATTCAGACCCTTCAGCAATATTATTCATTATAGAAACAGCAGCTCTCTGAATTTGATCTTTGAAGCCATAATCTTTACAGTTTGCCATTAAAAGATAGACGTCTTTTACTAAAATACGTGCATCTTGCCAAACCCTCAATTCTTCAAAGTTTCTCATAATGAAAAAGACAAAAGTCAAAGGTCTAAAGACAAAGGACGTTATTTTTAATGTCTAAAGTCAAAGGTCTAAAGACACAGGACTTCTGAGAATGTCAAAGGTCTAAAGACAAAGGACGTTAGTTGTTTTGTTTAAATTAATCAATAAATATTACTCCAAATATATGTTGAATACAGGAAAGACCTGTGTTCTTTGACCTGAGTCCCCAGGCTTAAAGCAGGGAAGACCTGTGTCCTTAGACCTTAGACCTTTGTCAACCTTCTATCTATCCTTCATTGGTTTGAAAGGTTTTCTTTCTTCCACGTTTTTGTAAGCTGGACGAATGATACGTTTGCTGGCAAAGTTCAATTCTTCGATGCGGTGTGCAGACCATCCTGTAACACGTGACATGGCGAACATTGGAGTGAAAATTTCACATGGCAAACCAATGGCTTCATATACGAATCCTGAGTAGAAATCGACATTGGTACAAACTTGTTTGCCTATGTCTTCACCTTTGAAAGTCATGAATGCATTTACCGAACGTTCGTCAAGCAACTCAAGGAAATTAAATTCTTTTTCAAGTCCTTTTTCGATGGCCATATCACGCGCCATTTCTTTCAACAACAAGGCACGTGGATCAGAAACTGTATAAACAGCATGACCAATACCGTAAATCAAACCGCTTTTGTTATAAGCTTGTTTGTTCAACATTTTCTGGAGATAAGTGTCAATTTCCTTGATATTGGTCCAGTCTTTAATGGCTTCTTTCAAGTGATTGAACATTTCCACCACTTTGATATTGGCACCACCATGCAAAGGTCCTTTCAACGAACCGATACCAGCTGCAATAGCAGAATAAGTATCTGTTTGTGTTGAACTTACCACACGCACAGCAAATGTTGAATTGTTACCACCACCGTGATCAGCATGCAATACAAGCGTTAAGTCTAATATTTTTACATCCAATTCGGTGTAGTTATTAGGGCCTTTCATCATGAACAAAAAGTTCTCTGCAAACGACATATCTTCATTTGGGTGACGGATATGTAACGAGCGCCCTTGTTGACTGTGGCGAAGAATATTGTAAGCATAAGCCACAATGGTTGGGAATTTGGCAATCAAATCGATAGACTGACGAATCAAGTTATCACGAGAAATGTCATCCGCTTTTTTGTCGAAAGTGTACAATTCCAGTACGCTTCTCGCCAAGATATTCATAATGTCTTGACCTTCCAGGTCAATAATGTTCATGGTAGCTTTTTGTTCCAAAGCCATTGCTTGAATCAACATTTTCGAGAAAAGTTTCAACTCTTCAGCATCAGGTTGATAACCTGCAAGCAATAAAAATGCAGTTTCTTCGAATCCCAAACGGTTTTCGGCTGCAAATCCATGTACCAAATCCTCAACGTCTATTCCTCTGTAAATCAACTTACCCGGCACAGCTTTCAAGCCACCTTCAGGTAGTTTTTCATAACCCACTACATCACCCACTTTGGTCAATCCAACCAATACTCCCGAGTGATCATCATTACGCAAACCACGTTTCACATTGAACTGAGTAAATAACTCTTTGTCAATACGAGTAGTCGTTTTTATTGTTTCTGATAATTTAAAAATCAAATAATCTCTTTCCATGCTTTTAGATATTTTTGTTTTGTTTATATATTTTTTGTCTTCGGTCGCCAGTCGCCGGTCGTCAGTCCGCTCTAAATTGACTATGGTCTGGAGACTGTAGACTGATGTCTGTTGACTGTCTATTTCTTCATTTCATTCAAAGCACTTCCAGCTTTAAACCACTCAATCTGAGCTTGGTTGTAAGTATGCGCCACTTCAAATTGATCGGTTGTACCATCTTTATGCGTCAATTTCACCGTCAGTTTTTCGTCTGGAGCAAAATTGGTCAACCCGAGGATGCTAATTTTATCTTGTTCTTGTACTTTTTCGTAATCGTCCTTGTCCACAAAAGTCAAAGCCAACATACCTTGTTTCTTCAAATTCGTTTCGTGAATACGGGCAAACGATTTTACCAAAATGGCCTTCACATTCAAGAAACGCGGTTCCATGGCAGCATGTTCGCGACTCGAACCTTCGCCGTAATTTTCTTCGGCCACTACTACCGAACCAATTTGTTGCGATTTGAACTTACGAGCCAATCCTGGAACAGTAAGATAATCGCCAGTTTGTGCGTCAAGCACGGTATTTGTTTTGTCGTTGAAACTGTTTACAGCTCCAATCAACATGTTATCAGAGATATTATCAATGTGACCACGGAATTTCAACCAAGGGCCTGCCATAGAAATGTGGTCGGTGGTACATTTTCCTTTTGCTTTTATAAGCAACGGTTGTTCAATCAAATCTTTGCCGTTCCAAGCTGGGAAAGGTTGCAAAATCTGCAAACGTTTAGAAGCTGGGTCAATGCTAATTTCACCACCACCATTTGACGGAGCAATATAACCTGCATCTTTCACGTCATAGCCTTTTGGCGGCAATTCAAAACCGAAAGGTTCTTGCAATTTAATTTTCTCGCCTTTGTCATTCACCAAAGTGTCGGTCATTGGGTTGAAACACAAATCACCGGCGATGGTCATGGCAGCCACCACTTCTGGTGAGCTGATAAAATTATGCGTATTCGGGTTGCCATCGGCACGTTTTGCAAAGTTGCGATTGAACGAAGTAATGATAGAATTCGGACGATCCGAAGGTTCAGCGTCACGTTTCCATTGACCAATACAAGGGCCGCAAGCGTTGGCCATTACGATTCCGCCTACCGATTCAAACTCGGCAAGTACGCCATCGCGGTCGGCAGTATAGCGTACCAATTCCGAACCCGGATTGATAATAAATTGCGCTTTTACTGTCAATCCATCCTCCTTGGCTTTCTTTACGATAGAAGCTGCACGGGTCAAATCTTCGTACGACGAATTGGTACAAGAACCAATCAGTCCCACTTCCATTACTTGTGGATAGCCTTTTTCTTTCACCGCTTTCGCAAATTCAGAAATTGGATAAGCCAAGTCTGGCGTAAAAGGGCCATTAATATAAGGTTCTAGTTCGCTCAAATTGATTTCAATCAGGCGATCGTAGTATAGTTCAGGATTAGCAATCACTTCGGCATCGGCCTGTAGGTGTGCTGCGTTTTGCAAAGCCAGTTCAGCAATAACGCTGCGACCAGTTGCTTTTAGGTATTCGGCTGATTTCTCATCAAACGGGAAAATAGAAGTGGTTGCTCCCACTTCGGCACCCATGTTACAGATTGTTCCTTTTCCTGTGGCAGAAATAGAAGCTGTTCCTTCACCAAAATATTCAACCACAGCATTGGTTCCACCTTTTACGGTAAGAATTCCGGCTAATTTCAAAATCACATCTTTTGGCGAAGCCCAACCAG
>JBAXAD010000045.1:0-19993 GCA_037142715.1 Paludibacter sp. | reverse complement strand
CCAGTATTCATTGGGAGTACTTTCTCGTAGCCAAAATAATTGGTTACAAAGGCTTCGTATTTTCCCAGCTGACTGTTGTAAAAAGCCCGAGAGGTGAGCGTCAGTTTTTGAGCTTGCGCTATCAAAGTATTGATAATTTTTGGGTGACAATGCCCTTGATTCACCGCCGAGTAGGCCGACAGGAAATCGTAGTATTTCTTTCCGTTCACATCCCAAACATAAACGCCCTCGCCCCTATCCAGCACCACCGGAATGGGGTGATAATTGTGAGCTCCGTATTCATTTTCAAGCTCCATCAATTGCGAAGCGGTAAGATTTTTGTTAATCATATAATAGATAGTATTTAATTAAAAGAATAGAATGGTGAATCAAGCTCAACGCGAAACACAAAACACAAAACCCGAAACGTTTTTTAAAACACCTCCGCCATCATGCAGCGCACGCTTCCGCCACCGTACTTTTCGATGGTGGGAATGGCTGCAGTTATTATCTGGTTGTAAAACTTCAAACGTTCAATTTGTGCTTTGGTCAAAGAATTGTAAGCCGACTGCGACATTACCAGAAACAGCTTTCCTTCCTTGTTTTCAACCTGCAACATATTGCCCGCAAAACAATTCATCTGGGCTTCCGTTATTTCAATTATTTCCTTGTGCGTATTTTGTAAAGCATCAACCACTGCTTTTTGTTTACATTCAATATCAATGGCTTCCAAACAAACCACGGCATACTTGTCGGCCACACTCATCATAACGTTGGTGTGGTAAATGGGCAATCTATTGTTATTAATTGTTTGGTTGGCAATGAAACAGATGGGCTGATAATCAAAATCTAGACAAAATTGCATGAACATTGCTTTGTCCGTACGCTCCGACAAGGCTGCATAAGCAATTTTGTGCTGCCTATCCAAAATCAAACTTCCAGTGCCTTCCAAAAAACGATTCACTTTTTCCCAAGGTGTATAATCAACAATGTCCAAAACCTTAAAATGCTTGTCGGTCAGGAAATTCAGAATGTCACTTCTTCGTTCCACTCTGCGGTTTTGTGCATACATTGGGTACAATGCCACACGGCCATCGGCATGAAAAGAAATCCAGTTATTCGGGAAAATCGAATCGGGCGTTGAAGGCTCCAGCGTATCTTTTACCACAATTACATCTAAATTGTGTGCTCGTAGCATTGCTACCATTTCATTGAATTCAGCCAATGCCTTGGTTTGAATAACCAATCCTTCCGCATTATCTTTGTGCTGAAAATGGTTATTCACAGCAGTTTGTTCATTGAACCCAAAAGCCACAGGTTCAATCATCAGAATGGTATGAGTTGTTTGTTTTTCCATTATTGAATCTATTTGGCAATTAGATAATAATATATAGTTTTAAGATAGAAATAACAATCAAAGTTTCAGTCAAAGTTAATAGTAATCAATACTTGCAGAATTCTCCGCCAGCTGGCGGACTAGGGGTTCTTCTTAGTTAGGAGTCCTCTTCAATGGCAATGTTGAGCAACGTAAAAGTCCGCCCATTTTGGATATTTCGTGGTAAGGAACTTCCTCCACAGTCATTCCCCACACATTTTTCAAATAGGCATTCAAGCGGATAAACCGTTGTTCGGAAACCACCACTGTAGGCGAAATGGAAAAAACATTGGTATTCATATCGTACATTTCTTCTTGGGTAATTTCAAAAAGATTGTCCTTACCAAACATTTCAACCAGCAAGTGATAATCCTTTTCGTAAAGAAAACCGTCCTTGTAGATGATAGCTTTGTTGTGCGAAACAGGCATGAAACAACAATCCAAGTGCAATACGCCGTGACGCGGGTTGGTATCGTGCTTTTTAAGTTCCAATGGAATAAATGTTTTATCGGGGAAAAGCTCTTTCAGGTAGTTGAAAGCATACAAATTGGTGCGGGCAGTCTTGAACTGGGGATAGTCGGCGCCGCTGTAAAGCCCCACAAAAACGACATTGTTATACAATATCACGTCACCGCCTTCCACATGTGCTTTTTCGGGCAAATTGTAGATTTTATTGTAGGCAATTTGGTCGTAAATGACTTCATATGCCTCCTTTTCGTCCTCGCGGTCGGGAATAATATTGGAATTGATAATTTTGTCGTCAATCACAAAACCCACATCGCGGGCAAAGACCTGATTGCAATGCTCCAATGTCCACGGACGAAACACCTGCACATCGTATTTCAAAAGCACTTTTTCAAATGCAGTCATCTCTTTGTAAATGGCAGCTTCGGTGGGGAAAACTCCGTTTAGGACTGATTCGTAAGTCTTCGCGTCGTAGGTTTTATCTAAACTTGGTGTGCTGCCAATTGAACCAGGTTGCCCCAATACAACTGCTTTGAGTGTGGAAGTTTCGTTTCGGACGTTCAAATTCATAAAAGGCTTTTTGGCAAAAGTACAACTTATTGAGCCATTTTATAACATTGATGCGATAAAAATGTTTGTTTTTTGAATAATTATTTATTTCTGATGACTACAACCCACCAAATGATCATTGACCATGCCTGCTGCCTGCATAAAAGCATAGCAGATGGTGGAACCTACAAACTTGAAACCACGCTTGAGCAAATCTTTGCTCATAGCATCCGAAGCAGGCGATTTTGCAGGGATATCAGCGTTCGATTTTGGGTAATTGAACTGCGTTTCTCCATCGGTAAACTGCCAGATATACTTGTCGAACGAACCAAACTCGGCTTGTATCCTTAAAAACTCTTGTGCATTACGTACGGTAGCTCGGATTTTAAGCTGATTGCGAACAATGGAGGCATCCTGCATCAATGCTTGAATCTTTTCCTCATCATACAACGCAATTTTCTGTACATCAAAACCGTCAAAAGCACGACGGAAATTCTCGCGTTTGTACAACACTATTTTCCAACTCAATCCCGCCTGAAATGCATCCAGAACAAGAAACTCAAACAATTTAGGGTCGTCGTGCAAGGGCACTCCCCATTCTTCATCGTGGTAGGCACGCATCAAATCATCATTTCCTGGCCAATTACAATCTGTCATAATTCTTTATTTAATTCGTAATTTAGAATGCATAATTCATAATAAGAAAAGTACACTCATTTTATAATTCGACAACAAGTACCAAACAAAATAATCAATGATATGTTGTAACTTTGCATGATTAAATTTTACTGATTGGGAAATAGTTTGTAGATGGTAGATTGTAGTTGGTAGTTAAGACCAAGTAACTAATTGGCAACCAACTACTATCTATCAACTACAATCTACAAACTACAATCTACCAACTACAATCTACCAACTATGCTTGACCCAATAAAACTAATAGAAAAATACTATCCTAAAGACAGTGACATTCACTATATTCTACTGATTCACAGTGAGCAAATAAAGAATAAGGCACTAGAGATAGCCCATCGGATGCCGGATTTACGTTTAGATATAAAATTCATTTCTGAGGCAGCCATGCTTCACGACATAGGCATTTTTATGTGCGATGCGCCACGTATTCACTGTTATGGCGAAAATAAATATATTAAACATGGATATTTGGGAGCAGATTTATTGCGGGCGGAAGGTTTGCCACGCCACGCTTTGGTTTGTGAACGACATACTGGCGTTGGAATAAGTTTAAAAACGATACTCAAAAACGATCTTCCCTTACCGCATCGTGACATGTTGCCAGTTTCACTCGAAGAAAAATTAATTTGTTATGCCGATAAGTTTTTCTCAAAAACGCAATTGACCGAAGAGCATTCAGTAGAGAGAATTAGAAGGAGTTTACTGCATTTTGGCGAAACGGAAGTGGCTAAGTTCGATGAATGGCATCATTTGTTCACAGAATAAGATTTTATCTGAACTTATGAGAGAATCCAACACTCATAAATTGCTTAAACTGGGGTTTGGCATTCTCGCCAGGTTTCTCAATAACCGTATTATCATATCGTGGATTGAATGAAATTCGCGTTGACATAAACCGATTAATCGTCATGTTACAAACCAATTCCCAGTCAATTTCCACCTTTTGGTAATTGGTATAAAACGACATTTTAGAATCGAACTGTATTTCACGTACTGGGGCATAAGTCAGTACAGCCTTGAATGAACTTCCCACTTCGCTCAATGTATTCTCACCCGTTTTTATACCAAACAAATTGGGAGCCACGCCCACATTATCACTCATATAGATGTATTTGAATGCAACTGGAGAAATCATCAACGATAAGAGTTTTTGGTATTTATAATCAAATCCGAAACCAACATTCAATCTCACGGGGGTGAATAATGAAGCTTTTTTCACTGGTGAATTGATGCCTTTATAACTATTAAAAAACTGCGTAGAAAAATCAACCGAGCCACTATAAAACCAATTACCACCAGCCTTGATTCCAAGTTTACTATTTATTTTCAACACATCATCATTGGTACTTAAGGTACGCAACGAATCACCAGTTACGGTATTAAATCCCATTCTCCATTCCGCATTATTCTCCCACTGAATACTCTTTTTATTGTCGTAATTTAATTGACCTGACAGAATCCCCAACACTGCCAAATTACTGTTACCCCCCTGATACCAATTTTGTGAAACATAATTTTGTGAAAACTGTGCAAGAGAAGATGCTTTATGAGACCAAGGACTAGGATTTATCTTTCTCAATGTAAATTTCTTATTGTTCGAATAGGACTCATCGTCATCAACAAAGTGAACTTTTTCGAGCTTTTTCCCAATAATTGAGTGACTTTTTGTCCCTTCAGGGTCGGGCAAATCCTCAAATGTAATAGTGTACAAATGTGCTGCTTTTTGGGTAATCTCTTTACGCCCATCGCGCCTCAGTTCTTCAATATATTGTTCGGGTGATTGAACTTTTGGCAAAGCTATACAATCATCATTTAAAGTTTTAGCTTTATATCCATAGTACAAGGTCTGAAAATCGGGCTGAGTGTTCAAATCAAAATTGAAAGGTAAACCCATATAAACCAATTCAATAAAAAAAGGATTGGCTTTTAAAAGCAAGGTGTCAATTTTAACAGAAGAAGTATTTGTTTGAAATTTGAACTCTTTGGGCGTGATGTCAGTTACCTTTTCATTTGCAATTATCAACGAATCAAATGCCTGCTTGCCAAGAGTTTCTGATAGCGGTTGTGGTTGTGAATTTATTGTCGGTTTTTGGGGTTTTACAATTGAACTATTTGTGATTTTTATTGGGGTAATTATGGAGTCTTGTTTATTTCCAAGCAAACTATCCAAATCAATAATCTGCGAATGAATAAGATTTTGAATAGTCAAACTATCAGGTTTGGAGGTCATGAGTTGACCATTTACATGCATCAAACTAAACAAAAAAACAATTGTAACTAGAACATTCAACTTCATAATTAGGTCAATTTACTTTTAAATCAGTATACTGGAGAAACAAAAAAAACACTTTTTGCAAATCAAAAATTTTCAAACCCGTTGGGCAAAGATTTATTTCCTGTCTTTGCTCCCAATTCTTTAATCTTTTCGGCTGTTCTGATAATATTGCCCGAACCATCCTTCATTTTCTTAACAGCATCATCATAAGCACTTGAAGTTCTGTCGATGTTGGCTTTAATCTTGACCATATCTTCCGTAAAACCAATAAACTTATCGTACAAAGCACCACTCAAACGCGCAATTTCTTGGGCGTTTTTAGTCTGGTTTTCCTGCTTCCAAATAGACGAAATGGTTCGCAATGTGGCCAACAAAGTGGTTGGACTCACTATCACAATTTTCCGCTCCCAAGCATAAGAAAATATCTCGCCATCGCCTTGTACAGCTACAGAAAACGAAGCTTCGATGGGCATAAACATCAAAACAAAATCTGGTGTATTCAGATTTTGTGCATTCTGATAATTTTTTTCGCTCAGCAACTTCACATGACTTCTGAGCGAAACAATGTGATTTTTCAGATGCTCCATTCTATGTTCATCGCTTTCAGAAGAAACAAACCGTTCATAAGCCACCAACGAAACCTTAGAATCGATAATAATATGTTTATTGTCGGGTAAATGAATGATTACATCGGGTCGTTGCACGCTGTAATCTGCCCCATCTACCACCACTTCACGCTCAAATTCCTGACCTCTGGTAAGTCCAGAACGCTCCAAAACCCGCTCCAACACTATTTCACCCCAATTGCCCTGCTTTTTCACATCGCCTTTCAGCGCATTGGTCAGATTATTTGCGTCCTGACTTACACGGGCATTCATTTCAGTAAGCTTTCGAACTTCTTCACGCAAACTAATTTTATCTCGCAATTCCTTATCGTAAGTTTCATCCACCTTTTTCTCGAAAAGTTGAATTCTTTCTTTCAATGGATTAAGTATTTCACTCAGATTTTTGTGATTTGACAAAGAAAACTCATCAGAACGCTCTTTCAATATCTTTGTTGCAATATTCTCAAACTCTGTTGTCAAACGTTTCTGGAGATTTTCGATTTCTGCTTTTTGGTTCTCTAGTTTTTCAGCCAGATTTTCATTCATCGCGCTTAGTGTAGCAACTTCCATGCCACGAAGGTTGGAAATTTGCAATTGTTGGGACAATTGTTGATTTAAATTATCAATATCCTCCATTTTTAAACGTAAAGTTTCCAAAGTAACTGATTTTTGCTTTTCAGTTTCACTTAGTTTTGACAACATCTCCTTTTCATTCAAATCGTGCAATTTTGTAATAACTGAATGTCTTTTCGAAGTGATAATCCATGCTAACAGAAGTCCTGCAGAAAATATGCAAAATGCAATGATATATTCCATAATGTTGAGTTGTGAATTGGAATAAAAAAAACAATGAGAGTGAAAGGTTACAGTATAGTAAGCATGAAGTCTAAAGAATTCTTGGACTTATCAATTCAAATTTAAAGTTTATACAAAATCGTGTTAATCAAACAAAGTTGGATGGTCTTCCTCAAATTTCCGAATGATGGAAATCATTAAAGTTTCGCGGATAAACCGAGATTTATTTTGAACGTTATACTTTGCTACATAACGATTTAAGGCATTATTTTCCTCTTCATTTAATGTAAAAAAATGCTTGTGAATGCGTGGGGATTTACGCTTTGGTGGAATAATAACTTTCTTTTTTGCCATAACTCTTCAATATTCAGCACAAAAATAATATTATATTAGCAATATAAACGACAATCGAACAAAAAACTGTATTTTTGAGCAATAATTAATTGAAATAGACTTGATTTTAAAATTTTCATTTTAGATAAGTCTAAATTCTAATTTTAATCTCTGATATTTAATTATGGCCGACCATAATGATTTAGGAAATTTGGGCGAAGAACGCGCACAAGAATATTTACGATCAAAAGGATACAAAATTCTTCAAACCAACTGGCGATGTGGAAAATTGGAACTCGACATTATAGCAGAAAATGATGATTGGTTGGTGATTGTGGAGGTAAAAACACGTTCCACAGAAACTTTTGAACATCCAGAGGAGGCTATAAACATGAAAAAAATCAGAAATATGGTGAATGCTACCCATAACTACATTACTCAGACTGACTGGAATGGTAATACTCGCTTTGATGTCATTTCTGTAATTCCACACGGCAATGAGTTTTACATCGATCATATTGAAGATGCTTTTTTATCACCTGTAAACTGATTTGCTGCATAAACATTCATTTTGTAAGTTAGATGATCATCTCGATCACTTTTTTGTGTATAAATTCAAAAAAGCTCCTCGAAAAAATGTTTAATAATATATCTAAAGTAGTTTTTTTTCTCACCTAGTTTGTGTACTTTTGCAACGTGAATGACCAAGGAATTTTTCAGAGAAATAAGGCATTCATATATTAATAAAACAACTAAAAATGAAAACATTAGAAAAAAGTGTAGCAGAAAAACTGCTGAAAATTAAAGCAATAAAATTACAGCCGAACAATCCTTTCACATGGGCTTCAGGCTGGAACTCACCCATATATTGCGACAATCGCAAAACACTCTCCTACCCTCAAATTCGTAGCTACATAAAAATCGAACTTGCCAGATTAATCCTCGAAATGTATCCGGATGTTGAGGTAATTGCAGGTGTGGCAACTGGCGCAATCGCTCAAGGTGCTTTGGTGGCCGATGCGTTGGGTTTGCCATTTGTGTATGTTCGCCCTACTCCAAAAGACCATGGTTTGGAAAATATGATTGAAGGTGATTTGCGCCCAAAACAAAAAGTAGTGGTTATTGAGGATTTAATTTCTACTGGTGGAAGTAGTCTAAAAGCAGTTGAGGCCATAAGAAATGACGGCTCAGTGGTGCTTGGAATGTTGGCTATTTTCACTTATGGATTTCCAGTGGCAGAACAGAAATTCAAGCAAGCGAAAGTAAAATTGACTACCTTGTGTAGTTATGATGCAGTTTTAAGTGAAGCATTGGCAACGAATTATATAAATTCTGAAGATATTGAAACGCTCCAGGAATGGCGTCAAAATCCTTCTACTTGGAAAACTGAAATTTAAAAAACATTTCTTGTAATGACATTTAGGGCTTAGGTTAGAAATAAAACACATTTTAAAAATTAAAAAATGCACTGTGAACCTTTAAACCCCCTAATTGTAAATGACTAAATTGTAAATAAAATGACAACATACGAAAGCGATATAAAAGCCATTTCTTCAAATGAAGAAATGGTTTTTGGTATACTAAGCGACCTAAATAACTTACAGAAATTTCAGGAACGCGTGCCACAAACTGACAAAGTAAAAGATCTCCAATTTGATTCAGACAGTTGCACTTTTGTGGTGGATGGGTTTGGGAAAATCGGATTCCATATTGTTGAGCGCGTACCTTTTAAAACCATTAAACTGGCATCTGAAAATTCACCAGTTCAACTAACCGTTTGGGTTCAACTCAAGCCAATTACCGAAAATGAAACTGCAATGAAACTAACTCTGAAAGCAGATTTACCTGCCATGATAAAAATGATGGTAGATAAAAAACTGAAAGAAGGAATTAATGTAGTGGCTGAATTACTGGCAAAAGCATTGAATACAGCTATATAAGAATATTATGGCAACAAAACTCTGGGAAAAAAGTACGCAGGTAAACGCTAAAATTGAAGCATTTACAGTAGGTCGTGATCGAGAAATGGATGTTTTTCTGGCGAAGTACGATGTGCTGGGATCTATGGCGCATATTAAAATGCTGGAATCGATAGGCTTACTTCAGTCTAACGAATTAGAAATACTACTTGTTGAATTAAGAAGCATTTACAGTATTGCAGATAATGGAGAGTTCATCATCGAAGAAGGCGTAGAAGATGTTCACTCACAAGTAGAAATGTTATTGACACGAAAACTTGGTGATATTGGAAAAAAGATTCATAGCGGACGGTCACGTAATGATCAGGTTTTATTGGATTTAAAACTATTTGCACGAGCTGAAATTGAAAAAATAGTGGCCACAGTTTCCGACTTATTTGATGTGCTTATTTCGCAAAGCAACAATTACAAAGAGGTTTTATTGCCCGGATATACGCATCTTCAGGTTGCCATGCCTTCGTCATTTGGGCTTTGGTTTGGCGCATATGCCGAAAGCTTGGCAGACGATTTGCAGCTCCTCTTATCTGCATGGAAAATTACCAACCGAAATCCCTTGGGATCAGCAGCAGGTTATGGATCTTCCTTCCCACTCGACCGCCAAATGACAACAGACTTATTGGGTTTCGACAGCATGAATTACAACGTTGTATATGCACAAATGGGACGCGGAAAAATGGAGCGCACAGTGGCAAATGCGCTAGCGAGTGTGGCTGCTACGATATCTAAACTAGCATTTGATGCTTGCATGTTTACTTCGCAAAACTTCGGATTTATTCGTCTTCCCGATGAATTTACAACAGGTTCGAGCATTATGCCACACAAAAAAAACCCGGATGTGTTTGAACTTACACGTGCCAAATGCAATAAAATTCAAGCGATTCCACATCAGATAATGATGATTACCAATAATTTGCCATCTGGTTATTTCCGTGACTTGCAAATTATCAAAGAGATATTTGTTCCAGCATTTTCAGAACTAACCGATTGCCTAGAAATGACGGCAATGATGATGGCACAAGTGGAAGTAAACACAAAAATTCTTGCCGATTCGCGCTACGATTATCTTTTTAGTGTGGAAGAGGTGAATCGCTTAACGCTTCAGGGCGTACCATTCCGTGATGCCTACAAACAAGTAGGAATAGATATTGAGCAGGGCAACTTCAAACCGAATAAAACGGTGAACCACACCCATCAAGGCAGTATTGGCAATTTGTACAATAACGAGATTTGCAGCTATAAAAACGGAGTGATTGCAGAATTTTCTTTTGATAAAGTACACCAAGCTGAAAAGAAATTGCTTGAATAAGCTTGAGATAAACACCTAAAATCAAAACCTGATTGAAATTAATTTCAATCAGGTTTTTTTGTATTTTTCATTCTTATGAGAACAATTTGAAAAGAAAGACGAAAAGTTGACAACTAAAGAATTGGCCTTTTTCTAATACATTTCTAAAGCAATTTAGCTCTTATACATTTAAGCCACAGCCAACGTAAAAACACTTACTTTTACACCTTCAATCTTGAGCAATGCTCTAATACATGCTTCTAGAGTTGAACCGGTGGTAAGAACATCATCCACAAGAAGAATATGTTTTCCCACAAGGTTGGCTTGATCTTTTAATTCAAAAATACCTTCTGTATTTTCATATCGTTCAAAAACAGATTTTTTTGTTTGCGTTGTATTTTCTTTGATTCTTATTAAAGATGTGATGTCTTGAGGTTTTTCAAGCACAGTCGACAAACCTTTTCCTATACATTCACTTTGGTTATAACCTCGTATTTGATACTTTTTGGGATGTAGTGGCACAGGAATAATCACATCTACAGAGGCAAAATCAATCGAATCCAACAAATCTGAAGCGGCATATTTACCCAAAATTTCTCCAACATCTTTATTGTCTTTATATTTTAAAGCGTGTAGGATTTTTTGAAAAGGTGAACCTTTTTGAAAAAAGAAAAAAGCCGTACATCTATGAATGGATGTTTTACCCCAAAATCGTTTGTCGATTGGATTATCGGGCATGAGATGGAAATTTGTTTTAGGAATTTCGTGTAAGCATGAAAGGCATAAACACTGTTCATTTTTCAATAAATTCTCACCACAAACCAAGCATAGATTCGGATACATAAGATTAAAAAAATCATGGATAGGATTAGATTTCATAATGTGAAAATGATTTTCAAACAGTTCAACTGAATTTAGAATCTAATAATTTTGAGCAATAATTATACTAAATAATGGTCATCACCAAAATCCATACTTTTGGTAAAAATATGATTAGTCCTATAATGACAGATATTATAGCACATATCAGTACCGCTCCAGCAGCAATATCTTTTACTTTGCCTGCCACCGGATGATGATTGGGTGACACTAAATCTACCAACTTCTCAATGGCGGTATTCATCATTTCCATCCCAATTACCAACCCAAAACAAAGCAGGCATAACATCCATTCAATTAGACTAATATTGAAAATAAAGCCACAGATTATCACTAAAATTCCAACCATTAAATGAATCTTCATGTTCAGTTCAGACTGAAATACGGAACGAATTCCTTGTCCTGCATAGCCAAAACTTTTAATTGTTTTATTCATATTTCCAATGCATTTTGAATGTGAATACAAATTAAGCTAAAATAATCCATTTATGAAAATCTAATCACTATAAAAAAGTCCGACAAACAGGATTGTTAGTCGGACTTTTATTGGAAAAATACATTTTCAATTACACAAATGATAAATGTACCAATTGAAAATGATGAATTATGACAATTATTCCATTAAGCAATTTTTCAAATTAGAACCCACTATAAACCATACTAATTTTCATTGGTGAATAAGTGTTTGACCCACTTCTTACAACAACCGAACTCATTAAATATTGAGGTTTCACAGCAGTGATAACATTGCTACTGTTAAATTTCACGCGCACTGGAACAAGCCTCATTGTGTATTCATTAGAAATACTATTGTTCAATTTTAACTCATTAGCCACCAATGATGCGATATTAAATGTATAATAACGTTTATATAGCGAAGTATTGCTAATTAACGATGCAGTATAAGGTGCAAGAATAGCGTAAGTATCAGACGGGAGTTTGTTTTTGCTAAAAAAATTATTTATTGAATCTTCTTTAATAAGCAACATGTATTGAACAATAGGCTGAGGCAACAGTCGCGTGTCAATATCCGTGGCTTCAACCTTTAGCAAAGCACTATTTACAGTTTGTTTCTTCCCTTGAATCACTGACTCAATTCTTTTTTGCATATCCATCAAAGGTATTTTAACCTGAGTTTGAATATTGGATGGCGAAGAAATATAATTGACACTATCAGGTATGCTTTTAATAATCTCAGCGGTGTTTGTGCGTACAAATCTATTTACTTGTCGCACTTCCGAGTTGGCAGGAAAATGAATCACATTATTGACCGTATCCAATTTGGTAGAACCTGGTTTTTGATAAGTATAATGATAAAAATACATTAAATCAATATTTGAAATATTCAACATAGTAGATGTTCCATAACTTGAAGTAATCTGTATGCCTTTAAACTTATTAAGAAATGCGGTGTCGGTAGTAAATTTTGTAGACACTAATGCTTTTAAACGGTCTTTAAAGCTGTCTGTCAATTTAAAAACGATAGATGTAGAATCACTCCGCATTTTTTGGGCATCTTTCGCTGAAAATCTTCTTTGACCAATCAGATTTGAATGATCAGTATATATGGTTGGGTCAAGATTAGTTGGATATGGTGTTGAATAGTCAAATGTCTTCTTGTTCAGCTCATATATATTCACTTCCATGGGTGAGTAGCTATCGCCAAACCAGGATCTACAATATAAATAGAGTCGGGCTGAATCAGCGACTGCATTTGGCACATCAGGCAGATTAGCATCAATAGGACCTTGAAGTTGCGCTAAAATATCAGCTTGTAAAGTGCCAAATTTCTCGTCGTAAAAACTTCCCAATAGAAAAGAGTCAGGTCGTGAAATAATAGATTCAACGGCCACGCTTTTGGTAGTAACATTAAAAACATCTGTTCCAATAGAAATAGAGTCTGACAAAGGACGTATTCCAACACCCAAATCAGTTAAATCATCGTTACAGGAGAAAAACATAAATGACAAAAAAGAAAACAGAATAATTGGATACGATTTCATGTAAAATGAAAAAAAATGGGTAACTACAGAGTTAATTATTACTAGACATCAATAATTAATATTTATATCTTGATTGAGATTTAAATACTTTTATATTCCTAAATTAAGCTATCGTAAAACTGAACATATGCATCAGCGTAATCTTCGATGGGCTTATAGGATAGAAATTTAGATTTTTTTGAAGTAATATATTTCAATACATCGGCATTTACTTCTGGACTAGATTGAATTACACCATCAGAATAATCAATGGCGAGCTTTGTAAGTGCAACATAATCTATCGTTTTATCTTTCACCTGTGTAACATGCTTCTTTTCAATGCCTTCCAACATTAACCTTTCAGCAAATAAATTCCTAAATGGTTTTTTGAAGTCATCATTAAACACGGAATATACAACTTTTGAATGCTTAAAAAAAGGATCGTCGTTAAAAGCCTTTTTAATATACAATGGAGCCAATGCTGTCATCCAACCTTGACAATGAATAATATCAGGTGTCCAACGCAGTTTTTTAACCGTTTCCATCACACCACGTACAAAGAAAATGGTGCGCTCATCATTATCCTCATACTCTTCGCCAGCATCATCAGAAATCGTATTTTTCCGATGAAAATAGTCATCGTTGTCAATAAAATAGACTTGCATACGAGCCGCCTGAATAGACGCAACCTTAATAATTAGTGGGTGATCGGTATCGTCAATAATCAAATTCATACCCGACAAACGAATCACTTCGTGTAATTGGTTTCTACGCTCATTTACAGCTCCAAATTTTGGCATAAAAGTGCGTGTTTCACGTCCTCGGTCTTGCACCGCTTGAGGTAGATACCTCCCCATATTTGCTATTTCTGATTCCGGTAAATAAGGGAAAATTTCTTGAGAAATATACAAAACCTTTGTAACTTTTTTCATGCGATAGTCATCCGATTGCTTGATATAATATATTCGGTATGCAAAGATATATAAAAAAAATCGGATATAAACAAGACCTAATCTCCGAAAAGTTAAGTGCTCTTACTTTATAATGTTGTTACAAAAAAAAAACATTCAAAATATATTTATTTAATGCGCTAATTTTCATTGCATTATATAATACTGATTTATAAACCTTCCTAATTGCATAATATCTGATTTATGTTAGTTTAACCTAGTGAGATTAGAACAAATAGGAATGAAAGTAATAAGACAGAATATTAAAAATGAAAATAGCTTCTTTTAATAGCCAATTGAAATATAAGTATCTGTTTTTGATTTATATAGTATGAAATACAATTAATATAAATAAGTTTTACTACTTTTGCAGGCGTTTTTTACACAACCCAAACCAAACTTCAGGCGTTGTAAAATCAAAATTGACAATGAAGATAATTGAATCAATAAAAGAATTTGAAGCTGAGATTGAATCACTTAAAACTGCAGGAAAAACAATAGGTTTTGTGCCTACAATGGGCGCTTTGCACGATGGACACAAAGTGCTAGTTGTAAAGTCTGTAGCCGAAAATGATTGCTGCATTGTAAGTATATTTGTAAATCCCACTCAATTTAATAATTTAACGGATTTAGAAAAATACCCTCGTGATTTAAACCGTGATTCAGAATTGCTAGAAAGCGTGGGATGCAAAATTATTTTCGCCCCAAAAGCGGAAGATATTTACCAAAACGATGAACTAAACAATCGTTTCGATTTTGATTTTGGCGGACTGGACACTGTAATGGAAGGTCGATTTCGGCCTGGACATTTTAACGGCGTGGTGCAGATTGTAAGTAAATTGTTCAATATAGTTCAACCTGACAAGGCCTATTTTGGCGAAAAAGATTTTCAACAATTGTCCATTATCCATAGAATGGTCAAGCTAATGAAATATAATGTTGAAATTATTGATTGTCCGATAGTACGCGAACCTACAGGATTGGCAATGAGCAGCAGAAACGAACGTTTAACCGTTGAACAACGTTTAATAGCTTCAGAAATATCAAAAGTGTTGTTCGAAAGTTGTAACTTTGCACCCCAATTATCGCCTTTAGAAATAACGAAACAAGTAATTTCAAAAATCAACAATATTGCTGAACTTGAAGTGGAATATTTTGATATTGTGGATGTTGAAAGTTTGCAAACAATTCATAACTGGTCAAAACCAGCTGTAGGATGTATCGCAGTTTTTTGTGGTGAAGTAAGATTGATTGATAATATAAAATACAAAACGATTAACAACTAATAATTTCCAATTGGAAATTAAAATTATATATTATGTTGATACACATTGTAAAATCAAAAATTCACAGGGTAACAGTAACGGAGGCCAATTTGAATTATATCGGTAGCATTACCATTGATGAAGACTTGATGAATGCAGCCAATATCATTGCTAATGAGAAAGTTAGCATCGTAAATAATAACAATGGCGAACGATTTGAAACTTATGTAATTACAGGTCAACGTGGTTCGGGAATTATTTGCTTGAATGGTGCTGCAGCAAGAAAAGTACAGCCTGGTGACGTTGTAATTATCATGGCTTTTGCGTTAATGGAAATGGAAGAGGCTAAAAATTTTAAACCTGCTATTGTTTTTCCAGATACGGCCACTAATAAAATCGTTTAAAAATCGTTCCGTGTTTCGTGTTTCGTGTTTCGTGTTTCTAAACCTCCATTTAATTTCAGAGAATTATTTTCGATAGATTATGAAAGTTGTAATAATAAAATACAATGCAGGTAACATACGTTCAGTGCTATTTGCATTGGAGCGGATTGGCGTGAATGCCATTGTAACAGATGATTACGATGAAATTCGCTCTGCCGACAGAGTTATTTTTCCGGGAGTTGGAGAGGCGTCATCAGCCATGAAGTATTTGAAAGAAAAAGGATTGGATAAGCTTATTTGTTCACTCACTCAGCCTGTTTTAGGAATCTGTTTGGGAATGCAATTAATGTGCGCGCACTCCGAAGAAAACGACACCGAATGTTTGGGTATTTTCAATGAAACCGTAAAACGTTTTCCTGAAGTTGGATACAAAATCCCACAAATTGGGTGGAACAATATTTTCAATTTAAAAACTTATTTATTTGATAATGTACCCGACAATGTGTACATGTATTTTGTACACGGTTACTATGTTGAAGCATGTTCAAATGCCATTGCAACAACAAATTACATAGAAAAATATAGCTCGGCCTTACACAAAGATAACTTTTATGCTGTTCAATTTCACCCTGAAAAGTCAGGAGAGTTTGGACAAAAAATTCTTGAAAACTTTATAAAAGGAAAACTTTAAAAAAATGTAAGAATGAAGAAATGAAAGAATTTACTTCATTACACTCACACATTGTTAAATCACCAAAGTCATTTGAGCTACTACTTTTTGACTTAAGACTAAAAAAATGACTTTCGAAATACAGCATACCGACCCAAAAAGTAACGCCCGCGCTGGCAAAATAACTACTGACCATGGCGATATTGAAACGCCAATTTTTATGCCTGTTGGAACCGTAGCTTCTGTAAAAGCCATACATTTTCACGAACTGAAGGAGGACATTAAGGCACAAATCATCCTAGGCAACACCTATCATTTGTATTTACGTCCAGGCTTACAGACACTTGAAGGTGCCGGTGGCTTGCATAAATTCAACGGTTGGGACAAGCCAATTCTAACAGACAGTGGTGGTTTTCAGGTATTTTCACTTTCCGAAAACCGCAAATTAAAAGAAGAAGGTGCCACTTTCCGTTCGCACATTGATGGAAGTAAACACCTTTTCACACCCGAAAATGTAGTAGAAACGCAACGAACCATTGGTGCAGATATTATTATGGCTTTCGATGAATGTACTCCTGGAACTGCCGATTATAATTACGCTAAAAAATCGATGGAAATGACGCATCGATGGTTGGATAGAGGATTAAAACATTTCGACAGTACCGAACCTAAATATGGTTATTCCCAAACATATTTCCCTATCGTTCAAGGATGTGTATATCCAGATTTGCGAAGACAATCAGCCGATTTTATTGCATCGCAAAATCGAGATGGGAATGCAATTGGCGGTTTGGCAGTGGGAGAACCAACCGAGAAAATGTACGAAATGATTGAAGTTGTAAACGAAATACTGCCAAAAGACAAACCACGTTATTTGATGGGCGTGGGCACTCCACAAAACATATTGGAAGGAATTGAACGAGGCGTTGACATGTTTGACTGCGTAATGCCCACTCGTAATGGACGTAATGGAATGCTTTTCACTTCGCAAGGCATTATGAATATGAAAAACGAAAGGTGGAAAAATGACTTTTCGCCACTCGACGAATATGGGACTTCCTACGTTGATAGAGTGTATTCGAAAGCATATTTACGCCACCTTTTCATCAGTAAAGAACTGTTGGCCATGCAAATAGCGTCAATACACAATTTGGCATTTTATCTATGGTTAGTGGGCGAAGCAAGGAAACACATACAAATAGGTGATTTTTCTGTTTGGAAAAAAGGAATGGTGGAGCAAGTTGCTAGAAGACTTTGAAAACGTTTCGTGTTCCTTATTTCGTGTTTCGTGTTTGAAAATTTGAAAATAGCAATAAATGAAATTGAATTATAGAAAATTCGGATTAAAACGAATTGACACTTATATAATTATGAAGTTTCTGGGGACATATTTTTTCTCCTTGGCTCTTATTTTGAGTATTGCTGTCGTATTTGATTTAACTGAAAAACTGGATAATTTCTTTGAAAATAAAGCACCTTTAAAAGCTATCATTTTTGATTATTATGTAAATTTCATACCTTTCTATATGAATATGTTCAGTCCGCTGTTCACTTTCATATCGGTTATTTTCTTTACTTCCAAAATGGCAACCAATACTGAAATTATTGCCATTTTATCAAGTGGCGTCAGCTTTCGTCGCTTAATGGTTCCTTATTTTTTATCAGCCTCAGTTATTGCCATAATTTCATTTGTTGTAGGAGGTTTCATTATTCCACCTTCAAACGAAAAAATGTTAAACTTTGAGGATAAATATATCCGAAAATTCAAGGTTGACAATGCCCGCAATGTTCAAATGGAGGTTGCAAAAGGCGTAATCATGTACATTGAACGATATGAGATTACCAATAACACTGGGTATCGTTTTTCGCTTGAGAAATTCAAAGGTAAAAAACTTGTTTCTCGCCTTACTGCCGAAACCATTTCGTGGGATTCGGTCTACAAATGGAAAATTACCAATTATTTGCAGCGCGATTTCAATGGAATGCGCGAAAGTATCACAAAAGGTATATCCAAAGATACTACAATTATGGTGCAGCCTGAGGAATTTTTCATAACGTCCAAAGAGGCAGGACAAATGAATAATATTCAATTACGCAAATACCTAATCAAACAGAAAAAACGTGGCATAGGGAATATACAAGCATTTGAAGATGAGTACTATAAACGGTACTCAATGCCGTTAGCTGCATTTATTATGGCGTTAATGGGCGTTTCACTTTCGTCAAGAAAAGTACGCGGGGGCATGGGACTTCATCTCGGAGTAGGACTTGCGTTAAGCTCCGTTTACATATTATTTGTCACCATGTCTACCACTTTTTCGGTAAATGGCACCATGTCAGCATTTGCGGCAGTGTGGCTTCCCAATGTGGTTTTCCTTTTGATTGGAATTTATTTATACAGAACTGCTCCGAAATAATTTTCAGGAAAATTGAAAACATAATTTAAAAATTCTCTTCCTTTTCGATAATATATTCAGGTCTATCCTTAATTTCATCAAATAGAATTCCGATATACTGACCCAAAACTCCGACCGTAAGTAACTGAACACCACCAAAAAATACAATCAATATAATAATTGAGCTCCAACCTGTGAGCGCATGTGAAAATCCCACAATTTTTCCAATCAATGCCCAAATTGCGTAAACTACACCAATCATCACGGTAATAAATCCCAGCCCCGTAGCCAATTTCAAAGGTTTTTTTGAAAAATAAAGCATTGCGGTGGTTGCAAATTGAATCATTTTTCCTATTGGATATTTTGTTTCACCGGCAAATCTAGCTTCGCGTTGGTATTTGAAAGGCACTTGTTTAAAACCTATCCAACTAATAATGCCTCGAATGTATTTGCCTTTTTCCCTGAACTTTTTAAATTCGTTCATTACTTGCCTATCAATCAAGCGAAAATCACCTGTATCGAGTGGAATGCTTACTTCTGATAAATAATTCATTGAACGATAAAATACGCGAGCCGTCAGTTTTTTGAGGAAACTTTCACCATTTCTTTTTTCCCGCACACAAAAAACCACATTGGCCTGTTCTTGTTTTTGGGTTTGTATCAATTGTGGTATAATCTCGGGTGGATCTTGCAAGTCAGCATCAATTATCACTGCTAAATCGCTGCTGCAATAATGAATTCCAGCAGTGACAGCTGGTTGATGTCCAAAATTCCGAGAAAAGTGCAACACTTTCACATTCAAATCTTTGGCAGCTATAGAACTGAGAATTTCTGCGGTTTTATCCTTACTTCCATCGTTAATGAAAATAATTTCTGATTGAAGTGTAGAAATTCCATCAAGCACCTTTTTTAATCTGCTGTATGATTCTGAAATTACAGCTTCCTCATTGTAACAAGGTACAATAACGCTAAGTGTTTCCATGATTTTGAAATTTTGCCTGTTAAATTATTTCAATATTTGAAAGTGTTTGACTTTTCAAAAAAAGCTTTTCCATTTAATTTGGAAAAGCTCTTTTTTGCTTTCGTTTCAACGATTCGATATATATAAATTACTATATCAATTAGTTATCTT
>JBAXAD010000044.1:0-20123 GCA_037142715.1 Paludibacter sp. | reverse complement strand
TTCACTTATTTTTCTGATTATCAAATACTTATTTCATTTTATAACGAACTATTGTGATAAATATATTTTACTATAAACTTACCAACAACCTCTTAGTGTTTATTTTTCAATTGAAATCAATTCAACTTCAAAAATCAACATTGAGAAAGGTTTAATAGCACCTTGTTCCTTAGGACCATAAGCTAAATTTTGAGGTACATACAATTTGAATTTTGAACCAACTGGCATCAATTTCAATGCTTCTGTCCATCCTGGAATTACTTGATTTACAGGGAATACAACTGGTTGTTTGCGGTCAACAGAACTATCAAATACAGTTCCATCAATCAATGTACCATGATAATTCACTTTCACCTTGTTGGTATCTAATGGAAGTGGGCCATTACCTTTTGTGATAATTTCGTATTGTAAACCAGATGCAGTAGTGATTACACCAGCTTTTTTACCGTTTGCAGCTAAAAATTCTTCACCAGCTTTTTTGTTTTTTCCAAAATTGGCTTCCATTTTTTTAGCTTGCAATACTTCCATAGATTTTTGAAGGTATGTTTGAGCATCTTTTGGTGTCATTTGAATTGTTGAACCTTTCAAACCGTTTACTAAACCTTGTTTGATTAGGTCTACATTCACTTTAAGTGTAGAATCGCCCATCAATCCAGTTTTGTTTTGTTCCTTCAATGAAGTACCAATTTTATTTCCAAGATCCACCAATTCGGTGTTTTCTTTGCTTACTTCACCTTTCATTCCTTCTTTCAAGCCTTTTAGCAAAGAAGCAATTTTTTTATCAGCTGAATCACCTTTGATATAGTAATCCTTGATTCCTGCACCATTGGCCAAACCAAAAGCATAGTTTAAACTGTCGATTTGAGTTGTTAATGTTGGTAATTTTGCCTTGTTGCTATTGCAAGAAGAAAATGCAAATACGGCTACCAAAGCCACTGCTAAATATATATTCAGTTTTTTCATTTTTCTGTATATTGTTTGTTTATTGACGTTTTGTTAAACTTATTTTTGTGGAGCAGCTTGTTGTGGAGCTTGTTGAGGTGCCTGTTGTTGCATAGGTGGCTGTTGCATCATTGGTTGTTGTGGTGCTTTTGCTGCCTGAATTTTCGCCATCGTTTTTTGGATGTAAGCTTCAGCCTCTTTTGAAGTCATGCCTTTGTCAAATTTATTCAACGCATTTACCAAGCCTTGTTTTACCAAGTCATTGTTGAATTTCAATGTGGAATCACCCATTAAACCTTTGGCTTTTTGTTGTTTAAACGAATTTCCAATTTGAATTCCCAGTTTGTACATTTCGTCTTTGCTAACATCTTTTTTGTAAGCTTCGTCTAATGCTTTCATTAATGCAATAATCGGTTTGTTAGAAGAATCTTTTTTCATGTAGTAGTTTTTGATACCATCACCATTGGCCAAACCAAGTGCGTAGTTCAAACTATCATTTTGAGATTTCAAATCAGCCTTTTTTGCTTCGTATTTCGTACATGAAGAAAGTACAAAAATGGCAACCAGCGCTACCAACGATAAAATACTTTGTTTTTTCATTTGATTTATTATTTTGAATTTATTATTTACTTATTATTTAAATCTAAATTTATTTTGCTTTTTTAGCTGGAGCAGATTTCTTAACTGCTTTGGCAGTTGCTGCAGGTTTAACTTCCGCAACTGGTTTAATTTCTTTCAAAGGTTTGATTTCCAATAATTCAACCTCGAAAATTAAAGTAGCAAAGCCTGGTATTGCACCATTGCCAGCACCTTTTTCGCCGTAACCCAAATTGTAAGGAACGAACAATTTATATTTAGAACCTACAGACATCAATTGAACGCCTTCAGTCCATCCTGGAATAACTTGATTCAAAGGAAATACGATTGGTTGTCCACGGTCAACAGAGCTGTCGAATTTAGTTCCGTCAAGTAAAAATCCTTGGTAATGTACTTTCACTGAATCAGTTGCTGCAGGTTTTGGACCTTCTGCCGCTTTCAAAACTTCATATTGCAAACCACTAGCAGTAGTTTTTACACCTTCTTTGCTTTTGTTTTCAGCTAAGAATTTTTCTCCAGCTGCTTTTTTCACTTCTGTGTCTTTAGATTGAGCAGCAGTAATGTAATTTTTGAAGAATTCAGTAGCAAATGCTGCCGTCATTAAAGCTGAGTCGCCTTTCATTGCGGTAGCAAAACCCTTGATTAATAAATCAATATTTGCCTTACCTCCAGGAATTTGTTTGATGTTTTTACCAAAATCTGCACCTACATTTAATCCCAAAGCATAACTCATTGAGTCAACACCATTGGTTAAAACATTCACGGGGGCAGCTACTATTACTTCTTTTGGTTTTTTATCTTTGGCAGTAGCCGAAACAAAAACCAGGCTTATCGCCGCAAGGATTAAAACTGTTTTTTTCATTTTTGACTTTTGTTTTTTATTTTTTTTGATGTTTATTAAAATGTAAATGTCTTACTACAAACTACCTATTAAACGATATCTAATAATTCTACTTCAAAAATAAGTGTAGTGTGTGGTGCAATGGCTTGTCCAGCTCCTTGTGCGCCATACGCCAATTCGGAAGGAATGAAAAGTTTCCATTTTGAACCAACTGGCATCAATTGCAATGCTTCTACCCATCCGCTAATAACTTGTGTTACGCCAAATGTGGTAGGTTCGCCGCGACGAACTGAACTATCAAATACATTTCCGTCGATAGTAGTTCCATGATAATGTACTTTTACAGTATCGGCAGCTGTAGGAATTGTTCCTGTTCCAGCAGTAATTACTTCGTATTGCAAACCACTAGGCAAAGTAACCACTTCATTGCGAGTTGCATTGGCTTCTAAAAATGCTTTGCCTTCACTTTGACCTTTTTCGCTCATATTAGCTTGCAAGCTGTCAAAATATTCGGTGATAATTGCTTGCGCTTCTTCCAAGCTCATTTCAAGCTCATTTTGTTCTAACACATCTTGTATTCCTTTGGTGAGTTTTTCGGCACTAAGTGACGAAATTCCACTTCCCAACAAATTGTTGCCCAAACTTAACCCCAATGCGTAACTTACTTTTTCCATCAAAATAAAATTTACCCTTAGTCCGCCAGCCGGCGTATAACTAAGTTAGTATTAATAATTAGTTCTTTATTATTTCCCTTACTTAACATTGAATCATTGCTGATATTTTCTTATCCCCTTTTAAAGGTTAGGGGTGATTAAAAAAACGGTGCAAAGATAGCTGATTTGTTGGACAATAGCGTGTTAATAATTCGAAATTATCGAGATGAAACCACAATAGGAAGTTTCACTTGTTTTCTCTGACCATTCTTAGGATTAAACATCTCAAAATAAAGCACATATACTCCAACATTTGCATTCTTTCCTGCATCTGTTTTACCATCCCAAGAAATAAATCCTTCCGAAGACAATAAAATATTGGACGCCAATTGAAAAACCTTCACACCTACCGCATTAAAAATAACTGCATTTGCCACAAAACCATCCGTTTCCGTTTTATACCGAATGAAGCAAATATCATCAACACCGTCATTATCAGGCGAGAAACTTTCAGGGTCAAGCCAAACGGATTTTTCGGTCTGATTTGGGTTTGTAATGTCACGATATTGAGAGTTTTTATAACCTGGCGTTCCGTAATTTACTTCCGACGCCGCTGAATGCCATGATGCTGCATCCTGAGTGGGAAGATTGGGATGAATGCGCTCCAAAGCTACCCCTTTTGGATTTTTGACCATTGCGTGATGCCATTTCACATTGTAGGTCAGTTCGTCATAAATGCTGTCATTTGCCGCATTGGTCAATACCAAGGTCGCACTTTCATTGTTGAGCGTGGTCCAATCGGTAGTCACAATGTTACTTTCGGCAGTGCAATTGTGGTAATTCCGCAGCAATTCCGCATCCGAACAAAACGCTACATATCCATTGGGCAAAATCCGTGTTTGAGGCGGAATCACGTTTCCGGTATTGAGCGAACCATCCGTTTTGCGGGTAGTAAAAACCAATCCTGACACGTCCAGCAGTTTATTGGAAGTATTGCAAAGCTCAATATATTCAACAGAATTTACAGGACTATCAAACATTACTTCATTGATTTTCAAATCTTCAATTGATAATTTATCCGTAATACCGATACTTTGATTCGTCACCACAACGGCATTTCCAACCAAATCGGTTAATCCCTGAGTTGTCAATTTATATATCTTTCCCTTTTCAAAATTAGTTGCAAATGATAGTTCTATTGAAGATTTATCAGCAGAAATTGCCTGACCAGAAGGACTTCCAATATTATTGTCAACCGTAAAAGTCGCTTTAGAAAAATCCATTGCTTCCGAAAAAACCAAGTTTAGAATGTTGGGTTCAACCAATGTAAAAGCGTTGCAAACTGGCACAATCACATCTACAAATTCAGAATTTTTATAACCCGGCGTGCCATAACTTGGCGCTGAAACTGATGAGTGCCATGAAGCTGAATTTTGCGTAGGCAGTTCTGGTGCATTGCGTTCCAAGGATATACCTTTAGGGTCTTTCACCCAGGCATTGTGCCATTTCACATTGTAATTCAGCTCATCATAAATGGTATCTTTGGCGGAATTGGTCAGCACAATGGTTGAACTTTCATTGTTGAGTATTGTCCATGAAGTAGTTATGATGTTACTTTCGGGCGGACATGCGTGAAAATTCCGAACCGTTTCTGCATTGCTACATAATGCCAAATACCCTTTAGGCAACATGGTAGTTTGCTGTGGAATAATATTTCCTGTATTTAGGGTTCCATCCGTTTTGCGAGTTGTAAAAACCAATCCTGAAACATCCAGCAGTTTATTTGATGTATTGTAAATCTCCAGATATTCAAGGGAATTCAAAGGATTTTCGAACATTACTTCGTTTAGAATCAAGTCACCGACTTCAACTTTTTCTATTATTCCAATGCTTTTTTGAACAATAATCAGTGCATTTTGAGACAAATCGGTCAGTCCCATGGTTTGCAGATTATACATCTTTCCTTTTTCAAAATTGGTTCCAAAAGTCAAAGTGATTGACGTTTTATCATCAGAAATGACTTGCGAAACAGGATTTCCCATACTTTGGTCAAGAGTATAAGTAGCTTTTGAAAAATCCATTGCTTCGGAAAAAACCAAATTCAGTTTATTCGGTTGTTCCAACGTGAACGAAGTCCAAAGTGGTGCCTCTCTATCAACTGCCTTGCTGCCCGTAACCACTATGTCGTCAAAATAATAGGAAGTTCCAGTTTTAGCGGTATTTGTGAACGATACTCCGAAAAAGCTACAGTTTTTTACAACATTATTTTGCGTTGTTCCTTCGAGATAAAAATCCGTTTCGGTTGATAACTTGCTATATAATGAGAAATTCCCGTTTGCATCACGCGTCACTTTTATGCGCATTTCCACCGGATTTCCATCCGAGCGTTTGTCCTTCCCGTCAATGATTTTAGTTTTGGTAGAACCTTCCTGTAACCATAGCGACACATCGTCCTGCACATCACCAATCTTCACAAAATAACCATTAAAACTACCCGAAATATCCGTTTTATCGGACGCCAAATAAACCGTTGCATAATTGCTTGAATAGGTGGACACGGTACCTGAAGAAGTAGGAAATTGTATCTTTACCCAACATTCCCACTGCGCATTTTCAAATGCCTCCGAAGCCGTGAACAAACTAGAAGTGCCTGCTGTTTGTACATTAGCTTGCAATTGAAACGCGCTATTGATGGTAAAATTGGTAGTTGAACCAGTCCAAAAAGGGTTATTTATAAAGTTTCCATCCGAAAACGAATCGTTCACTTGACCAAAGCAGATTATAGGCAGAAAAAACATAAAAAACAGACTTAAATTCTTCATAGTGTGTGCGTATTCTATTGAAATGAATTACTTTTGCAGAATATTTAGACCCCTAAAGGGTGATTTCTAATTTAAGAGTGCAAATATATAGATTATTTTTCACATTTAGATTAACAGTCTGTCTATTTATTTGTAATAGAGATATAAACGAACAATAATTTCTAATTAAACAGTTCTCAAAACCTCATTCAGAGGTCAGAAAGAGCTAAATATTTTACAACAATGAGAGTAGCAATTGTAGGCACAAGCGGTGCCGTTGGACAAGAATTTCTGCGTGTGCTCGAAGAGCGCAATTTCCCATTGACTGAACTGAGCCTTTTTGGTTCATCACGCAGTGCGGGTAGTGTTTATGACTTTAAAGGTGAAAAACTCACCGTGAAGGAGCTCAAACACGGTGATGATTTCAAGGGAATCGATATCGCTTTTACCTCAGCAGGAGCAAGTATTTCTAAAGAATTTGCCGAAGATATAACTAAATTTGGAGCTGTAATGATTGACAACTCCTCAGCATTCCGCATGGACACTGATATTCCATTGGTAGTGCCAGAGGTAAATGCTGCAGACGCCAAATTGCGTCCTCGTGGTATTATTGCCAATCCAAACTGTACCACCATTCAAATGGTAGTGGCGCTACAAGCTTTGGAAAACCTATCACACATAACCAAAGTTCACGTAGCCACTTACCAAGCAGCAAGTGGTGCTGGTGCAGCCGCCATGGACGAATTGGAATTGCAATACAAACAAGTGATTGCCAAAGAAGATGTTACGGTTGATAAATTTGCATACCAATTGGCCTACAACGTAATTCCTCAAATTGATGTATTTACCGACAACGGTTATACCAAAGAGGAAATGAAAATGTACCACGAGACTCGTAAAATCATGCATTCGGATGTGGAAGTGAGCGCCATGTGTGTTCGTGTACCAGCTTTGCGTGCGCACTCCGAAAGTGTGTGGGTAGAAACCGAAAAAGCGATTAGCGTTGAAGAAGCCCGTGAAGCATTTGCTGCAGCTCCGGGAGTTGTACTAATTGACAATCCTGCTGCCAAAGAATATCCAATGCCATTGTTCTTGGCCGGAAAAGACCCAGTTCACGTGGGACGTATCCGCAAAGATATTTCGAACCCGAACGGTATCACATTCTGGTGTGTAAGCGACCAAATCAAAAAAGGTGCAGCTTTGAATGCCGTGCAAATTGCTGAATATCTGATTGTTGAAGGCGACATAAAATAATTGACTATTTTTTCATTGACTATTTTCTAATTTAAGAACCCCAATTTCAATAAGTTGAAATTGGGGTTTTTCTATTTAGTCAAGGCTTCAATCCAAGTGAAGCCTTGACTAAAAAAACTAACAGTGTAAATGCGTTGACATTATTGAAACACTGCTCTACAATTGTATATTTTAATACTTTTCTAATATCCAACCTTTTTGTAAAAATTATAGCTACATTTGCAAAGCAATTTTTTGGAACATTAAAAGCAATAGCAAAACTTCTGAAAACAAATGATTTACCCAATTGAATCGACAATTTCAAACCATCCCATTAAAGGATTAGTTTTAATTTTATAGCCATAAATCACTAAATAACATCATGAAAGACGATTTACAAATTCAACATTTCAATATTCAAAGTCAAATTTACACCATTCGTGGTTTGCAAGTAATGCTCGATAAAGATTTAGCAATAATTTATGGTGTTAAGTCTACAAGGTTACGTGAACAAGTAAAAAGGAATAATCGAAGATTTCCTTCTGATTTTATGTTTCAACTCAATGAAAATGAGATTGATATTATGGTATCGCATTTTGCGATACCTTCAAGAAAACATTTAGGTGGTACAGCACCGTGGGTTTTTACCGAGCAAGGTGTTGCAAATCTATCAAGTGTATTAAATAGTGAACAGGCAATTGAGGCAAACATAAATATAATGAGGGCTTTTGTAGAAATGCGAAAATTTATTTTGAATAATGCCCAGTTATTTCAACGAATTGAATCTGTTGAATATAAGCAAATTGAGACTGATAAGCGCATTGACCAAATTTTAAATGCACTCGATAGTGGTGCATCCAAACCAAAACAAGGGATATTTTATGATGGGCAGATATTTGATGCCTATCTTTTTGTTTCTGAATTGATAAAATCGGCAAATCAGACCTTGGTGTTGATTGACAATTATATTGACGAATCGGTATTGACACTCCTAATGAAAAGAAATGAGAATGTAACGGCAACTATCTATACACAAAAGATAAACAAGCAGTTACAACTCGATATTGATAAACACAATGCGCAATATCCTACAATACAGATAATGGAATTCAAGCAATCGCACGACCGATTTCTAATTATCGACAATACAGATATTTACCATTTTGGAGCTTCGCTAAAAGACCTTGGGAAAAAGTGGTTTGCATTTTCAAAATTTGATAAAGGAGCAGTGGAAATGTTGGGTAAATTATAAATTTAATTCCCTAAAACTGCAAATTTCTATTCCCTAAAAATCTCAGATATGATTTGGTTATTCTTTTCCTTCCTTTTATATGCATTCAATAACGTAGTTTGGAAATGGACGACTATGCGTGATGAAAACTCATTATATCTCATTAGCCGACGAGCAATTTTTACGTTTGGATTTACATCTGCTGCTTTATTTCTTACTGAAACCAGTGGGATTTCATTTGTTTCACAACCCTTGTTTTATCGAATAGTCATTGGTTGCATAGTGGGAACAGTGGGTTTGATTTTATTGGTAACCTTTTTGAAAAGTGGCAGCCTGACACGCTTAAGTTATTATATGTTTTTAGGGTTGGTCATAAATGGAACATTTACCTTCTTTTTCAATCATCTACCATTTACCCGAAATATGGGTATAGCAAGTATAATTCTAATTACTGGTTATGGATTATTTCTTTGGGACGAGCGCAGGAAAATAAAACTGGAACCAATACTTCTAAACCAACACTTGCTGCTTATCGGAATGACTATGTGTTTTTCGGCCAATACGCTGATACAGTGGAAAGCACTCAGTAACTTTAAGCCACTCTCCATCATGCTCACACAGGAATTTGTTGTGCTGATTGTTACTACAATACTGTACCTATTTATTGACAAAACAATGAAGCCAAAACCCACCTTTCAGTCCTTTCTCCGATTCCCATTAATGGCTGTGGTAATTATGTTGGCTGTTTTCTCCGGATTAATGGGGTTGAAATTTACAAATCCATTCATCACTTCCATTAGCGGAGTATTGATTCCCCTTCTTACTGTTGCTTTTGGCAGCCTGTTTTTCAAGGAAGAACTGAATTGGTCACAGAAAATATCTTTTGTGGTAATTGTTGTTGGTGAAATTGTGTTGTTTTAGGAATCAAAATAATAAGTTCTAGCGCTTTTTTTTTGATACAAAGGACTTTTCCTTATATGTGTCAATAGAGATAGATAAAAAGTAGAAAATATGTCAATCAATTGACATATTTGATATAAATTACTATCTTTGCATTCAATTAAAATAGTAATTATGGAAAAGCTAACACAGAAATTCTACGAGAAATACGCTTTTGTTCAAACTAACTTAATACGTGACTTCATACATAAAATTGATTGGAATAACCGTGTTATAGGAATTAAAGGAAGTAGAGGCGTGGGAAAAACCACCTTGATTCTACAGTATATTAAGCAAAATTATGCACCTAATAATTCAGTGCTTTATGTAAGTTTAGACGATTTGTACTTCAGCGAGAATAAATTGTATGATTTGGCAGACTTGTTTTACAAAAAAGGCGGAAAGTTATTGGCGATAGACGAAGTACATCGGTACACAAATTGGGCTATAGAACTGAAAAACATCTATGATGATATGCCTGAATTGAAAATCATTTTCACAGGCTCATCATTACTGCATTTGCAACAAGCCAAAGCGGATTTGAGTCGCAGAGCAGTGATGTACGATATGCCTGGACTGTCGTTCAGGGAGTATTTGATTTTTGAAACAAACCAAATTTATCCGATATTTACACTCGAAGATGTGCTTGATAATCACATTGAGCATGCCATTCAGATTATCCAGAAAATTAAGCCGCTAGCTCATTTCGAAAAATACTTACAGCATGGTTATTATCCTTTTTATAAAGAAAACACAGCATCGTTTCATCAAAAGCTGAGTGAAATAGTACTCACCGTTTTGGAAGTTGATATCCCGCAATTCGCTTTCATTCAAACCTCTAATATTATTTATCTGAAAAAACTTCTGAAAATAATTAGTGCATCAGTGCCATTTAAACCGAATATGAATGCATTAAGCGTGAGAACTGGTATAAGCCTGAATACCATGAAAAGTTATATTCAACTGCTAAACGATGCACAATTACTTCAGCTTTTGTATGTGCCTGAACAAGGGATAAACAGTTTGAATAAACCAGAGAAAATTTATCTAAATAACTCAAACTTAATGTATAACCAGGCCGATGAAAATGCAAACATCGGCAATATCAGGGAAACTTTTATTTACAACCAACTGAATGCCCTATACAAAACAAATGCATCTAGAGAGTCAGATTTTCTAGTTTTGGATAAATTCACATTAGAAGTTGGCGGTAAAAATAAATCCCAGAAACAGATTGATAATCTACAAAATGCTTATATGGTGAAAGATGACATTGAAATTGGCTCCGATAATGTGATTCCGCTATGGCTGTTTGGGTTTTTGTATTGAAAGTTGTGCTCGTTTGCTAATTTTTGGGGGAAATTATTTTGGTTGAAAGCTAGTTCGACAAAAAAAATCGGCTGAATTTCATAAGACGAAATTCAGCCGATTTTTACCGTAATGATATAATTAATATTATGATATATAGCTTAAAACAAATATCTCTTTGTTTATCGATTGATATTTTTTTCAATTATATCCTTAAATTCTTCAAGCTTTATTATTGTTATTTTTGGAAATTCTATTGTGCTTAAAATACTGAAATGTTTATCATTTGTGACCAGAAAATCGCAATTACTTGCAAAAGCACAATCAATAAACTTATCATCATCAGGATCTTGAATTATTAAATTATATTTGAAATAAATAGAGGTAGGATAAACATTATCCAATTCCATTAAGGTTCTTATTACAGCATTTGCAGTGTTTGGGTTTAATTTGTCACTAATTATTTCTTCGTATTCTGTCAAAATCTCATTAGTAATGTACAAATTGAATTTCTTTTCAATCAATAAGCGATAGAGCCAATGATATTTAGAAAATTCAGAAATTGATACTAATAAAACGTTGGTGTCTAATACAATACTCTAGCGTTTCTTAGTCTTCATTTAGCCATTCATCCATTATATCATTTGAAAGGTTTTTATCTTTCCATGATTTATTAGCGTTTTCTATAGATTTTTGGGCATAAAACTGAGCAAGTAAATTCTTCAATTCCTTCATTTCTGTTTCAGATATGTTTGTGGAATATATTTTCAATAATTCCACTTGAACATTTGAAAGTGGTTGTTTAACAGCAATCATAATTATGTGTTTTTGAAGTTTAAAGTATACCGTTTGACTAAGCAAATATACGAACTACTATTGGAAATGACACTAAAGCAGTGGCGAAATATTTTGTCACCTTATTTCGATTGTACTTCGTTGACGTAATTCAGTCGATTAACACTATAACGCATCATTTTTTATTTAATATCAGCAAATCCAAGTGCGGATATTGGTCTTAAAACCTATTGCAGAATGTAAAAGGACAGAAAATACCTTGATTACGAAACTTATAAGTGAAAGATTTTTTACCAAACCACCGATAAATACACATTGGAAGTTGGCGGTAAAAATAAATCCCAAAAACAGATTGAGAAGCTACAAAATGCTTATGTGGTGAAAGATGACATCGAAATTGGCTCCGATAATATGATTCCGCTTTGGCTATTTGGTTTTTGAATTGAATAAGTTGATAGGGTGATAACTATTTTCGGGATTTATTATTGGAAATCAGATTGGCTTAGGATTATTTGAAACTTATCATTTTTTCCCAAATATCGCTTTCAATATTGTATTTCCTATTTTACGTTCCAAACCACCTTTTGTAGTTGGAATACCCGTTTTTCGTGCTATTGATTGTTTAAATCCCGAAATACCCAATGCCCGTTTCCATGAAAATGAAAAACCAAATTTACTGCCCATAATTTTACAATTTAAGTGTTATTAAATTTGCACTACTGATAATCGATTAAAGGTCTCTTTAGTATAGTCCCATAAATCTTGTTCAACCTCACTTAATTCTGAATATTGAAATTTTCCACCCCAAGCATTTGTTTTTTTCTTTTTTAATTGGAAATATAAAAAACATTTTTCTCTCGTTTTTGGTTTGGTCACATTAAATGTCAGTGTGTTTGTACCATACGATGGTTTTATTAAATCTTGATATTCACCAATTAAAGTATCATGAATAAACTTCATAACAGGTAAGTATTCTGCATCGGGATAATTTATTTTAAACTCATTTTCAAAATCCTCCCAAGTATCAAATCTCACTTTCGAAAATTTTGGAGCTATCAATTTTCTTGATCCTCCATCCAAGTTCACGCTTGTAATAGCACTTAACCCTAGAATTCTTTGAATTTCACCACCAAAATCTAATTTATCTGGAACTAACTCTGCCAAAAAATTAAAGAATTGTGAAACTTGAAAAGCCCTAGACGATAAAAATGGATCTTGCATACATTTACGGAACAGCACTTTTTCCCATTCTTCATCAAATTCTGTTGTTCCTTCAAGTAATGCTTCCTGTGCTTCATTTATTTCGGGTAACCGATGTTTCTTGGCCGTATTTTCTGACCATGCTTTGTAATTTGGTTCTTGCACCAAAAACGTATATAGCTTTGGATAAGCAATTTGCGTACACACTAAACCGAAATTTACCAACAACTCATGAACTTCCTTTTTCTTCTCACCTTCGCCATCAAGTTCGCTGATAATGCTTAGAAGTGATAGAGTATTGATTAACCTTTTCAATGCACGTGGATTGGTACCAACCGACAGCATAGCCAATTCTGTTAGTGTATCGTTTAATTTCGTATCTTTTTCAAAACGCTCATCAATATACCCAACTGCACTCAAAGAACTTAATAAGAAAGTAGAAACATTGTAATTGCTAACTGGCATCGAAAATGGCAATTGGATAATTTTATCGAAAAACGAACGGAATTCTCTTTCATTCTTTTCGGTAAGAGGACCAAACTTCGGTACTAGTCCTTTTACAACAACTTCATAATCAATGGCCAACACAAAGATACAGTTATCAACTTCAAAGATGTTTTTTATTAATTCGAGAATTTCTACAGCTACTGGAGGGTCAATCCTATCCAAATCGTCGATAAAAAAGATAAAGCCCTTATTGTTGTTGCCAGCTAACGCGTCCTCTTTTAAACAATCACCTATTGCTTCCGACAAAGCGTTTTTGAAGCTCAATAATGATTCAGTATTCCCATCATCACTACCAAATAGCCCGGAAACCAATGCTTCACCGTCCATCCCAGCCGTAGTAGCGGCTACCTTAGCACCTACTTGGGCAATTTTAGTAAACAATCCTCCAACTTTAGCTAATGTAGCTTGGGTTTTCGTTTCATGTTTACGTTTAACAATCCTCATGATTTCAGATGTCAAACCCTTGATGATAGAAATTAATGCTTCATCTTTGGTTTTCATGAGCGAATACTGCCAGGTATTTACCCATATTCCATAATATTCCTTCTTATCAATAGAAACTGGGTCTAATTCATTTTCGCAAAGCCGATGACGAATTTGATTCAATAAGGATGTTTTTCCACTTCCCCATTCTCCTTGGATGGCTAATGTTGTGGGCATTTCACAGGTTTCAATAAACCGAACCAAGGCATCGGTATATTTATCAATGCCTAATAAATCATCTGCCCCGGCTATGCGAGGACGGTCAATAATGTTGGATACGATCATAATATAATATTTTAAAACTCACCTCTGGAAGCTTGACCAATGGTAATCTCGTTCGGCACCAGGCTTTTACCTTCTTTATCTTTTATCTGAACAGTTACTCCAAAGTCCTTATCAAATAGTTTTTCTACATCTCCCACTTTCATACTACCTTTGATTTTTAATTCATCGGCTTTTGTATTTACGGTTTTAGATGTTTTTTTGTTCAAAGAAGCAAGAGTAAGATCTCCTTCTGCAATCAAACTTCCTTTATAAAAAACAAGTGTCAATTCAAAGGATTTTTTGAAGTCAGCAGAAACTGATTTCAATTTCTTCTGTGGGGCTACCGTAAATTCAGCTTTGTTGAAATGATCGAGTAGGTTGTCAAATAGTTTCATAATATTTTAATATTTTAAAAAGTATATTTTATTGGATTCTGATTCCCTTTTTGTATATAATTTTCAAGTGATTGGTTCAAGTATTTATCACGGATTTCTGGTGATGCTATTGTACCATCGAAAGCCCATCGGTTGTCAACAGGAAACCATTTTTCCACTTTAAAAACTTCCCTTACCAATCCTCGGTAAGATGCTAAAACATATTTTGCATTCTCACGTTTAATGCTTAATTTCCAACATGTTCTGGTTGCCTCATAAAGTGCCTCTGGAGTCATAAAACGCTTATAAAGCTTATTTATATTGATGATTATTGCCGGTTCTTCAATATTTATCACCTTGGCATCATAATGTTGAACTATCTCGTCAATACTTTTCATGCCTCTTTCCATAGCATTGTGACCGGCTACCTCATTGGTCAAATCTTCAAGACCGAGTAGGTCAATACAGGCACTCTCAATTTCAAGTGCCTGTGCTTCAGTCAACCCATGACGTAATATAAAATGCTGAATATTATCTGTTCCAATCTCCCGAATCATCTTCAATTTATCCGACGACAGTTCTGTTTCCAAAGCACATTCAACATGCTGAAAAACCCGATTGCCTTTGCCCTTGCCAACATAAAATACTTCATTGGTATTCCGGTTTTTAAGGATATAGACATAATAGAGAATTGACTCTATTATGGATTGGGAAAATTGATTCATTTTTTATTCCTCAATACTTTTAATTATATCCATTGGTTTAAAATTACTATTAAACCCTTTGGAAACATTGGTAAATACAAAACCATCGTTGTTTTCAATTTTGGCTATACAAGTAGCATTGAAGTCTCCGTCTGATTGAAGGATGGCTGAACTTGAGAAACCATTTTCATCTTCGATGGCAACTTGTACATTGCTTTTTTTACTAAAGTTGGCTGATTTCTTGGCATTAATGGCTTCGTAATCCCAGCAGATAATGAATACTTTCTTCATTTCGTCCAACTGATTAATCAGAATCGTTTCCCGTTGTTTGAATAACATGGAGCCACGAGCATCTTTATCTAATTGCATATATGGAAAGGACGTCAAACTTCCTTTTTCATTAAAGAAAACCAAGCCGGTTTTTCCTTTTTTATCTTCGTATGCCACTGCAATATCAAAATCGTCTTTCGATTTCCAGCTGAGTGCTATTGTTGCGTTATTTGGATTAATCAGGGTATTTGATCCTACTTCTTCCAACACAACAGGTTCTTCTACAATACCTTTAATTAATTCTGAAGTAACTTTTGCTGCATTTATTCTGTCCAACGTGGTATATCTCGGTTGACCGTAAGTAAACGGAACTGGTTTACCAGCTTTTGATAATGAATCATTTTTGATAGGTCCAACTTTCCCTACAAATTTCAATTTAAAAACCCTACAAGTACCAAAATCGGTTATCAGTTTGTCATCCACCATTTTTTTATATTCTGGTGTATTCTCAGTTGTGCCATAATCATAAGGTTTATCCACAATCTCGAATAAATTTTCTATTACGCCTTCTTTATAGAATGTTAAGTACTTAGAGGCTCTAAAATTTCTAAGATTTTGGCAGATATAAGCATTGTATTTTAATGCCTGTTCTTGTCCTAATGAACCTGCTAAAACGATTGCGTTTTCGTTTTTTAAATCCCATTCTGCATATTGAATTTTCCTTGCCATAATATTTTATTATTTAAGTCTTTCTATTGATGATTTACAACTTTCTATTTGTCTCTTGTACGATTCTATACTTCTGACATGGCTTGCTGCATGATCTATCTTTGATTTTCGATAGCTTGCTTTTGAGCTTGGAGAGCTAGCACTTTTAATATATCGTGCATAATTCTCGTTGTCTTTTTTCTTCGCCTCACCCTCTTTTAATATTTTGGCACGAAGGTCTACAATTTGTTTTTTATAATATTCTTTGCTCATATTTTTTTTCTAAAATGCAGAATGGCAACTCACTTTAATAATGAGTTGTCATACATTACATTACACTTTAGCCGCTGCAGCTAAGGTTAAATCATTACTAACTAACTTAGAGTCATCTGCACTTGCTACCTGTACAGTTATACCATAAAGTTCTTTGAATTTATCTTCTAAGTTGCCTACTTTTGTATTCCCTACAATTTTAATGTCACCCCCTTTTACACCGGGTTCTTTAATTGAAGCAATAGTTGCCTCTGGATCTGCAAATTTTTTTCCGTTGTAAATTCTCAAAGTTAAATTAAAACCTTCTTTAAACTCACGTTGTAACGTTTTCACTTTTTTTACTCCGCTGATTGAAATTTCTGCTGCCATAATAATTAAATTTAATTTTCTTGCCTACTCTATTCGATTTTCGGCATCCTCGTTATATCTAATTTGAAGTAATTTGAAATTAAAAATTGAAAAGTTCGGCGAGTCTTTCAACCCGCCTCCCTTTCGATACAAACAGACATTCAGGTTCATAGAATTATAAATCTTGGTAATGATTCACTTTACTATATTTACCACGTGGCAAATTTAGAGTTTATTGATATTCAAAACTTAGTCAAACGTTCTCAAATAGTAAAACGCTGAAAAATAAATTTATTTATCTGATAATCCGATATATAAAATCAATATGGCACGTATTTTATCAAATAAATATGCCTGAAACAATGTTAATAACAAAGTTTCAGGCAGTATTTGGGGTGACGATTGGTATTATTGATCGAAATCAGGAATGTGTTTACAAAGTTTCGGAAAGTAAAAAAATTCTGGATTAGTTTTTGGGGAGGTAATTCTTTCACGGTTTGTTATTAATCATTGCCTTCACAGTATCATAATGCAAAGTGTATCTTTTATAATGGTTGGGCGAAAAGTACAAATGATTATAGGTTTGCAGTTTGGCATTGGCAAGTTCCGGTTGATTATCTTTCAGCAAAACAAATGCTTCATAAATCTTTAAAAGATTCAAATTACGCACCGAAACAATGTTCCGCCTATACACATCGGTATTCATATTCAGGTGCTTCAACAAGCATTTAATTGGATATGCGTTCTGGGTATGAAACACTATATTGCAGAATACATAAGCATTGTGCAGCTTGTAGTTTTCCTCGTTTTCGGGTAATAAGGCGGGTATTTCTTCCAACAAGCTTTCAATTAAGTCGGCATCATCCTGAAATTCAGCTACAAGCAGAGCCAATCGTCGCATTTTTGGGATGACATGTACTGGTACGGTCTCGCGGAAGCTGACAAGGAAATCGAAGTGTTGGTTCCGATGATTCCCATTTTCTCTCTCGCGCTGAAACATCAGGCAGTGGTAAAATAATTGCGCTTCGAGGTTGGTTTTGTGCTTGTGGTATTCTTCCAAAAGCACTCCGTAATAGCCGTTTAGATGATCTTCATCCACTGTGCGCTCGATGTATGCCACTTGCGCTACCGGATGTTTTGCGTAATGCGGAATGAGGTCGTAAATCATTTCACTGTTTCGGAGCTTTAATCCCAATTCCTGAAGGAAATAATACTGTGGTCGGTTGTCGTGAAGAATTTCAAACAATGCTGGCAAGTCAAAGATTCTCTTGAGTGTTTCCACATCTTTTTTTTGGATAGCCACATCAACAAGCACCAACACCACTTCGTATTTTTTAGCTGAATCTTTAAACCGATTAACTATCGTTCGAAATTCTTCCCAGCCATTGTAGCCATTGTGTTTTACTACAGAAAATATCTCGTAATGCTCATATTCTGACAGCTGATTTAAATCAGTTGTAAAATCATTCCAATCAGCAAAACCTATTGCCTGACAAACAGTATCTAAGGTATATAGCGAAGGAATTGTAATATCAGGATACAAAAAAAGCCTTTTCAAAGTGCTTTCACTGATTGGGTTGCGTGTTTTTGAAAAAATCAATTGTGCAAACTTTGAGATATTCTTGTTGATTTTGAGCGAAAAGGGAATAGAATCCTGAACAACCGTGCGGAATCGCTCCATAACTTTTTCATCCTGAATAAAAACTCCTTTGGGCATAAATAGCGATTTTGGGTGCAAATTTACCTAAAATATCTTGATATTAATTTTTTATCATATTCACAAAATCTTCCCATTTTAGAAATAGTTTAGCCTCTCGAGAATCTTAACCTGTTTTTGAGAGTTGAGTGACGAAAAAAAGAGAGGATATTTAATTCTATAGTGTTATTATTTTTGATATTTCATCAGAAATCATCTTGCTTACAATTTCGTAATTCTTGTTATGCAAATTATAGGTTTTTGGACATTGATGCAGTGGATTAAAACTTGAAAGTTTGGACTTTGCTTCCTGAAGTTTGCCATCGCCGAGCAAAACATAAGCCTCATAAATCTTTAATAAATTGGCATAACGAAGCATATTAATGTTTTGAGTATAATGGTTGGTTGTAAAATTCATGTATTGGAACATTCTTTTTAAAGCATACTGATCCTTGTTTATAAAAACAATCTGACAAAATATTAACGTTACAAATAGACATAAATCCTGATTTTCGTTGGCAATATATACCGGTATTTCATCCAATAAACTATCCACAATTTCTTTGTCATTACTAAAATAAACTATCAGCAGAGCCAGTCTGCGCATTTTAGGAATAGGGTGTACAGGTTCTGTTTCGCGAAAATGAATCAGGAAATCAAAATGCGGAGATTTCAGAATGCCATTTTCAATATCGCGTTGACACATCAAACAATGAAAAAACAGCTGTGCTTCGAGGTTTCTTTTGTGTTTATGATAATGTTCCAGTAGTTCGCCATAATACCCATTCAGATGATCCTCGTCCACAAATCGTTCAATATAAGATTCTTGAGCAACAGGATGTTTTGCATAAATCAGAATCAGGTCTTTCAACAAAGGCGAATTGCGAAAGTTTAGTCCAAGTTCCTGAGTAAAGTAAAATTGTGCTGAATTGTAATCTATTAAATCGAAAATATTAGGAATATCAAATAGCTGCGATAAGGTTTCAATGTCTTTTTTGGCTAAAGCAACCTGAAGCAATGCCAATGTAACTTCATATTTGTTGGGAGTATCGGCAAATCTGGAAATAATTTGGCTGAATTCATCAAAATCACGGTATCCATTTTGTCGTACCATCGTGATAATTTCTAAATGCTCAAAATCAGTAACTGGATTCTCTTTTTTTGTAAAATCATTCCAATCAGCAAATCCTATTGCCTGACATACAGTATCGAGGGTATATAACGAAGGAATTGTAGTATCGGGATACAAAAAAAGCCTTTTCAAAGTGCTCTCACTGATAGGGTTGCGTGTTTTTTCAAAAATCAATTGTGCAAGCTTTGAGATATTCTTGTTGACTTTGAGCGAAAAGGGGATTGAATCCTGAACAACTGTCCGGAATCGCTCCATTACTTTTTCATCCTGAATAAAAACTCCTTTGGGCATAAATAGTGATTTATGGATTATATTACAATAAATTTGCTGATTGTGATTCCTTTATACCATGCAATGCCTTCACTGCTCTTAACTTCCAATTGGTGTTAAGTTCACAAATCTACGCATTATATTTTAATAAATGCCGTCCGCTGTTAATCTATTTTTATTTTTTTTGAAGATCTATAATGTCCTAACCCGTTTACTTCTACCTGTTAGGTATAAAGTGTGGCTTTTTGTCCTAACAGGTATTCTTTTAACCTGTTAGGTATGGTTTGAATACTTATTTACTCTAAGACCTAACAGGTTGAAAAAAACCTGTTAGGTCACGGTCACTTAGTCCCCAATATCTTACCTGCACCACCATACTTCATGGCAACAGGATTGCCAAACGCATCCAGCTCGCCAAACTCGATGGCAATGGAGAGGATGAGCGTGTCGGCATCGCAGAAGTCGGAAGGAGTTTCGCTGATGTCCAGCGTCAGTTGCTGCTCGGGCACGGTGGCTTGGGTGGAATACCAAACGGTGGCTGAAGGTTTGTAGGG